>NZ_JBFAOH010000065.1:0-21931 GCF_040675175.1 Nonomuraea sp. NPDC049649
GTCAAGGGCGAGAACATTCCCGAGCCGGGTATTCCGGAGTCCTTCAAGGTCCTCATCAAGGAGATGCAGTCGCTCTGCCTCAACGTCGAGGTGCTGTCCAGCGACGGCATGTCCATCGAGATGCGCGACACGGACGAGGACGTCTTCCGCGCGGCCGAGGAACTCGGCATCGACCTGTCCCGGCGTGAGCCGAGCAGCGTCGAAGAGGTGTGACGCGTAGCGGGGCCCGGCGGCAGCGCCGGGCCCCGCGCGTGTTTGCGCTCGTCAGACCGGGTGAACGGATGAGTTACCCGGACGGACGGAGTCGCGATGCAGAGCCCGCCCGCGGTCATGACGGCCGCGTACATCACCCGCCACGGCCCGGCCGACGGCATCGTGGCCGGCGAACTGCCGGTCCCCGAGCCTGGGCCGACCGACGTGCTCGTGCGTACTGAAGCGCTGGTGGTGAACCCGGTCGACACGTTCGTCCGCTCCGGCGCCTACCGCACCCACACGCCCTTCCCGTTCGTCGTCGGCCGCGACCTGGTCGGGACCGTGGTCGCGGGCGGCCCCGGGGTCGCGGAGTTCCGGCCGGGGGACCGGGTGTGGTGCAACAGCCTCGGTCACGGCGGGCGCCAGGGCTCCTTCGCCGAGTACGCGGTGGTCTCCGCCGAGCGGCTGTACCGGTTGCCGGAGGGCGTCTCCCCGGAGACGGCGGTGGCCGTCCTGCACACCGCGGCGACGGCGCATATCGGGCTGTTCCGCGAGGGGCGGGTCCGCGCCGGTGAGACCGTCCTGGTCAACGGGGCGGCGGGCGGGGTGGGCAGCTCCGTCGTCCAGGTGGCCGTCTCCGCGGGCGCGCGGGTCGTCGCCACCGCGTCCGCACGCGACGCGGGCTGGTGCCGCGACCTCGGCGCGGACGTCGTCGTCGACTACCGCGACCCGGACCTGGCGCGGCTCATCGAGGACGCCGCCCCGGACGGTGTCGACCTTTTCTGGGACAACTCCGGCGAGAACCGCTTCGACGTCTCGCTGCCCCTGATGGCTCACGGCGGGCGGGTCATCGTCATGTCCGGGCTCGGCTCGCGGCCGGTCCTGCCGGTGGGGGAGCTCTACCCGCGGGATCTGAGCATCCGGGGGTTCGCCATCAGCAACGCGTCGATCAGCGACCTCAAGTCCGCCGCCAGGACGATCAACAGCTTGCTGGCGAGGGGCGGGCTCCGTACCCGCGTCGGCGCGACGCTGCCCCTGGCCGAGGCCGCCGAGGCGCACCGCCTGCAAGAGAGCCGCGAGGTCCGTGGACGCATCCTGGTCCTGCCTCCGAGGCTCTGATAGGCAAGCAGCGACTTGCCTATTGGCATCCGGCATCTCCGTGGAAACCCCCGCCTTCAGGCGGGGGAGGAATCGGACCCCTGCGGAGCAGGGCAGGGGCAGCCGATTCGCCGCCAGGCGAACCGGCGTTGAAACGCCGCGCGGTACCGCGCGTTCCGGTAGTGTGTTCGAAGGTGGCGATAACCAAGCCACCGAACGAACGAGCAGAAGTGCCTCGCCGCCGGGCTGGCGGAGAGCTGAAACGCCTGTGGAGCTGGTGTAAGACCTCAACGAGAGTCCCCTTTCTCGGGCGGGCAACCGGCGGTGAAGCAGGAAGCCTCACGGGCGACCGTGGGAATCCCCCTCGTTTACGAGGGGGATGAAGTCAACAAGAAGCACGACATCCCCCGGGGGGCCAGGCCCGATGGCTGACGGTGGTCTCACCCGAGGGCACCGAGCTGCTGCTGGAGCCCGACGGGCATCCCGCCGTCAAGCCGTACAAGGAGGCGCTGGTCGCCGACGGCATCCCGGCCGCGTCCTTCCAGGTCGCGGACGTACGGGCGGAGTACGAGCGACTGCGCGGCCTCGGCGTGACCTTCACGCAGCAGCCGCTGGAGGCCGGGCCGGTGACGACGGCGGTCTTCGACGACACCTGCGGCAACCTGATCCAGATCGTGACCCCGGCCTAGACCCCGGTTTCGTACAGGCAGAACTCGTTGCCGTCGGGGTCGGCGAGGACCACCCGGCCGGCCTCGCCCCGGCCGATGTCGACGCGCTCGGCGCCCAGGGAGAGCAGGCGGTCGATCTCCGCCCGCTGGTCGCCGCCCGCCGACGGGGCGAGGTCGAAGTGGAGCCGGTTCTTGCCAATCTTCGGCGCCACCGGCGGGCCACCCCAGGTGATCTTCGGGCCGCCGTGCGGGGAACGGATCGCGGTCTCCTCGTTCTGGTCCCAGACCAGCGGCCAGCCCAGCGCCTCGCTCCAGAAGTAGCCGACCGCCTGCGACCCGTCGCACGCCAGCGCCCCGATGAACCCGCAGTCGGCGAGGAAGCCGTTGCCCGGCTCGATGACGCAGAACTCGTTGCCCTCCGGGTCGGCGAGGACCACGTGCGGCTCGTCCGGGCCCTGCCCGATGTCGAGGTGGCTCCCGCCGAGGTCGAGCGCCCTGGCCACCGTGCGGCGCTGGTCGTCCGGGGAGGTGCTGGTCAGGTCGAAGTGCGTCCGGTTCTGGCCGGTCTTCTTCTCCTCGCCCGGCAGGAACCGGAGCCGGAACCCGGTGTCGTCGGCCGGCAGCAGCGTGACGCCGTCGGGGGCCGCCTCCCAGCCCAGGACCCCGGCCCAGAACCTCGCGAGACGGCGCGGGTCGTGGGCGTCGAAACAGAGCGCGAGGAGTCGGGACGTCATCGGGTCTCCCATCGGCGAAGCGGCGGGAGTCACGCTAACCAGCCCCGCCGGTGCGGCGCCAACCATTTCAGCGATGGCGGGCCACCAGCGGCTCCCACCAGGCCCGGTTCTCGCGATACCAGGCCACCGTCTCCGCCAGGCCGGTGGCGAAGTCCTTGGCCGGGCGGTAGCCCAGCTCGGCGGTGAGCTTGCCGTGGTCCAGCGAGTAGCGGGTGTCGTGACCCTTGCGGTCCTCGACGTACCGGACCATGTCCCAGCCCTTTCCGCACGCCTCCAGCAGCAGCCCGGTCAGCTCCTTGTTGGTCAGCTCCCGGCCGCCGCCGATGTGGTAGACCTCGCCCGGCCGCCCGCCCAGCCGCACCAGCTCGATGCCCGCCACATGGTCGTCGATGTGCAGCCAGTCGCGCACGTTCCCGCCCGTCCCGTACAACGGCACGGGAAGCCCGTCGAGCAGATTCGTGACGAAAAGCGGGATCAGTTTCTCCGGATAATGGTGGTGGCCGTAGTTGTTGGAACACCGGGTCACCCGCACATCGAGCCCGTGCGTACGGTGGAAAGACAGCGCGAGCAGGTCGGCGGCGGCCTTGGTGGCCGCATAGGGGGAATTCGGGCTCAGCGGCTGCGATTCCCGCCAGGAGCCCTCGTCGATCGACCCGTACACCTCGTCCGTGGAGATGTGCACGAAAGTCCGGACGCCCTGGCGGACGGCGGCGTCCAGCAGCGTGAACGTGCCCGTGACATTGGTGCGGACGAACGCGCCCGCCGCCGCGATCGACCGGTCGACGTGCGACTCGGCGGCGAAGTGCACGATCTGGTCGTGCTCGGCCGCGAGGTCGCCCACCAGCTCCGGGTCGCAGATGTCGCCCTTGACGAAGGTGAACCGCGGATCGCCGGCGACCTCGTCCAGGTTGGCCGGGTTGCCCGCGTAGGTGAGGGCGTCCAGCACCGTCACCTGCCCGGCTCCGTCGCCGGCCAGCAGCGTGCGCACGTAATGGGAGCCGATGAATCCGGCGCCCCCGGTTACCAGAACTCTCATGACGCCCTCCTTTTCCGTTTGATTTTGTCGGCTGTCCGGGGCGGTTCGGAAGGCGTGGTGAATGAAATAGGGGGGACCGTGGAAAGGCCGCCCAGGATAGGGGGGATACGGGGTTGTCGGCGCACCCGGGCCGGGCCAGGCTGGCCGGTGACGCGGGCGAACGCGAGAGGATTCCCGGTGAAAGGCATTATTCTCGCCGGCGGGCACGGTACGCGCCTGTATCCGGTGACGCTGGCTATTTCTAAACAACTGCTCCCGATCAATGACAAGCCGCTGATTTACTATCCGCTGTCGGTGCTGATGCTGGCGGGCATCAGGGAGATCCTGGTGATCTCCAGCCCCGCCGACCTGCCCAACCTGCAACGCCTGCTGGGCGACGGGGCGCACCTCGGCCTCGACATCACCTACGCCCGCCAGGACGAGCCGGTCGGGCTGGCGGACGCGTTCATCCTCGGGGCCGACCACGTCGGGAACGACCCGGTCGCGCTGGTGCTCGGGGACAACGTCTTCCACGGCAACGCGTTCTACGACATTCTCCAGAGCAACGTGGCCGACGTGGACGGCTGCGTGCTGTTCGGCTATCCCGTCTCCGACCCGCACCGGTACGGCGTGGCCGAGACCGACGCCTCGGGCAGGATCGTCTCCCTGGAGGAGAAACCCGCGAAACCCCGCTCCGACCGCGCGATCGTCGGCCTCTACCTCTACGACAAGGACGTCGTCGACATCGCCAAGAACCTCACCCCGTCCCCGCGCGGCGAGCTGGAGATCACCGACGTGAACCGGGTCTACCTGGAGCGGGGCAAGGCCCGGCTGGTCGACCTGGGACGGGGTTTCGCGTGGATGGACGCCGGCACCCCCGAGTCGATGCTGCAGGCCAGCCAGTACGTGCAGACGCTGGAGAAGCGGCAGGGGGTGCGGATCGCCTGCGTGGAGGAGGTGGCCCTGCGGATGGGTTTCATCGACCCGGCCGCCTGCCACCGGCTGGGGGAGAGGCTGGCGCCGTCCGAGTACGGCAGGTACGTGTGCGCGGTGGCCGAGGAGCTCGGTTACCGCCCCGGCTGAGGCGGCCCGGCGTCGGACGTACGGGCGTTGACGAAGACCGCCAGCCCGTCGAGGAGCCGGCCGAGGCTGAACTCGAACCAGGCGTTGATGTCGGCCACGTCCTCCTGCTCCTCGAACAGGCGGGTCAGCATGGGGAACTGGCCGGAGTCGAGGATCTCCCGGATGGCGGGGGACTTGTCGCTGCGCCACTGCTGGGTGGTGCGGCCGGTCCGGCGTTTCGTCTCCAGCTCGTTGACCAGCAGCAGCGCCGCCCCCTGCACCTGGGCGCCGATCGCGATCGCCACCCAGTGCATGGTGACGGCGTCGAGCCCGAGGCCGTCCATGGCCCGCATGAGCCGCTCGACGTCGGCCAGCACGTTGGGCCCGACCGGCGGCTGCGGGGTGGCCACGACCCGTAGCACCCACGGGTGCCGGGAGTAGAGCTCCCACTCGCGCCGCGCGGCGAACTCCAGGCGGGCGCGCCAGTCGTCGCCGGCGGGCACGGCGTCGTCGTGCTCGCCGTGCACGGCGTCGACCATCAGCTCGATCAACGCGTCCTTGCCGGACACGAACCGGTAGAGGGACATGGTGGCCAGCCCGAGCTGCGTCGCGATCCGGCGCATCGAGACGGCGTCGAGCCCCTCGTTGTCGGCGATCTCGATGGCGGTGCGGACGATCTGCTGCACGCTCATGTTCGCCGGCGGGCTGGGCGGTGTCTCCGCGGTGGCCGCGGAGCGCAGGGGAGAGCTTTTCTTCACGGCCGCCCGCGCGCGGTAGGCGCGGGCCTGGCATGAGCGAGAGCAGTAACGGGGCCGCCGCCCGCGAGGCGGGGCCTCGATGGGCTTACTACATTGCACGCAGGTCAGCATCTGTCCTCCGTTGACGAATTCTAACACAGGAGATGCGTGACGTAATTCTATTTTCCGCGTGACGTTATTAAGATCCCCTTCATTCTCTGTACGAGCCAACTTCCACCACCTATCGTGGACATGAGCCATAGGACCGGGACGGCGGCCGAGCGGGCGTCCTGTTATGAGTACGCTGTATATCGAAAACGATGTACGCTGTACATAGGAGCGTGAACGTGAACGGACCCTCACCGAAGGCCGGGGGCAGGGAGTGGCTCGGGCTGGCCGTCCTGGTGCTGCCCGTGCTCCTCGTCTCCATCACCGTGACCGTCCTCTACTTCGCCGTCCCCTTCCTCAGCGCCGACCTGCGCCCCAGCGGCACCGAACTGCTGTGGATCGTGGACATCTATGCCTTCCTGCTGGCCGGTCTGCTCATCCCGATGGGGTCCTTGGGAGATCGGATCGGCCGCAGGAAGCTACTGCTGTGGGGGGCCGCCGCGTTCGGCCTGACCTCGGCGGCGGCCGCCTACGCGCCCAGCGCCGAGCTGCTCATCGCCGCCCGGGCTCTCCAGGGCGCGGCGGCCGCCACGCTCATGCCGCCCACGCTGGCCCTGATCCGCAACATGTTCCACGACCCCGGGCAGCGGCGCACGGCCGTCGCGCTCTGGGCGGCGAGCTTCGCCGGCGGCAGCGTGCTCGGCCCGATCGTCGGCGGCTGGCTGCTCGAACAGCTCTGGTGGGGCTCCGTCTTCCTCATGAACGTGCCCATCATGGTGCTGCTCCTCGTGCTCGGGCCGTTCCTGCTGCCGGAGTACCGCGACCCCCGGCCCGGCCGGTTCGACCTGTGGAGCGCGCTGCTGTCGCTGGCGGCGGTGCTGCCCCTGGTGTACGGGATCAAGCAGCTGGCCGGCGGCGGCGCCGTCCTGGAGGTGGCCGTGGCCGTGGCCGCGGGCCTGGTCCTCGCCCTGGTGTTCGTGCGGCGCCAGCGCGCGCTCGACAGCCCCATGCTCGACCTGGGCCTCTTCCGCGACCGCGGCTTCGGCGTCTCCCTGCTGGCCGACACCCTGGCGATCTTCGCCCTGGTCGGCGTGTTCTACTTCGTCTCGCAGTACCTCCAGATGGTGCTCGGGCTGCGGCCCTTCATGGCCGGCGTGCTCACGCTGCCCGCCGCCGGCATGGCGCTGGTCGGCGCGCTGGTGGGGGCGGCGCTGGTGTCGAAGTTCCGCCCCGGGCCGACCATCGCGGCGGGCATGCTGGTCGCCTGCGCCGGGTTCGTCGCGCTCTCCCAGGTCGCCCCCGGCACCGGCCAGGCGGTCCTCATCACCGGGCTGGCGCTGCTCGGCGGCGGCATCGGCGTCGTCCAGGCGCTCGCCTCCGACCTGGTGGTGGCCGTGGCCCCGCCGGAGCGCGCCGGCTCCGCCTCCGCCGTGCTGGAGGCGGCCACCGAGATGGGCGGCGCGCTGGGCGTGGCCGTGCTGGGGAGCATGGGCCTGGCGGTGTACCGCTCCGCCCTGGTGATCCCCGAGGGCCTGCCGCCGGAGGCGGCGCAGATCGCGGGGGAGACGCTCGGCGGGGCGCTCGGCGTGGCCGTCGAGCTGCCGGAGCACCTGGCGTCCGCGCTGCTCGACTCCGCCCGGGCCGCCTTCACCGACGGCATGCAGCTCTCGGCGCTGGTGGCCGCGGCCATGCTCGGCCTGTCCGCGCTGCTGACGGCGGTGACGCTGCGCCGGCTGGACACCGACGCCGCCTCCGCCGCGCGAGCCCGTTCGGAAGCCTGAGAGGGCGGCCTCCTCACCGCAGCTGCAGGCGGCGGAACTGGTCGGGCAGGTCACCTCGGCCCTTCACGTCCAGCTTCCGGTAGATACGGGTGAGGTGCTGCTCCACCGTGCTGACCGTGATGTAAATCTTCTTGGAGATCTCCCGGTTGGTGTAACCCAGGGCCGCGAGCGAGGCCACCCGCTGCTCGGCGTCGCTCAGCAGCCCCAGCGGCTCCGCCTCCGGGCTCCCGGCCGGGCCCTCCACCGGGCCGACCGCCTTGCGCAGCGGCTCGGCCTGGACCTGCCCGGCGATCTCCTCGGCCTGCTGGCCCACCAGCCGCGCCTTGTTCGACTCGCCCAGCTCGTGGAGCGCGTGGGTGAGGTCGACCAGGGCGTAGGTCAGCTCCAGCCGGTCCCCGGCGGTCTGCAGCAAGTCCACCGCCTCCCTCAGCAGCGCCGGCCGCTGCGGCAGGTCGCTGGCGGCAGCCAGCACCCGGCGCGTCATGCCCGCGATGCGCGGCGACTGCTCGCCCGGCAGCGCGTAGGAGTGGCCGAGCACCGTACGGGCCCGGCCGCGCTGGCCGAGCTGCAGCAGCGCCGCCGCCACGCCCTGCCGCCACGGCACCAGCCCCGGCGTGTCCAGCTCCCACGCGCGCATCAGGCTCCCGCAGCCGGAGAAGTCCCGCAGGGCGGCCTGGGCCTGGCCCATCGCCAGGTGGTAGTGCGCCCTGGCCTGGAGGTAGTGCAGGCCGAACCGGGTCTGGAGCAGCCCTTCGGGCAGCGGGTGGCGCACGTACCGCTCGGCCTCGTCGAAGCGGCCCATCTCGGTGGAGGCCCTGATCCGCGCCGCCAGCGACAGGCCGACGAAGACGCCGAGGCCGCGCGGCGGCAGCGGGTCCAGGGAGGCTCGCGCGTACTCCTCGGCGGCGGTGAGGTCGCCCCGCCGGATCGCGATCGTGGACCTGATCGCCGCCAGCAGCGTGCACCAGGTCGGGGAGCGCCGCCGCACCGCCTGCTCGTACAGGCGGTCGCACCAGGGCTCGGCGCGGTCGGCCTGGTCGGCGTAGATCAGTGCCGCCAGCGCCGCCTCCGTCGTGTCGAGGTTCGCGTCGTCCAGCGTGATCGACTGCAGAGCCCGTACGGCGCTGTCCAGGGTGGCCTCGTCGGGCCCGGAGCGCAGCACGGCGGCCAGCAGGCTGGCCCCCTGCGCGGGGAAGACGCCCCAGGAGCCGGAGCGGCGCTCGGGCCCGTGCGGCGGCGTCACGGCACGGAGGGCGGGGAAGGTGGTCGACACCCAGTCCTCGGTGGCCTTGAGCCGCTGGGCCGTCTCGTCGTCGTCCGAGCCGGGCAGCGCGCGCAGCGTCTCGCCCGCGGCCTCCACCGCGCCGTGCCAGAGCTGGTAGCGCAGCAGGGTCATGGAGTCCGCCGGGGACAGCCGGCCCTCCCGCGCGGCCTCGGCCAGCGGGCCGAGGTGCTGCCTGACCACGGCGGGGTTGAACCGCCATTCGGCCCGCGCCAGCGCGGCCAGGAGCCTGGCCCGCTCGTGTTCGTCGTCGCACACCTCGATCGCCAGCTTCAGGCACCGCACGGCGAACTCCGGCTGGTCGCCGGGGAGCGCCTGGGCGGCGGCCACCCGCAGCTCCGCGAGCGCCCACGGCTCGCCGGCCCAGCCGGACTCCAGCAGGTGCCGCGCCACGGCGGCGGGGACCGCGCCCTCGGCGTGCAGCAGCCGGGCGGCGCCGGCGTGCAGGGCGGTGCGCTCCGCCTCGTCCATTCCGTCGAGCACGGCCGTGCGCACGGCGGTGTGACGGAAGTCGCCCGCCCGCAGCAGCCCGATCCCGTGGAGCATGCTCTCCGCCCGCCGCACCGCCGCCTGGCTGAGCCCGAGCAACTCGGGCAGCAGGTGCGCGGGCGCCGGCTGTCCCAGCAGGGCCAGCCCTCTGGCGGTCTGGAGGACGGTCGGGTCGCCGCGGTGCAGCAGGGCGCGGACGGCCCGCGCGAACGCGTGGCCCACGATCAGGTCGCCGGTGTCCTCGCCGTCGTTCACCTGGTCCTCGACGAGGGCCTTGACCAGCAGCGGGTTGCCGCCGGTGATCGCGTGGCTCTGCCTGCCGAGCCGCCGCGCCGCGGACGTGCCGGCCAGGTGCTCCCAGACCCGCCACACCCCGTCGGGCGAGAGCATGCCGACCTTGACGCGCTGGTAGTGCGGGTAGCGGGAGAGGGCGAACTCCACGGCGGGCTCCATGCCCTGGCCGTCGTCGGTCGTCGTCAGCACCAGGAACACGTTGCTGTTCTTCAGCCGCTGCACGATGTGGAGCAGGAGGTGCCAGGACGGCGGGTCGGCGTGTTCCACGTCGTCCACCGTGATCAGCACCGGCCCGCTGCCCGACAGTTCCAGCACGGCCGACCACAGCCGCTGGGTCATGTGCAGCCAGGCCGGGTCGTCGGGGGCCGGGATCTCGGAGCACGGCCGGTTGGACGTCATGCCCTCGATCAGCTCGGCCGCCTGGGTGGCGAGGTTCATCGGCAGGGCGGCGCTGTGAAACAGCTGGCTGATCACCCCGAGTGATAAATTACGGTCAAGCCGTGAACAGGTCGCGCCGAGCCAGGTGGCGCCCGCTTTGGCGGCATCCCGGCCGAAGGCGTGCACGAGTTCTGTTTTTCCCGCCGCAGTCGGCCCCGTGATGGCGACGACCCGGCCGCCGGCCTGCCCGGTCATGTCGAGCAGGCTATTCAGCAGGGCCAATTCGCTGGTACGGTCGATCAGCAACATGAGGCTCCCCGGTTGCCTGTGCGTGGTGCGGGTTCCGGCGCTGTTCACGCCCTGTCGCCTGCACCGTTACAGTCGCAAATCCCTCTAGACCCCAACATTCTGTACCTATTTGCGGTCACTAAGCAATGCCTTAGTTATTCATCACGTGCCGACCGTAAATCATCATTTCATCACACCGGACAAGCCCCGGCGTGCAGTTATGCGGCCCCCTATCGAAGGTGCGGGAATAGGGGTTTGCACGGCCGGACAGTTGTCCTTGAATATTAATTAATCGCACCGTGAAAGTAAGGACGTTATTGGCTCCATGGACGACCACAAGAGCGACGGCGACTGGATCCGGCGGTACGCCGAGCGACCGGGAAGCGGACCGGTCGTGGTGTGCCTGCCGCACGCGGGCGGCTCGGCGGGCTTCTACTTTCCCGTCGCGCGCCTGGCGGGGGAGTGGGCCGAGGTGCTGAGCGTGCAGTACCCGGGCAGGCAGGATCGGCGCCACGAGCCGTGCGCCGGCAGCATGACCGAGCTGGCCGACCGGCTTGCCGGGGAGATCGCTCCGTGGACCGGCCGGCCGCTGATCCTGTTCGGCCACAGCATGGGCGCGACCGTCGCGTACGAGCTGGCCCGGCGCCTGGAACGGGACGGCGTCAGCCCGGCCGGCGTGTTCGTGTCCGGCAGGCCGGCGCCGTCGATCGTCTGGGACCGCGGCATCCACCGCCTGCCCGACGACGGGCTGCTGGCCGAGATGCGCAAGATCGGCGGCACGGCGGCCGAGCTGCTGCGCGACGAGGAGTTCATGCACGCCGTACTGCCGGTGATCAGGGCCGACTACCGCGCCATCGAGACCTACCGCCACCCCGACGGGCCGGTGCTCAGCTGCCCGGTGGTCGCGCTGGCCGGCGCGGACGACGAGCGGGCGCCGGTCGCGGACGTGGAAGCCTGGCGCGCGCACACGACCGGCGCCTTCGAGATGCACACCTTTCCCGGCGGCCACTTCTACCTGATGGACCACCTGCCGCGGATCGTCGGCCTGATCCGCGAGCACGCCGCCGGGACGGTGCCTACCCGGTAAGGGTCAGGAGCTGCCCGGGTGCAGCGCGCGGCGGAGCGCGCCGACCATGTCGGCGTTCATCCGCCGCGTCAGCGCCACGTCCGCGATGATCGGCGCGCCGTGGAACGCGCCCGGGTAGAGGTGCAGCTCGGTCGGCACCCCGGCCTGGACGAGCCGCTGCGCGTAGGCGATGCCCTCGTCGCGCAGCGGGTCGAACTCGCACACCGTCACGAACGCGGGCGGCAGCCCGCTCAGGTCCCCGGCCCGCATGGGCGCCGCGTACGGCGGGGCCTCCCCGTCGCCGCCCAGGTAGTAGCGCCAGCTCAGCACGGCGTCGGACCGGTTCCACATCGGCGTGTCGGTGAAGGCCTTCATGGACGGCGTGTCCAGCCGGTCGTCGGTCACCGGCACGTCCAGGAACTGGAACCGCAGCGGCGGCCCGCCGCGGTCGCGGGTCAGCAGCGCCAGCGCGGTGGACAGGTTGCCGCCCGCGCTGTCGCCCGCGGCGGCGATCCTCGCCGGGTCCACGCCCAGCTCGCCGGCCGCGCCCGCCAGCCACTCCAGCGTGGCGTAGGTGTCCTCAAGCGCCGCCGGGTACGGATGCTCAGGCGCTAACCGGTAGTCCACGGCCACCACGACCGCCGGGATCTGGTCGGCCAGCCGCAGGCAGCGCACGCTGAAGTAGTCGAGCTCGCCCGAGACGAAACCGCCGCCGTGCAGGTAGATCACCGCGGGCAGCGGCCCGTCGGCCCGCGGCCGGAAGATCCGCACCGGCACGCCGCCGGGCAGCCGCCGGTCCTCGATCGTCACCTCGCGCTCCGGCGTGTAGGACGGCAGCCGCCGCGCGATCTCGGCCAGCACAGCCGGATCGGGCGGCGCGGCGTCCCGTTTGATCACCTCGTCCAGCGGCATGGCCGGGATCAGCTCGGCGTAGGGCACCAGCTCGGGGTCGAACGCGTACGGCAACAGGTTCTCCTTCTCAGGTGTAGGCGTGGAATCCGCGGCCCGTCTTCTTGCCCAGCAGGCCGCCCTCGACCATGCGCAGCAGGATCGGCGGGGGCGCGAGCTGAGGCTGCTTGAGCTCCTGGTACAGGGCCGAGGCGATGGAGCTGACGGTGTCGAGCCCGATGAGGTCGGCCAGCCGCAGCGGCCCCACCGGGTGGCCGCAGCCGAGCGTCATCCCCTTGTCGACCATCTCGGCGTCGGCGAAGCCCGACTCCACCATCCGCATGGCCGACAGCAGGTACGGGATCAGCAGCGTGTTGATGAGGAAGCCCGCCCGGTCCTGCGACTCGATGACCTCCTTGCCCAGCACCTTTGAGACGAAGGCCGAGGCCCGCGCCCGGGTCTGCTCGCCCGTCAGCAGGGACGAGATGAGCTCCACCAGCGGCAGCAGCGGGACCGGGCTGAAGAAGTGCACGCCGATCACCCGCTCGGGGCGGCTCGTCGCCCTGGCCAGGCGGATGATCGGGATGGAGGAGGTGTTGGAGGCCAGGATCACCCCCGGATCTTCGATGATCTTGTCGAGCGTGCCGAACACGTGCAGCTTCAGCGCCTCGTCCTCCGGCACCGCCTCGAACACGAGCTCCCGGTCGGCCAGCTCCTCCAGGTCCGCGGTGAACGAGACGCGCGCCAGCGCCTCGTCCCGCTGCTCCTCGCTGATCGCGCCCTTGCGCACGCCCTGGCCCAGCGAGCGGGCCAGCCGGTCCAGGCCGCGCTCGCCCGAGCCGGGCGTCTGGACGGCCACCCGGACGTCGAGGCCCGCGCGGGCGCAGATGTCGGCGATGCCGGCCCCCATGAGCCCGCACCCGACCACACCGATCTTGCTTGGCTGGTTCATCGTTCCTCCTCCGGTGCCGCCCACCGCAGCAGGCCCGCCCCGATCGCCATCCCGCCGCCGAACCCGGCCAGCAGCACCAGGTCCCCCTGCCGCAGCATCCCGGTCCGGTTCGCCTCGTCCAGCGTCACCGCCACCGAGGCGCTGCCCACGTTCCCGAAACGGTCGACCGTACGGGGCATGCGCGCGCCGCCCAGCCCCGCACGCTCGGCCAGCTCCCCCACCAGGACGCCGTTGGCCTGGTGCGGGATGAACACGTCCACGTCCGCCAGGCGGCGCCCGTGGCGGGCGGCGAGCGCGGCCAGCGCCGGCGGGACCCGCTCCAGGACGAACTCCTTCACCCGGCGGCCCTCCATCCGGAAGAAGCCGCCCTCCACCCTGATCAGCCCCTGCCCGGAGCCGTCGGAGGCCAGCTGGAAGCCGAGGAAGCCGGCCGGGGCCGGTCCCACCACCGCGGCGCCCGAGCCGTCGCCGAACAGCACCGCCGTGCGCCGGTCGGAGAAGTCCAGGATGCGCGAGTAGACGTCCGCCGCCACCACCAGCACGGGACGGCCGTGCGCCGCCACCAGGTCCCGCGCCAGCGCCAGCCCGTACACGAACCCGCTGCACACGGCGTTGAGGTCGAAGCAGGCCGCGCCGGTCGCGCCGATCGCGTGCTGCACGACGGCCGAGACCGGCGGCTGCGGGCTGTCGGCCGTGGAGGTGGAGACGATCACATGCCCCAGCTCGGCCGGGTCGAGGCCCTCCAGCGCCCGCTGCGCGGCGCGCACCGCCAGATCGGCCGTGGTCTCGCCCGCCGAGGCGAAGCGCCGCGACAGGATCCCGGTCTTGGCGACGATCCACTCCGGGGTGACCCCCGCCCCGGCGGCCAGCTCCTCGTTGCCCACCTCTTCCTTCGGCAGGTAGGAGCCGGTCGCCAGGATGCCCACGTGTGCGCCCATCGGCTCAGCCGCGCAGGGCGCCGAGCCGGTCCTCGCCGACCCGGGCGCGGAGAGCGGGATCCGTCACGCCCAGGCCCGGCTCGGGAGCCAGGCAGAGCACGCCGACCTTGCCCTGGTGCTCGTTGGTCTGCACCAGGCGGGTGGCCTCGGCCACCTCCTCCAGCGGATAGCAGGTGGCCAGCGTCGGCACCAGCACGCCCTTGGCGAACAGCCGCAGGCACTCCCAGGTCTCCTGGAGGTTGGCGGCGTGGCTGCCGACGATCCGCTTGAGGTTCATCCACAGGTAGCGGTTGTCGTACTCGTGCACGTACCCGGTGCTCGACCCGCAGGTGACCACCGCGCCGCCGCGCCGCACCACGAACGCCGAGATGCCGAACGTGTCGCGCCCCACGTAGTCGAAGACCACGTGCGGGTCCTCGCCCGTCGCGGCCCGGATCGCCCGGCCCAGCCGCTTGCCCGCCTTGATGGTCTCCTCCGGCGTGGCCGGGGGCCGGCCGCCCAGCCCGATCTCGTTGCGGTCGATGACGACGTCGCAGCCGAGCCGGCGCAGCAGCTTCGCCTTGCGCTCGGAGCCGACCACGCCGATCGGGACGCCGCCCGCGGCCTTGACCATTTGCACCGCGTACGCGCCGAGCCCGCCCGCCGCGCCCCAGATCAGCACCAGGTCGCCCAGCTTGATCGGGGTGCCGCGGTGGCTGATCAGCATCCGGTACGCGGTGACGGCGCAGAGCGTGATGGACGCGGCCTCCTCCCAGGTCAGGTGGGGCGGCTTGGGGGCGAGCTGGCTGGCGCGGGCCACCGTGTAGTGGGCCAGGCCGCCGAAGTTCGTCTCGAACCCCCACACCCGCTGCTCGGCGCCCATCATGCCGTCGCCGTGGGTGGCGGGCTCCTGGTCGTCCACGTACGAGGGGCTGATGACCACGTGGTCGCCGGGCCGCCAGCGGCGCACGCCGTCACCGACCTTGACGATCACGCCGGAGGCGTCGGAACCGATCACGTGGTAGGGCTGGTCGTGACGGCGGGCGTAGCCGCCGGTCGCGGCGAACCGCTCCAGGAAGCCGAAGGTCGGCAGCGGCTCGAACATGGCCGACCAGACGGTGTTGTAGTTGATCGAACTGGCCATCACGGCCACCAGCACCTCGTCGGGGGCCAGCTCCGGCATCGGCACCCGGCCCACGCGCAGGGACTTGCGCACGTCCTTGTCGCCGCCGTCGTCCATGCCGGCGAACATGTGCACGTCCTCGACCCGCAGGTGGGCCGCGAGATAGTCGGCGGGCACCGGCGCGGCGGCCAGTTCCTCCGGGCCGGCACCGCTCAGCACGGCTTCGGTCAGGGCATCCATGACGCTACGTCCTTCCGGTTACAACGGGATGTTGGCGTGCCGGCCCCGCCCGGGGGGTGCCTCGGCCAGTGCCGCGGCGAGCTTGCGCCGGGTCGCGGTGACGTCGATGACCTCGTCGACGGCGCCCAGGGCGCGGGCCCTGTCGACGCCGCCGCTCTCGCGGTCGAGCTGCTCGGCCAGGCGGCGCCGCAGCGCGGGCCGCTCCGCCTCCGGCGCCCGCGCCAGCTCCCTGCGGTGCACGATCGCCGCCGCGGACTCGGCGCTCATCACCGCGATGTTCGTGCCGGGCCAGGCGAAGACGCGGGTGGCGCCGAGCGAGCGGGAGTTCATCGCGATGTACGCGCCGCCGTACGCCTTACGCGTCACCAGCGTCACGCGCGGCACCTCGGCGGCGGCGAAGGCGTGCAGCAGCTTGGCGCCCCGCCGGATCACGCCGTCCCACTCCTGCCGCACGCCCGGGAGGTATCCCGGCACGTCGGCCAGGACGACCAGCGGCACGCCCAGCGCGTCGCACATGCGGACGAAGCGGGAGGCCTTCTCAGCGCTGAGCGAGTCCAGGCAGCCGCCCTTGCGCAGCGGGTTGTTGGCGACGACGCCGACCGTGCCGCCGGTGAGCCGGCCCAGGCCGATCACCATGTTGGCCGCCCAGCGCGGCTGCAGCTCGACGAACGGCTGCCCCGGGTCCAGGACGGCCTTGATCAGGGGACGGACGTCGTAGGCGCGGCGCGGGCTCTCCGGGAGCAGATCGGCCAGGCCGTGGCAGTCGCCCGCGGTGCCGGGGGAGAAGCGGAACGGCCCGGAGAGCAGGCCGGTGAGCTGACGGGCGGTGGCGTAGGCGGCGTCCTCGGTCGCGGTGACCACGTGGGCGACGCCGGACTTGGCGCCGTGCGCGGCCGGGCCGCCGAGCGCCTCCATGTCGATCTCCTCGCCGGTGACCTGCCGCACCACGTCGGGGCCGGTGACGAACATCCGCGCGGATTCGGCCATGACCACCACGTCGGTGAGGGCCGGGCCGTAGGCGGCGGCTCCGGCGGCCGGGCCGAGGATGACGCTGATCTGCGGCACCCTGCCCGACGCCCGGGTGATGGCGGCGAACACCCGCCCCACGCCCTCCATCGACTCCACGCCGTCGGCCAGCCGGGCGCCGCCCGAGTGCCACAGCCCGATCACCGGGCTGCCCTCGCGGGCCGCCCGGTCGATGGCGGCCACGATCCGCTCGCAGCCGCCCGCGCCGAGCGCGCCGCCCATCACGGCCGCGTCGGTGCAGAAGGCGAACACCGACCGGCCGCCGATCCGGCCCCGCGCGGTCGCCACGCCGGTCTCGTCGCTCTCGGCCAGGTACGTCATCGACCCGGGATCGAGCAGGCGGGACAGGCGGACGGCCGGCGCGCGGCCATCCAGCCGGGAATTCTCTGCAATGACCGTCAACGCCGTCATCCGTTCGTCGCGGAGAAGTGAATTCAATGGCACGCTAACCGCGCGGGATCGACCGGACCAACCCCCTACCACCCCTAACCCAGCACCGGTATGAGCGTTATCCGCTGGGCCGCCGCGGCCTCCACGGCGGCCCGGCTGTAAACCAGCGGGAAATATTCACCCTGCCGCCACCGGCCGACCAGGTCCTGATAATGCGGGCTGCGCGGGTCGCCGGACTGGCCGGGCGCGTTCACCGCAATCGAATTGTCCCAGGCGCCCACGTCGAGCACCATTCTGAAAGACGCCCCGGACAATTGCCGGAAGTCGCCGGGATTGTAGGCGGAGGCGTCGACCGTGTGCGCCGACCCGCCGCGCGGGAACGGGCCCACGCCCTCGCCCGCGGCGGCGGTGAAGGTCGTGCGCTGCAGGTCGCCCCAGCGCCAGGCGTCCGGGTCCGGGCCGAGCCGGGCGGCGACGTCGTCGTAGGCGGCGGCCAGGGTGCGGACGATCAGGTCCTCGTGGCCGCCGCGCGCCAGCCCCTCCAGGACGATGCGCAGGTCGAACAGGGGAACCTCCGGGGGCAGCCCCGCCTGCGCGACGAACCCGGGGCCGAGGTGGCGGCTCACCCACGTCTCGAACAGCGCGGCGGGCGCCGAGTCCACCGCGCACACCCCGTCGAAGCCCCTGAGCAGCGCCAGCGCCCGCGCCGCCGACGGGTCCTCGGTCTCGACGCCGCGCAGCAGCGCCACCAGGGTCCGGGCGGGCAGGGACACCACGTCGTTCTGCAGCCGGGCCGACCCGGCCAGGTCGGCGCGCCGGTCGGCTGACAGCACCTCGCCGATCCGCTGCCGCCGGTAGGGCTGGTCCCACTCGTACCCGATGACCGGCGCCCCGGGCGGCAGGTTGTACTCGTTGGCCGAGGCCACGAACCCGGCCGGCGGGTCGAGCAGCCGGGGCAGCTCGCGGCCGTCGCGGAACCCGGCCCACTCGTAGCGGCCGTCGCCCGGCACGGGCAGCAGTCCGTCGTAGCCGAGCCGCTTGGGGGCCAGGCCGCCCGGCACCCAGCCCACATGGCCGCGGGCGTCGGCGTACACCTGGTTCTCCGGCGGGCCGCCCCAGGTCCGCATGGCCTCGGCGAAGCCGGCGAAGTCGCGGGCGCGCAGGTAGCGCAGCGAGCCGAAGTACGGGGCGGTGCCGGGCTCCAGCCAGGTGGTGCGCAGCGCGTAGGCCAGGCCGCGCGCCGGGTCGGTGGCGAGGACCGGTCCGTGCCGGGTGAACACCAGCTCCGCGGGCTGCCCGGCGATCCGCTCGGTGACCTTGCGGAACGGCTCCCAGCGGCCCTTATAGAGGTAGGAGTCACCCTTGACGCGGTAGACGTACAGGTCTTCCTGGTCCATGCCGAGGACGGTCAGGCCGAACGCGATCGTGCCGTTGTGCCCGATGGAGACGCCGGGCAGGGCCGGTTCGCCCGCGCCGATGACGTCCAGCCCCGGCGCCGACAGGTGGGCGAGGTAGCGCAGGGACGGCGCGGTCAGCGAGCGGTGCGGGTCGGAGGCCAGCACCGGCCGGCCGGTCGCGGTGCGGCGGGGTGAGATCGCCCAGGCGTTGCTGCCGTCCGCCGGCGCGGGCGGCACGCCGGTCACCGTGCCTGCCTCGACGCGGACGCCCTGGGTGCCGAGCTGGTAGACGCGGAGCACGTCGGCGGGGACGGCGCACGGGTCGAGCCCGCGCGGCACCCGCGTCCGGTGCGCGGGTTCGAGCCGCCACAGCACGCGGTCGGCCTCGATGCCCGCCTGGCACACCACGGCGGCGCGCAGCACCTCGGTCGTCAGGTTCAGCGCCAGGCCGTGGCTGCGGATGCGCACCACGTCCTCCGGCCGCCAGCGCGAGGGGGCGTAGCCGAGCCGGGTGAACTCGGGCGGCATCGCCTCCGGGCGTCTTTCCAGGTAGGAGACGTAGGCGTTGATCCCCGCGGTGAAGGCGGCCGCCGCCTGCCGGGCACCGGGGCCGTAGGCGGCCCACTCGCGGTCCATGTCGCCCCGGTAGAGGAACAGCCGGGCGGCGCGGTCGCGCTCGGCGTGCTCGGGGCCGAACACCTCCGACAGCAGGCCGAGCCCGCGCCGCCGCCACAGGTCGAGCTGGAAGAGCCGGTCCCGGGCCGCGTTGAAACCCTGCGCCAGGAAAAGGTCGCGGTCGTTCTCCGCGTAAATGTGCGGAACTCCCCAGCGGTCCACGATGATTTCCACCGGAGCGGCTAATCCGGCCACCCGGTAGAGTTTTTCCGGAGCGATATGCAGTGGCGCCGCCAAAAGCAGGACCACCATGAGGATCCGGGTCATGAAAAGATTCAAACGGCCCCGGACAGGCCGGTCAACGACTTTAGGGGAGGGCCCGCGAGGTAAGGGTTGATAGGGGTTGTTCGGCGCCTCGCGCGCGGCCGAACATCAAATGTCAGCCAGGCCCTCTGAAAGGTCTCGCCAATGCAGCTCAACCGACTGGCCGTGGACGGCGCCTTCCTGGCGACCCCGGATATCCATCCCGACGACCGAGGCCACTTCCTGGAGATGTTCAGCCAGCCAGCCTTCAAGCGGGAGGTCGGCCACGAGCTGAACGTGGCGCAGGTCAACTGCTCGCTGTCCAGGCGGGGCACCATCCGGGGATTGCACGCGGTGGCTCTGCCCAGCCAGGCCAGGTACGTCACCTGCCCCCAGGGCTCGATCATCGACATCGTGGTCGACATCCGGCTCGGCTCTCCCACGTACGGGGAGTACGTCGCGGTCGAGCTGAGCGCCGGGAACCGGCAGGCGCTCTACCTGGCCGAGGGGCTCGCGCACGGTTTCGCCCCGCTCACCGACGAGGCCACCGTCGTCTACCTCTGCTCCACCACCTGGGCGCCGGGCCGCGAGGTGCAGATCAACGCGCTCGACCCCGAGCTGAACCTGCCCTGGCCCGCCACGCCCGAGCCGCTGATGTCGCCCAAGGACCGCGACGCGCCCACGCTCAAGGAGGCCGCCGAGCGCGGCCTGCTGCCTGCCTACAGCGAGTGCCAGGAGCTGTACGCCCGCCTCGGCGGTCTCGCGGTGGGCGGTGAGCGGCGATGATCCCGCTGTTCAAGGTCGCCATGTCGCCGGAGGCGCCCGCGGCCGCCGCCGAAGTGCTCGGCAGCGGCATGATCGGCCAGGGCCCGAAGGTGGAGGCGTTCGAGCGGGCGCTGGCCGGGCGCTTCGGCAACCCCCGGGTGGTCACCGTCAACAGCGGCACCGCCGGCCTGACCCTGGCCCTGCGCCTGGCCGCCGGGGACCGGCCGGACGGCGACGGCGAGGTGCTGTCCACCCCGCTCACGATGGAGGCCACGAACTGGGCGATCCTGGCCAACAACCTGCGCATCAAGTGGGTGGACGTCGACCCGGCCACGCTCAACATGGACCTCGACGACCTCGCCCGGAAGATCACGCCCCGCACGCGGGCCATCGTGGTCGTGCACTTCGCCGGATACCCCGTCGACCTGGACAGGCTGGCGGGCGTGCTCGACCGGGCCGAGGCCCTGTACGGGTTCCGCCCCATGGTGGTGGAGGACTGCGCGCACGCCTGGGGAGCCTCCTACCGCGGCGAGCCGATCGGGTCGCACGGCAACCTCTCCGTCTTCAGCTTCCAGGCCATCAAGCACCTGACCTGCGGCGACGGCGGCGCTGTCACGCTGCCTACGGCGGAGCTGCACCACCGGGCCGAGCTGCTGCGCTGGTTCGGCATCGAGCGCTCCGCCGACCGGCTGCGCAACCCGCCCGACGTCGCCGAGTGGGGCTACAAGTTCCACATGAACGACATCAACGCCGCCGTCGGCCTGGCCAACCTGGAGACGGCCGACCGGGCGCTGGCCAGGCAGCGGGAGAACGCCGCCTTCTACGACGCCGAGCTGGCGGCCGTGCCCGGCGTGGAGCTGACCGAGCGGTCGGCCGACCGCACCCACTCGTTCTGGATCTACCCGATGAAGGTCGAGGACCGGGCCGGGTTCCTCAAGCGTATGGACGAGGCCGGGATCATGGCCAGCAACGTCCACGAGCGCAACGACAAGCACTCGGCGGTGCGCGCGTTCGCCGCCGCGCTGCCGAACCTCGACGCCGTCGCGCCGCGCGTGGTGTGCGTGCCGGTCGGCTGGTGGGTGACCGACGAGCAGCGCCGGCACATCGCCGACACGATCAAGCGGGGCTGGTGAGCGTGGCCGGACCACCCGTCACCAAGGGCCACCTGCCGTTCGGCCGGTACCGGACGTGGTACCGCTGCACCGGCGAGCTGCCCGGCGAACGGCCCGCCCTGGTCGCGCTGCACGGCGGCCCCGGCAGCACCCACGACTACCTCACCGGCCTGGCCGCGCTGGCGAGCCACGGCCACCCGGTGATCCACTACGACCAGCTCGGCAACGGCGGCTCCTCCCACGTGCCCGGCGCGCCCCCCGATTTCTGGACGCCCCGGCTGTTCCTGGACGAGCTGGACAACCTGCTCGACCGGCTCGGGCTGCGCGACGGCTACGTGCTCTTCGGGCAGTCGTGGGGCGGCATGCTGGCCGCCGCGCACGCCGCCGCCCGCCCGCCGGGCCTGCGCGGGCTGGTCATCGCCAACGCCCCCGCGTCGTACCCGCTGTGGCTGAAGGAGATGGCGGTGCTGCGCGCGCAACTGCCGCCCGGCGTGGACGACGTGCTGCGCGCGCACGAAGCGGCCGATACGACCGACTCACGCGAGTACTTCGAGGCCATGATGGTCTTCTACAACCGCCATGTGTGCCGGCTCGACCCCTGGCCCGGCGAGTTCCAGGCGACGTTCATGGAGATCTACAACAACCCCACCGTCTACTACACCATGAACGGCCCCAGCGAGTTCCACGTGGTCGGCACCCTGCGCGACTGGGGCGTCGAGGACGTGGCCGCCGACATCGCCGTGCCCACCCTGCTGATCTCGGGGCGGCACGACGAGGCCACCCCGGAGACCGTCCGGCCGTACTTCGAGCTCATCCCCGACGTGCGGTGGGAGATCTTCGAGGACTCCAGCCACACCCCGCACCTGGAGGAACCGGAGCGTTTCATGCAGGTCCTGCTCGACTACCTGAAGGAGTGCTCATGAGTAGCCCTGTGTCAAGCTGCTGCTTGTTGATCTTGCTGGATCAGAGCCTGAAGGGCTCCGTGTTTGGCGGGGTCGTAGGCGACGCCGT
>NZ_JBFAOH010000066.1:0-21452 GCF_040675175.1 Nonomuraea sp. NPDC049649
GTGTCACAACTCGACATGATCGCGGCGGCTCTTCGCGTCACGCCACACGACCAGCGGCAACACCGTGAAGATCACGATCTACGGCTGCCGTATCATAGGAGAGGGCGGGTCAAGAGATGGACCTGAGCGTAGAACTCCGCACTGCCGCATGGCGAAAGGCGACGAAATCCGGCGGCAATGGAGGCGACTGCATCGAGGTAGCGCCGCTGAGCCAGGGCCGCGTCGGCATCCGGGACACCGAGGCTCCTGACCGGCCTCCGTTCGTGGTCAGCGGATCGGTCTGGGCGGCCTTTATCGATGGCGCCAAGAAGGGTGAATTCGACTTCTGACCGCTGAGCACTCTTCGCTGCGGTCACCCGTTAGGAATGTCGCAGCTGTCACCGGTTCGGGAGCGTCTCGGTGGTCACCAGTTCGGAAATTCGCGGTGGTGACCACTTCGGGAACGTCTCGGTGGTGACCACTTCGAGAAGTTCGCGGTGGTGACCACTTCGGGAGCGGCAAGTGCCTCATCCCCCGGGGGTGCAGGGGGCCGGGAGGCCCCTTGCCAGGGGGTGCGGGGGGCTCGGCCCCCCCGCTGAACAGAGCCCGAGCCGGATCGCGCGAAGCGCGGCTTGGCGAGGACGATGCTCTTAAGGGCCGCCGGATGTCAGGTGAAGTCGAATCCGCCGGTACGGGAGCGCTTCAACTCGAAGAACCGGTCGAACGAGGCGAGTTCGTTGACCGCGTCCCACATGCGACCGGCCTTCTCGCCCCGGGGGATCGCGGTCAGCACCGGGCCGAAGTAGGCGACCGGGTCATTGTCGCCGTCCTGGAAGTGGATCGTGGGCGTGCCGACCTCGTACCCGACCGGTTCCATGCCCTCGTGGTGGCTCTTGCGCAGCGCGTCGTCGTAGTCCTTGGAGTCGGCGGCGTCGGCCAGCGCGGCGGGCAGCCCCAGCTCGGCCAGGGCCGCGGCGACGACCTCGGGATAGTTGTCGTTGTCCTGGTTGTGGATCCGGGTGCCGAGCGCGGTGTAGAGGTCGCGCAGGATCCCCTCCCCTTCGCGCTGCGCGGCGGCGATGCAGACCCGTACCGGACCCCAGGCCCTGTCGCAGAACTCGCGGTACCAGGCGTCGAGCTCACGGCCCTCGTTGAGCACCGACAGGCTCATCACCCGGAAGCGCAGGTCGATGTCGCGGACCTTCTCGACCTCCAGCATCCAGCGCGAAGTGATCCACGCGAAGGGGCAAGTGGGGTCGAAATAGAACGTCACCTTGGCCATGCCGTGAACCTCACCGTTGAGTGCGGGGGAGTAAAACCCGGGCAGATTCATAGTGACACGCGGAGGCGACAAGCAGATCTAGAACGGGTGGGCGAACCGGTCAATGCTGGGACGTCGTCGTGACCTGAGACCAGGAAGCGGTAACCAGGATTCCCATCTTCGCAATCGACCATCCAGACGCCTCACCCCCGGGGGTGCAGGGGGCCGGAAGGCCCCTTGCCAGGGGGCTCGGCCCCCCCGTTTAGACACAGTCCGAGCTGCTGCCCGCGCGAAGCGCGTCTTGGGCGAGGGCCGCGGTTTTAGCAGCACCCGGGGCACGCCCCGCTCAAGGTGGAACCGGGTCAGAAGCCCAGGGACGCCTCGGGCTGCATGAGGCGCCGGGCGGCCTCGGTGATGGATCCCGACAGCGACGGGTAGACCGCGAACGTGTGGGCGAGCTGGTCGACGGTGAGCCGCTGCTGCACCGCCACCGACACCGCCAGGATCAGCTCGGACGCCCGCGGCGCCACCACCACCCCGCCGAGCACGATCTGCGTGTTGGGCCGACAGAACAGTTTGACGAACCCGTCGTTGAACCCCTGCATCTTGGCCCGCGCGTTGGTGGCGAGCGGCAGTTTGACCACCTTGGCGTCGATCTCGCCGGCTTCGATGGCCCGCTGGGTCACGCCGACGGCGGCGATCTCGGGGTCGGTGAAGATGTTGGAGGCGACGGTGGCCAGCCGGAGCGGCTGGACGGCTTCGCCGAGCGCGTGCCAGACGGCGATGCGGCCCTGCATGGCGGCGACGGAGGCGAGCATGAGCACGCCGGTGCAGTCGCCGGCCGCGTAGACGCCGGGCGCGGACGTACGCGAGACCTTGTCGACCTTGATGAATCCGTGGTCGTCGAGCTGGACCCCGGCTTCCTCCAGGCCGATGCCGCGGGTGTTGGGGATCATGCCGACGGTCATCAGGGCGTGGGAGCCTTCGGCGGTGCGGCCGTCTTCGAGGGTGACCACCACGCCGTCGGCGGTGCGTTTGACGGAGGAGGCACGGCTGCGGCCCATGACGTTCATGCCGCGGCGGCGGTAGACCTCTTCGAGGACTTCGGCGCCGTCGGCGTCTTCGTTGGGCATCATGCGGTCGCGGCTGGAGACGAGGGTGACGTGGGAGCCGAGTGAGCGGTAGGCGCCGGCGAACTCGGCGCCGGTGACGCCGGAGCCGATGACGATGAGGTGTTCGGGGAGCTGGTCGAGGTCGTAGAGCTGCCGCCAGGTGAGGATGCGTTCGCCGTCGGGTTCGGCGCCGGGGAGGATGCGCGGGGTGGCGCCGGTGGCCACCAGCACCACGTCGGCCCGGATGGTGCGGTCGCCCACCTTGACCACTTGCGGGTCGACCAGCCGGCCGAGGCCCTTGATGATTTCGACGCCTTCGGCCTGGACCCGGGCTGCGATGTCGCCGGACTGGGCCTGGGCGAGCTCCTTGACCCGCTTGTTGACGAGGGGCAGGTCGACGCGGGGCGCGCCTACCTGGCCGTCGTGCCCGCCGTCGAAGGAGACGCCGAGGGACGGCGCGTCGAGCAGCGCCTGCTTGCGCACGGAGGTGGTGATCAGCGTCTTGGAGGGCACGCAGTCGGTGAGCACGCATGCCCCGCCGGGCCCGTCGCGCTCGATCATCGTGACCTTCGCCCCTAGCTGCGCCGCCACCAGCGCCGCCTCGTAGCCGCCTGGTCCACCACCGATGATCACGATCCTCGTCACGTCCCCATTGTCCCGCATCCTCTGACCTGCTGGCGAACGGGGCGGCCACGGTCGCGCTACGCTTGTGCGCTGTGCCTGTTTACGCCGCCTACGGCAGCAACCTTGACCCGGAGCAGATGGCCGTGCGGGCCCCTCACTCCCCGCTGCGGGGCGTGGGCTGGCTGCCGGGCTGGCGCCTGACTTTCGGCGGGGAGTCGCTGGGCTGGGAGGGCGCGCTCGCGACCATCGTCGAGGATCCCGCCGAGCACGTCTTCGTCGCCCTCTACGACGTCCCGGAGTTCGACGAGCAGTCGCTCGACCAGTGGGAGGGCGCGTCCACGGGCCTCTACCACAAGGTCCGTCTGCGGGTGCAGACGCTGGAGGGCGAGGTCCTGGCCTGGTTCTACGTGCTCGACGGCTACGAGGGCGGACTGCCTTCGGCGCGTTATCTCGGCATCCTGGCCGACGCCGCCGAGCGGGCGGGCGCCCCCGACGACTACGTCAAGGAGCTGCGGGGACGCCCCTGCAAGTCGCTCGGCGACTGACCGCTTCAGCTGAGCGGCAGGTGCTTGGTCTCCTTCAGCGCGAACGCGTACACGAGGGTGGAGATCAGCGCCAGCGCCGACATGTACCAGGGGAACAGGTAGGTCGCGTCGGCGTTCGCCATCGCGGTGCCGATGAAGGGCGCGGTCCCGCCGAACAGGGCGACGGTCAGCGAGTACGGGAACCCGGCCCCGGCGGCGCGCACCCGGGTCGGGAACAGCTCGGCGTTCACCGCGGCGGAGATCGAGGTGAAGCAGCCGAGGAAGACCATGCCGACGCACTGGATGACCAGCAGGCTGGCGAACGCGTCGGTCAGCATGCCCAGCAGCGGCACCGGCAGGATCGTGAACCCGAGCCCGAAGGCCAGCAGCATCGGCTTGCGCCCCACCTTGTCCGACAGCATGCCCAGCAGCGGCTGCAGGATCATGAAGAACACCAGGGCGATGGTGCTGACGGTGAGCGAGTCGGCCTTGTCGAAGTCGACGTTCTGCTGCGCGTACGTGGGCAGGAACGTGGTCCAGGTGTAGTACGCGACGGTGCCGGCGATGGTGATGCCGACGATGAGCGCGGACTTGCCGGGGTAGTGCCGCAGGAAGTCGAACATGCCGGGCCGTTCGGCCTTGCCCTGCCGGATGTCCTCGGCGAGGGTGCTGGTCTCCTCGGCGCCGCGCCGGATCCAGAGGCCGACGAGGCTGATCAGCGCGCCGATGACGAACGGGATGCGCCAGCCCCAGGAGTTCATGTCCGGTTCGATGAGGATGGTGGCCAGCAGCGCCGCCAGTCCGGAGGCGAGCAGCTGGCCGATGGTGGTGCTCACGTACTGGAAGCTGGAGAACAGTCCGCGCCGCCCGGGCGGCGCGGACTCCACCAGGAACGTGGTCGCGGCGGCGAACTCGCCGCCCACCGACAGCCCTTGGACGAGCCGGGCGAGCGTCAGGACGACCGGCCCGAGCACGCCCGCGACCTCGTACGTGGGCGTCAGCGCGATCATCAGCGACCCGGCGCCCATCAGCAGGATCGTGAACGTCATCGCGGTCTTGCGGCCGTACCGGTCGGCGAAGGCGCCGACGAGTAACCCGCCCAGCGGGCGCATGAAGAAGCCCACGGCGAAGATGCCGAAGGCGCTCAGCACGGGCACGAACGGGTTGTCCGTCTCGGGGAAGATCTGCGCCGAGAAGTAGACGGTCAGGAAGCTGTAGGCGTACCAGTCGTACCACTCGACGACGTTCCCGACGCTGGCCGCGAGGAGCTGGCGCACCCGGCTTCTGGGGATGCCGATCGGGGACGGGGCAACAGCCACGGGGGGCTCCTTTACTGATCAGTGCGTATGGCTTACTCTGCAAGCGGATGACGGAATCAGTCAATATGCCGCCGCGAATGTCGGAATCAGAAAAGGAGGCGGCGCTCTTTGGACGCTCTTGACCGCCGCCTCGTCGCCGCGCTCCAGGTGAACCCCCGCGCGTCGTGGGGTGAGATCGGCCGCGCCGTCGGCGAGCACGAACGCACGGTGGCGCGCCGGCTGCAGCGGCTCATGGCCGACGGCGTCGTCCGGGTCACCGCGATCTACGACGACCTGCGCACCGGTGTCGGCCGCCCCGCCCACCTGCACGTTCAGGTGCGTCCCGGCACGGCGGCGCGGGTGGCGCGGGCGCTGTCGGAGCGGTCCGACATCCGCTCGGTCTACGCGCTGACCGGCGTCACGGACGTCGGCTGCGAGCTGGTCTCCCCCGCTCGGGAGGAGCTGCACGACCTGCTGTCGGCGCAGATCTCCGCCATCGACGGGGTGGTGCAGACGCAGACCCGGGTCGTCCTGCACACGTTCCGGACCGTGGCGGAGTGGCACGCGCCGCTGCTCACCGACGAGGCGGTCGCCGCGCTGCGCCCGCCGCCGCCGTCCGCTCCCCTGCCCGACGTCGACGGGCTCTCCCCGCTGGAGGAGGAGATCGCCAAGCTGCTGGCGGCCGACGGCCGGATCCCGATCGCGGCCGTCGCGGAGCGGACCGGGCTGTCGCTGCCGACGGCGCGCCGCCGGGTCCACTCCCTGCTGGAGCGCCGCCTGCTGCTGCTCCGCGCCGAGGCCGAACCGGCGCTGCTCGGCCTGGCGGTGGAGGCCCAGCTCTGGCTCAAGGTCCGCCCGAACGGCCTGGACCGGGTCGGCCAGACGCTGGCCGCCCACCCGAACGTGCGCTACTGTGCCGCCACAACAGGCACCCACTGCCTGATCGTCCAGGTGGCGGTGGCCCACGAGGCCGCCCTCTACCGCTTCCTGTCGGGCGTCGTCGGCCTGCTCGACGAGGTCACCGACATCGATGTCACACTCATCACCAAGGCCTACAAGCGGGGCCACCTCCTGAAGTCCGGCCTGCTCACCGTGGAGACAAGAACATGACGCCAGCCGAGAACGAAGTCGCCGACCTGTGCGTGGAGCTCATCCGGGTCGACAGCAGCAACTACGGTGACGGCAGCGGGCCGGGCGAGCGGGCCGCCGCCGAGGTCGTCATGGCCCGGCTGGCCGAGGTCGGCATCGAGGCCACCTACCTGGAGAGCGCGCCGGGCCGGGGCAACGTGATCACCCGCGTGGAGGGCACCGACCCGTCGCTGCCCGCGCTGCTGGTCCACGGCCATCTGGACGTGGTCCCGGCCAACGCCGCCGACTGGCAGGTCGACCCGTTCTCGGGCGAGGTGGTCGACGGCTACATCTGGGGCCGCGGCGCGGTCGACATGAAGGACATGGACGCGATGATGCTGGCGGTGCTCCGCCAGATGGTCCGCGAGGGCCGCAGGCCGCGCCGTGACCTGGTGTTCGCCTGGCTGGCCGACGAGGAGGCGGGCGGCGTCTACGGCGCCAAGTACCTCACCAAGCACCACCCCGGCCTGTTCGAGGGCGTGACGGAGTCGATCAGCGAGGTCGGCGGCTACTCGCTGGAGATCGACCCGTCGCTCCGCCTCTACCTCATCGAGACGGCCCAGAAGGGCCTGGCCTGGATGAAGCTGGTCGCCGACGGCACCGCCGGCCACGGCTCCATGCTGAACGACGACAACGCCGTCACCGAGGTCGCCAAGGCGGTGGCCAGGATCGGCGCCCACGACTGGCCGCTCACCTACACCCCGACCGTCCGGCGCTTCCTGGAGGAGATCGCCGACGCGTACGGGCTGCCGTTCGACGAGCAGGACCCGGGGCCGCTGCTGGACAGACTCGGCCCGCTGGTGCGGTTCGTCGGCGCGACGCTCCGCCACACGGCCAACCCGACCCAGCTGGAGGCCGGCTACAAGTCGAACGTCATCCCCGGCCAGGCCTCCGCCGTCGTCGACGGCCGTTTCCTGCCGGGCTTCGAGGACGACTTCTTCAAGACGATCGACGCGCTCATCGGGCCGAAGGTGCGCCGCGAGTTCATCCACCACGACATCGCGCTGGAGACCACGTTCGACGGCGCCCTGGTCGAGTCGATGATCGATGCTCTCAAGGCCGAGGACCCGGCCGCGCGGGCGATCCCGTACTGCATGTCGGGCGGCACCGACAACAAGACGTTCTTCGCGGACCTGAACATCCGCGGGTTCGGGTTCGTGCCGCTGCGGCTGCCGCCGGGGCTGGACTTCGCCGCGATGTTCCACGGCGTGGACGAGCGGGTGCCGATCGACGCCCTGCAGTTCGGGGTCCGGGTGCTCGACCGCCTGCTCCTAAACTACTGAGATGTCCAACGACCCCTATGCTCTCGCCGGTGAGGCGGCCGCCGCGCTGAAGGCCGCCGCCGGTCTCGACTCCTTCGACGTGGCCCTCGTGATGGGGTCCGGCTGGGTTCCGGCCGCCGACGCGATCGGCCAGGTGGTGGCGGAGGTCCCGTTCACCGACCTGCCCGGGTTCGCCGCGCCCGCCGTCGCGGGCCACGGCGGCCGCATCCGCGCCGTCCGCACCGACACCGGCCGCCACGCGCTGATCTTCCTCGGGCGCAGCCATCTGTACGAGGGACGCGGCGTCGACTCGGTGGTCCACGGCGTGCGCACGGCGGCGGCGGCCGGGGTGCGCACGCTCGTGCTGACCAACGCGGCGGGCGGGCTGCGGCCCGAGACGCAGCGGGTCGGCGAGCCGGTGCTGATCAGCGACCACATCAACCTGACCGGCGCCAACCCGATCACCGGCACCACGTTCCTCGACCTGACCGAGGTCTACTCCAAGCGCCTGCGCGACCTCGTACGCGAGATCGACCCGAGCCTCGCCGAGGGCGTCTACGTCGCCTTCCGCGGCCCCACCTACGAGACGCCGGCCGAGATCCGGATGCTGCGCACGCTCGGCGGCGACCTGATCGGCATGTCCACCGTCCTGGAGGCCATCGCCGCCCGCGAGGCCGGGCTGGAGGTGCTCGGCGTCTCGCTGGTCACCAACCCGGGCGCCGGGCTCGTCGGCGACCCGCTCGACCACGAGGAGGTGCTCCAGGTCGGCCGCGCCACCGCCGCCCGCATGGGGGTGCTGCTCGCGAAGGTGGTCGACCGGCTGTGAACCTGGAGGAGCGGGCCCGCGCGTGGCTGGCCCAGGACCCCGACCCCGACACCCGCGCCGAGCTGGCCGGGCTGCTCGACCGGGGCGACACCGAGGGGCTGCGCGACCGGTTCGGGGCCAAGCTGGAGTTCGGCACGGCCGGGCTCCGCGGCGAGCTGGGCGCCGGGCCCAACCGGATGAACCGGGTCACCGTGATGCGGGCCGCCGCCGGGCTGGCCCGGGTGCTCGGCCCCGGCAAGCACGTGGTGATCGGTTACGACGCCCGCCACAAGTCCGACGTGTTCGCCCGCGACACGGCGGCGGTGCTGGAGGGCGCCGGGCTGCGCGCCTCGGTGCTGCCGCGCCCGCTGCCGACCCCGGTGCTCGCCTTCGCCGTCCGCCACCTGGGCGCCGACGCGGGCGTGACGGTCACGGCCAGCCACAACCCGCCCCGCGACAACGGCTACAAGGTCTACTGGGGCGACGGCTCCCAGATCGTGCCGCCCATCGACGCCGAGATCTCGGCCGCGATCGACGCGGTGGGCCCGGTCGGCGAGCTGCCGCTAGGCGGCCCCGGCACCGTCCTGGACGAGTCGATCGTCGACGCCTACATCGAGGCGATCACCGCGCTGCCGCTGGGCGACGCCCGCGACCTGCGGGTCGCCTACACGCCGCTGCACGGCGTCGGCGCGGCCACCCTCGCGCGCGCCTTCGAGGCGGCCGGCTTCGAACCGCCGCTGCCGGTGGAGGAGCAGCGCGACCCCGACCCCGACTTCCCGACCGTCGCCTTCCCCAACCCGGAGGAACCGGGCGCGATGGACCTGGCGTTCGCCCTGGCCGCCAAGACGGGCGCCGACCTGGTGCTGGCCAACGACCCCGACGCCGACCGGTGCGCGGTCGGCGTCCCGCTGCCCGGCGGCGGCTGCCGCATGCTGACGGGCGACGAGGTGGGCGGGCTGCTGGCCGAACACGTCATCGCCCACACCTCGGGTGAGCGCATGGTCGCCACCACCATCGTCTCCTCCACTCTCCTCGGCAAGATCGCCCGCGCCCACGGCGTCGGCTACGGCGAGACCCTGACCGGCTTCAAATGGATCATCAAGGCCGGTCCCGGCCTGGTCTTCGGGTACGAGGAAGCCATCGGCTACAGCGTCGGCGGCTCCGGCGGCCTGCCGGTCCACGACAAGGACGGCATCAGCGCCGCCCTCACCGTCGCCGCCATCGCCGCCGACGCCAAGCGCTCCGGCCGCACCCTGCTGGACCTCCTCGACGACCAGGCCCGCCGCTACGGCCTGCACGCCACCACCCAGCTCTCCTTCCGGGTGGACGACCTGTCCCTCATCGCCGGCGCCATGACCCGCCTCCGGGCCACCCCGCCGTCGCGGCTCGGCCCGTACGAGGTCACCCGGATCGACGACCTGAGCCGCGGCGACGGCGGCCTGCCGCCGACGGACGGCCTCCGCTTCCTGCTGTCGGGCGACGCCCGCGTCGTGGTCCGGCCCTCGGGCACCGAACCCAAGCTCAAGTGCTACCTGGAGGTGGTCGTCACGGTCACGGACGACGTGGCCCCGGCCCGCACCCGCGCCGCCGAGAATCTGGAAGCGCTGAAAACCGACCTGACCTCCGCGCTGGGTCTCTAAGGACCAATTACGATGGGACCAACTTTGGGCCATCCACTTTTGGTGGGCCCAAATTTGGTCCCTTCGGGAGGTCGGCGTGTTCATCGGGCGAGGCCGCGAGCTGGCGGCTCTAGGACGCTTCTTCACCAAGGTGGGCACCGGCGATCGGCCAGGACGGGCCATTCTCATGCGGGGCCGCCGCCGGGTCGGAAAGTCGCGGCTGGCGGAGGAGTTCATCCGTCGGTCCGGCGTGCCGTCACTGTTCTACACCGCCGCCGCGGAACCGATCAGCGAACAACTCGCGAGCTTCAGCGCCTCGGCCGCCGCGTCCGACCTGCCGGGAGCGGCGCTGTTCGGCGAGGTGACCCCCACGTCCTGGGACAGTGCGCTGAGACTACTCGCACAGGCCGTGCCCCAGGACTCGCCGAGCATCGTCGTCATCGACGAACTGCCCTACATGATCGCCCAGGACCCGCATCTGGAGGGCAGACTGCAGCGGCTGTTCGACCGGGAGTTCTCCAGGCGGCCGATGCTGCTGATGCTGATCGGCTCCGACCTGTCCGTCATGGAGGCGATCAATCAGTACGACCGCCCCTTCTACATGAGGGCGTCGGACATGGTGATCCACCCGTTGACTCCGGCGGACGTGGCCGAGCGACTGCAGTTGCCGGCGGACGAGGCCATCGACGCCTACCTGGTGACCGGCGGACTGCCGATGATCCTCGACGAGTGGCCCACGGGCGCCTCCCTCTGGAACTACCTCGGCGACGCCATCCCCGACCCCATGTCGGCGCTCATCGTGAGCGGCGTGCGCGCCGTGGCAGCCGAATTCCCGCCCGAGGCCCAGGCCACACTGCTGGTCAAGGCCATCGGGTCCGGGCAGCGCACGTTCTCGTCGATCCTGCGCGCCACGGGCGGAATGCCGACCACCTCCGCCAAACGCGGCATCCAAATCCTGCTGGACAAGCGTGTGGTGACGGCTGAGCTGCCCCTGTCCACCAAGGCCGCCAGAGACACCCGCTACCACATCGCGGACACCCACCTCCGGTTCTGGCTGTCCTTCGTCGAGCCCGGACTCACCGAAATCGACCGGGGCCGCGGCGACCTGGCCCTGAAGCGGATCAAGCGGTCCTGGACCACCTGGCGCGGCGGCGCGGTGGAGCCGGTCATCCGGGAGTCGCTGCGTCGCATGGAGGACCTGCCCGGGGAGACGGGTGCGGTGGGCGGCTACTGGACCCGTACGAACGACCCCGAGATCGATCTCGTCGGCGCGGACCGGGAGCCGGTGGCGAAGCGGATCACTCTGCTGGGCTCGATCAAATGGCTGGAGAACCGGCCTTTCGACCATCACGACCTGACCGAGCTCATCGTGCACCGTTCGAAGATGCCCGGCGCCGACGCCGACACGCCCCTCTACGTGGTGTCCCGCGCCGGGTGCACGGTGGACGGGGTCCGGCATGTCACGCCCGAGGAGCTCATCGAAGCGTGGCGTTAGGCCGGACTTTGGTCTCATCCGTGAGACCAAAGTCCGGCGAAGGCTCACTGATTCACTTCATGAGACCAAAGTCTGTGTTGGTCTCATGCGTGAGACTAAGCCAGGCGGAACTGCAGTTCCGTCTCCCACTTGCGCATGTCCGGCTGCTCCTCCGGGTTGGTGTGGTAGATCTCCAGGCGGCAGCCCCAGTGCTCGCCGTCCGGTTCGTCCGTCATGTCGAAGGCCAGCCCCTGCTCCGCCGCCCAGCCCCGCAGGGCGTGGATGGCGCCGATGAGCTGGTCGGGGTGGCCGACGTGGGTGGCGACGGCGTAGCGGCCGGCCGGGATGACGCCGGGCACGATGTCTCCCTCGCCCTCCATCGGCGCCGCCACCGGGACGCCCGCCTCGACCTGGAGATCCCCTTGCATGTCGATGACGTGGAAGCGGAAGAACGGGGAGCCCGCCGGAGGCGTGCCCCGCTCACCCAGCCAGGCGAAGATCTCGCCGAGACGGTCGGCGACGAGGCCGAAGGTGGTCATGGTGATGGTCCTGCGGATTCCCACGTAGTGACGTTCCGGCAACTCGATGACCTGCGGCATGGCGCTCCTCAATGCGTGATCTCGATCTGCAGCTCGGTGACCCACTCCGCCTCGTCCTCGGGGCAGTGCAGGTAGACCTCGCGGCCCAGGCTGAGCGCGCGGTGGCCGGTCTCCTCGATCCAGTGGGCGAGAGCCTGGAGGGTCGAGCCGACGTCGGCCATCGGGCCCTGGTGGATGACCGTGGCCGCCTTCCCGATCGCGGGCAGATCGACGACGCGGAAGCCGTCATGGTCGCCGGTTTCGGCGGCGACCGGCAGGGCGGCGTGGACCACGACCGTGCCGTCGGGCTCCGGCTCGTAGTAGGCGATGCTCGGCCCGGTGCAGGTCAGCCCGGCCTCGGCCACGCGTTCGCAGAGCTGCCCGTACAAGGGCTCGATGACCGGGCCGATGTCCTCCGGCTCGTAGCCGGCGGCGGTGGCGGTGAGCTCGGCCACCCTGACCGGCGCCACCTCCTTGACCACGACCTCGGACGCACCGAGGCGGCCCTCCGTCTCGATCGACCGCAGCCGTGCCTCGACACCCCGCAGCCGGGCCAGGTCGGCGCTGATCTGCGCCTCCAATTGGGCACGCCGGAGCCGGACCATGCCGTGCAGCTCCTCCGTGCTGACCTTGTCGTCGAGGATGGCCTTGACCTGTTCCAGCGTGAACCCGAGGTCCTTGATGGCGACGATCCGGTTCAGCCGCGCGAGCTGGGCGGCCTGGTAGGACCGGTAGCCGGTGGCGGGATCCACATGAGCGGGCCGCAACAGCCCGATCGCGTCGTAGTGCCGCAACATCCGAACGGACACGAGTCCGAGCCTGGCGAAGTCTCCGATACTGAACATGACATCTCCAGGTGTAGACCCTCACACGATGTCAGAGTCAAAGCCTCTTGCCCGCCTACCTCGCCAGGCAAGGCCTACAAGCATGGTCTTCGCCGCGGGGGGCGCTCCGCGCCTTCAGCTCAGGCTGTTCTCTGCGGGGGCTTCGCCCCCGCACCCCCAGGCGAGGGGCCCACCCCTCGCGCTCCCCGGCCTTGACCAGCGCACAATCAACTAAGCCCAAGACTGCTTATCCCCGGTAGCGATGAGAGCAGCCTCACCCTCCTTCCCTACTTATTGTTGAAACGGCCTGGACGGGTGAGGCATCTGTTCGGGTCCCGGCTACGAGACGTGCTCAAGGATCAGGTCGTCAAAGAACGGCACCGCGCCATACCGGCCGCGTAGATACGCTCTCTCGACGTTGTCCAGACCGTCGCTGTATTCGGTGAGCGGGAAGAGCTTGGTCGCGCCGAACTCATCCTTCTCCGTGAACCAGACCTGGTCGCGCCGCAGCCTGTACCGTACGTTCCTGCCCAGCAGTGAGACGTCATGCGAGTTGAAGACAAGCTGGGCGCCGTTCTTGTTGATCGACGGATCCTGGAACATCCGGACGAGTTCGGCTGTGAGGCTGGGGTGCAGCCTTGCGTCCAGTTCGTCGACCACGAGTACGCTGCCGGTTTTGAGGGTGGTCAGCACGGGCCCCGCCAAGGAGAGCCACGTCTTGGCTCCTGTGGACTCGGATTTGAAAGGCAGAGTGCCGATGTCGGACCCGACTTTGTGATGCACCTCGACCTCGCAGGACAGCGCCGTGTCGAGGTCGACGTCACGATTATTTATCTCCGGCGTGTTCAGGATACGGTGCGGCCGGTCCCGCTCCTCCTGGCCTACGCCGCGCTTCTTGATCTCCATTCCTGTCACGCCCAGATCGGCGTATAGGAGCAAGTCGAATACGTCTTGCCTCGACTCCTTCTCCATGACTTTGAAGGTGGCTGCGAGACGGCTTTCCTCGTTGACTGCGTTGGCTATCCGGCAGCGACGGCTGAACCAGCGATAGATCGACGCAGTGGCTTGGAGGTTGTTCGCGAAAGCCGCAGAGAGGAAGAGACTGTTCGGCCTGACCGAGCGTTCCACCAGCCGCTTCTGGCCAGGGAGGGTGGGGCCGAATCTGATCGGCTCATCGCGCATCCTCTCGAACAGCAGTCGCCTGCGTCGCTCAGGGTAGGAGTAGAGCCACTCCTCCACCACTGTCTCGTCGTCGAGGGAAAAACCGTAGTTGTGGCGGACACCACCGACGACAAAATCGATTTCATACACACTCGGTTGCGTCTGACCGTCGGTCAGCAGGTAGGGCCTTCTGGGGATCGGCTTGTCCGGCAGCCACCTTTGGTGCGAGTACTCCACGGCGCAGCACATGTAAGCCAACGCATCGAGGATGTTCGACTTCCCGGAGGCATTCGGCCCGAAGATCGCAACGACCGGCAGAACCAACACCTCGGGCATGCCAGGAACGTCGCCCACCGCCAGACCTTCATGATCATCCACTGCGATCATGCTCAACTCCTGACGATCAGCGATCGAAGCGTGGTTCGTGGCGGCGAACCTCAGCAGCATGACGAGTCCCCTCCACTGCTAGGAGAACTGACGCTACAGCGCCTGAAACTCGACGGTTGTGAGCTCGATGCAACTACCGCCGGATCGGCCAGCTGTTCGTCTTGGACCGCGCTTGGAAGGTCATCGTGCTGATCGCCGGCGTCCAGCCAGCATGTTGACACTACACAGCGGCGCCTGGACCAAAGAAGCTCCGCATGCCGCGCCTGGGAGTCCACCGTCAGCGAGCGGCCAGCGTCTCCCGGAGGATCCTCACAGCCCTCGGTCCGACCCCGTGCAGCGCCAGGAGTTCCGCGTCCGAAAGACCGGCCACCTGGTCGAGTGTGGTGATGCCGGCGTTGGCCAGCGCGCGGGTGGCCGGTCGCCCGATCGCCTTCGGCAGGTCGCCGACCTCGCCCGCGCCAGCTTTCTCGGCCGCGGTTGCGCGGGCCGCCAGCTCCGGCGGCGCGCACCCCAGCCAAGCACGCCGCACCCAGTAGTTGAGGGCCTGACCGTTGATGTCATCGATAGGCAGGCGCACGAAGTCCCCGGCCCTCTCAGCCGTCGCATGCTGGGAGACCATGTCCTCGGCCTCGGCAGCAGGCAGCCTGAGGCGCACATGCGCGTCCGAGTCCAGCCAGGCGAACTCCTCGCCCGCGACGGCGAACACCCGCACACCATCAGCACTGCCTTCGACCACCTCAGGGTGGGAAAGCGCGGCCTTGCGAAGTTGGGCGAACGTTGTCATACATCCACCTTGGCATCCTGTCGTGAGGACTGCGGCTAGTCTCCAGGCTCAAGAACGGGGTCCCCTGGCTGGGGAGTCGGATCGACGACATACTCCACAGGCGTCGACAGATACCAGCGAATCGCCACGGCCACGAGAACGATGACACAGACCGTGGCCACCGCCCGGAAGTAGCTCCTAATGTGACCGGTGTTCCTGCCCGCCTCGATGAGCGCAAGGGTCAGCCCGATCAAGGCGAGCAGAGCAGCCACTACGAAGTTCAGCCAGAAAGTGAGAACACCGGCGCCCGCTGCGACCTGCGCGAACACTCTCATGACGCGATTCGCCTGCGTGTCCGCAGCATTCGGGCGGGACATCCGGTCTCCTCCGGTTCGGAAACCCCATTCAGGCATGCGGCGCCAACCACTGCAACCTGCATCTGATGCCCAGACCGGTCAAGTCAGTGCTCACCCCGGCATGACGGGCAGGGGCCGGGGAGCGCGAGGGGGCGGCAGCCCCCTCGCCCGGGGGTGCGGGGGCGAAGCCCCTGCAGAGCACAGCCCGAGCTGGGATCGCGCGGAGCGTGTCTGCCGCGAGGACCATGCCGTTGCACCAGCCCTGGACAAGGACTCAGGGCACAGCGCCTCGGACAAGAATTCAAGGCACTACGACACGGCGTAACGACTCAGGGCACCAGGACGGCGGTGACGATCAGGATCAGCGCCACGGCGAGGGCGGCGAGGGAGTCGTAGGCCCAGACCGTCCGGGGTGTCCCCGTTTCCTCCTTGCGGATCTTCGCCTGTTCGGCGCGGTCGGTGATCTGCTCCCCCACCCAGTCGGCGTGCGTCTTGCCCGCCATCGCCTCGGCCGCCGCCTGCTCCCCCTTGGTCACGACGGGCTCGGTCTGGTAGCGGCCGCGCCGGGCGGGGGCGGCGCCGCGGCGCTGGGCCTTGGCGCGTTCCCTGGCCGACGTCATCGGGGTCCACAAGCGCAGGAGCTGGTCGCCGGAGTGGGTGACGTTGATGGAGTGGGAGACGGTCACGTCCTCGATCGCGGTCCAGGGCACGAACGTGGACCGCAGTGGGGTGCGCCCCACCAGGCCGGGTTCGGTGAAGACGGTGGCCGGCCTGAGGGCGACGAGGTAGATGACGGCGGTGAGCGCGCCGAGCACGGCGAGCGCCACCATGGAGGGTTTGCCGCTGTAGCGGAGGGTCAGGTCGACGACGTTGACGGCGACGAACACGACCCAGATCCAGCCGAAGACGTAGCCGGTGGTGGAACGGTAGACCTGTTTCACGGCTGCCACTTCAGCTGGGCGAATCCGGGCTTGATGACGCCGTTGATCAGGGCGAGGCGTTCGTCGAAGGGCAGGAAGGCCGACTTCATCGCGTTGACGGTGAACCACTGCAGGTCGTCCCAGCCGTAGTCGAACGCCTCGATGAGCTTGGCGAACTCCCGGGAGAGGGTGGTGGAGCTCATCAGCCGGTTGTCGGTGTTGACCGTGACGCGGAAGTAGAGGCGGCGCAGCAGCCCGATGGGGTGGTCGGCGATGGAGGCGGCGGCTCCGGTCTGGAGGTTGGAGGTGGGGCACATCTCCAGCGGGATGCGCTTGTCGCGCACGTACGCGGCGAGCCGGCCGAGTTTGGCGGTGCCGTCCTCGGCGACGGAGATGTCGTCGATGATCCGTACGCCGTGGCCGAGGCGGTCGGCGCCGCACCACTGGATGGCCTGCCAGATGGACGGCAGGCCGAAGGCCTCGCCGGCGTGGATGGTGAAGTGGGCGTTCTCCCGCTGCAGGTATTCGAAGGCGTCGAGGTGGCGGGTGGGCGGGTAGCCGGCTTCGGCGCCGGCGATGTCGAAGCCGACGACGCCGACGTCGCGGTAGCGGACGGCCAGTTCGGCGATCTCCATGGAGCGGGCCTGGTGGCGCATGGCGGTGAGCAGCGTGCCGACGCGGATGTCGCGGCCTTCGGATCCCTGCCGGAAGCCTTCCAGGACGGCCTGCACGACCTCGTCGAGGCTGAGCCCGCGGGTGGTGTGCTGTTCGGGCGCGAAGCGCACTTCGGCGTAGACGATGCCGTCGTCGGCCAGGTCCTGGGCGCATTCGGCGGCGACGCGGGCCAGGGACTCGCGGGTCTGCATGACGCCGACGGTGTGCTGGAAGGTTTCGAGGTAGCGTTCCAGCGAGCCGGAGTCGGCCGCTTCCTCGAACCACTGGCGCAGGTTGCCGGGGTCGGTGGCGGGCAGCCGGTCGTAGCCGGTGTCGCGGGCCAGGTCCACGATGGTCTCGGCGCGGAGACCACCGTCGAGATGGTCGTGCAGCAACACCTTGGGCGCGCGCCGGATCTCGTCAATCGTGGGGCTCATCCGCCCATGATACGAGTCACTCGTCCCGATTGGCGGCATCAGGGCTGAAGGCGGGCAGGCACACGGCGACGTACTCGGCGCCTTCGTCGCCCACCCGGTAGCGGACCTTCTCGCCGGGGGTGGTGACGAGGGTCTGGCCGGCGGTCACCTCGGTGGTGCCGCCGGCGTGCTCGACGACGACGGTGCCGCGCAGGACGAGCGTGTATTCGGTGAATTCGGGGGTCTGGGCGGGCTCCTCCCAGCCGGGCGGGGCGACCATGCGGGCGATGGAGATGGCCTCGTCGCCGCTGTTGACGCGGCCGATGTGCTCGTCGATGAGCTTGCCGCCCGGCACCGGAATACGTGAAGGAGCTTCGATCTTTCTCACCACACGGTCAGTGTGCCACGTCGACCACCAGCCGGGGCGGGGCGGACAGCTCCTGGACCTCGAAGCCTCTGACGTCGTCGGACAGCAGGGCGATGCCGACGATGCCTTCGAAGTCGCCGACCTTGACGATGCCGGTGAGGCCGCCGGATCCGGTCACGGGGGTGCCGATCCAGGTGGGGGTGCCGTCGTCGGTGTGGGCGGAGGCGGGCTGGAGCCGGATGTGCAGGGCGTGCCCGCCTTTCAGGTCGACCGGATGCCCGGACCCTTCCTGGTGCAGCCGGCTCACCCACTGCACGGTGTGGCCGGGCACGCCGCCGTCGAAGTCGACGACCACCCGGTCGAACGCGGCGTGCCGCCCGAACCGCACCCCGGTGACCAGGGCGGTGCCCACGTCGTCCCGTTCGGCCCGGACGGGGGCGGTGCCGGTCGGGCGCGGGGCGGGCGTGGCGGTGCTCGGTTCGATGGCGGGGCCGGGTGTCGTGGCGGTTCCGGTGGAGGGTTCGGCGGGGGGCGCCGTACCGCAGGAGATCAGGGCCGCGCCGCACGCGAGGAACGCGGCGGCGGCCCGTACGAACGGGGTCATGTGCTCTGGATGCCCGGCCGGCGCGTGTCCGACGCCCCGGCTGCTTGATCGGCATCAGGCGGCGCGGCGGAGTGGCCGGCCGCGATATGTTCGGCGTTTCCCCCGGATCGGGCGCGACCGAAAATCGTCGCTTACGCTACGTCGATGTCGCTCATTCACGGCGGCAAGCCCACGATGGGCTCCAGGAAGATCGACTACCTGTTCGCCCGGGGGGCGGTGCGGCCGTCGCCCGTCGACTACACGGTGGGCAGCACGAAGTCGGACCACCTGGCCCAGTACGCGTTCATCGGCTTCTAGGCGGTGATCCGGCCCAGGATCAGGGGAAGCGTGTCGCCGGGCGTCTCACTCACCTCGTAGCCGCGTTCCAGCGCCGCCAGCGCCCGCTCGAACTTCCCGGGCTCGTCGGCGTGGAGCGTCATCAGCGGCTGCCCGGCGCGGACCTGATCGCCCGGCTTGGCGTGCAGGGTGACGCCCGCGCCCGCCGAGACCGGGTCCTCCTTGCGGGCCCGGCCCGCGCCGAGCCGCCAGGCCGCCAGGCCGACCGCGTAGGCGTCCAGCCGGGCCAGCACGCCCGACGAGGGCGCCTCGACGGTCATGGTCTCTTCCGCGCGGGGCAGCGGGGCGTCGGGGTCGCCGCCCTGCGCCTTGATCATGCGCCGCCAGGCGTCCATGGCCGACCCGTCGCGGAGCGCGTCGGCCGGGTCCTTGCCGGACACCCCGGCGGCCTCCAGCATCTCCCGCGCGAGCCGTACGGTCAGCTCCACCACGTCGGACGGCCCGCCGCCCGCGAGGACCTCGACCGACTCGGCGACCTCCAGGGCGTTGCCCACGGCGAGGCCGAGCGGCCGGTCCATCGCGGTGATCAGGGCGACCGTGCGGACGCCCGCGTCGGTGCCGAGCGCCACCATCGTCTCGGCCAGCTCGCGGGCCCGCTCCGGGGTCTTCATGAACGCGCCCGAGCCCACCTTGACGTCGAGGACCAGCGACCCGGTGCCTTCGGCGATCTTCTTGGACATGATCGACGAGGCGATGAGCGGGATGGACTCGACGGTGCCGGTGACGTCGCGCAGCGCGTACAGCTTCTTGTCGGCGGGCGCGAGCCCGGACCCGGCGGCGCAGACGACCGCGCCCGCCTCGCGCAGCACGGCGAGCATCTCGTCGTTGGAGAGCGAGGCCCGCCAGCCGGGGATGGACTCCAGTTTGTCGAGCGTGCCGCCGGTGTGGCCGAGGCCGCGGCCGGAGAGCTGCGGCACGTAGGCGCCGCAGGCCGCGACCAGCGGCGCCAGCGGCAGCGTGATCTTGTCGCCGACGCCGCCGGTGGAGTGCTTGTCGGCGGTCGGCCGGTCGAGCATCGACCAGTCCATCCGCTCGCCGGTGCGGATCATCGCGTCCGTCCAGCGGGCGATCTCGCGCCGGTTCATGCCGTTCAGCAGGATCGCCATGGCCAGCGCGGACATCTGCTCGTCGGCGACCGCGCCGCGCGTGAAGGCGTCGATCACCCAGTCGATCTGGGCGTCGGTCAGCTCACCGCCGTCGCGCTTGGCGACGATGATCTCGATGACGTCCATTTACGACACCCTCGACAGGTCGTCGGGGCCGAACGCGTACGGCAGGATCTCGGCCATCCGCTTGGGCCCGTCGACGGTCTCGACCAGCAGCTCGGCGCCGCCGAACTCCCACAGCAGCTGACGGCAGCGCCCGCACGGCATGAGCAGCTCACCGTGGCCGTCCACACACGTGAAGGCCACCAGCCGGCCGCCGCCCGAGGCCTGCAGCGCGGACACCAGCCCGCACTCGGCGCACAGCCCCAGCCCGTAGGAGGCGTTCTCCACGTTGCAGCCGGTCACGACGCGCCCGTCGTCCACGAGCGCCGCCGCGCCGACCGGAAATTTCGAGTACGGCGCGTAGGCGTGGTGCATGGCCTCGGCGGCCTTGGCCCGCAGCGCGTCCCAGTCGATGGTCAATGCTGTTCCCCCCGTCGGTAGCGTACGCCGTCGGCCTTGGGCATCCGGAGCCGCTGCGAGGCGACCAGGAGCACCAGCAGGGTGAGGACGTGCGGCGTGATGTTCACGAGTTCGTTCGGCAGCCGGTCGACGGTCAGCCACAGCCAGAGGAGGACGCCGGCGCCGACGACGGCCGCCCCCATCTTGGCGTACTCCTTCGGGCCGCGGTCGGCCAGCTCGGCCGGGCGGCCGGGCCGCAGCATGCTCCGCAGCCTCATCCCGAAGTAGATCAGCAGCAGCAGGGCCGCGAACAGCAGCACGGTGGTGATCGCGCGTCCGTCCTGGCTGCGCAGCTGCAGCGCGTCGGCGTAGCCGAACAGCGCGGCGCCCGTGGCCAGCCCGCCGGGCCGCCAGTTGCCGAAGATCATCGCGGCCAGACCGATGAAGCCCTTCCCGTTCGTCTGCCCCTCGACGTATTTGGTCGCTTCGAAGACCAGGAACACGCCGCCGAGGCCGGCGAACGCGCCGGAGATGGTCACGGCGAGGTACTTCATCAGGTAGACGTTCATGCCCAGCGACTCGGCCGCCCACGGGTTCTCGCCCGCCGCGCGCAGCCGCAGTCCGAACGAGGTGTGCCAGAGCACGAAGAACGTCAGCGGCAGCAGCAGCACCGCCACGATGACCATCAGGTTCACGTTGTGCGTCAGCCCGCGCAGGATGCCCGCCAGGTCCGCGACGAGGAACCACTCGGTGCTCTCGACGCTCCGCAGCCAGTCGGGCCCGTCGGACAGCAGCGGCAGACTCAGCTCCGGCACCTTGGACGACAACGCGGGTGAGGTGGTGATGCCCGCGCCCGCCTCGTTGGCCTTGCTGCCCTCCTTGAAGAGCACTTCGGACAGGAACCGGGTGACGCCGGGGCCCAGCAGGTTGATGGCCACGCCGCTGATGATGTGGTCGACGCCGAAGGTCACGGTGGCGATGGCGTGGATGAGACCGCCGATCGCGCCCGCCGCGAGCCCGGCGACCAGCGCGGCCGTCCAGCCCCACTGGTAGCCGGCCCAGCCGGCGAACCAGGTGCCGAGCACCATCATGCCTTCGAGGCCGATGTTGACCACCCCGGCCCGCTCCGCCCACAGGCCGCCGAGCCCGGCCAGCCCGATCGGCACGGCCAGCAGCAGCGCGGAGGAGAACGTGCCGGAGGCGGTGATCACGTCGGCCCCGGAGATCACCCTGACCAGTGACACCAGCAGGATCGCCGCGGCGACGCCGATGAGCGCCAGATGGTATTTGCGGGTCCTGGTCACTAGGGCACCCTCTTTCTCGCAGGCACCACTACGGTGCTTGGTGAAGGGACTCGGCGGGAGCCGGGGTGACGGTCTAGTCCGGTCGCCGC
>NZ_JBFAOH010000067.1:0-18798 GCF_040675175.1 Nonomuraea sp. NPDC049649
CGTCCTCCAGGTCAATCTCCGTCGATGCCTGGATCACAGTACTCATCAGGTGCGTTCTCCTTGATCAGGAGTTACACCGAAAACCGTACAGTCCCCCGGATAGCCCTGAACCATAGGGGCCGCCCAGCCGGCCTGCCGCCAGAAGATGCGGCCGCCGAGCTGGGAGTAAGTATCGAGGACTACCAGGAAGCGAGGAAGATCGCATACAGGCACCGCGAAACCGGAATGAGGTGAGTACAAGTAATTGACGGGGAACGGATATAAACGCTGCAAATGCCGGAAGAACGGCCGTGAGCTCGGCGCGAAGTGCCCCAAGCTCCGCCGCAAGGACGGCACGTGGAATCCGCATCACGGCACCTGGCACGGCAAGGAAGAGTTGCCGGCCGGGCCTGACGGCAAGCGCGTCTACCTGAGGCTGGGTGGGTTCAGAAGCGAAACCGAGCTGTCTGCCTTCTACCAGCAGGCTGGACGGCTGCTCGACATCCCCGAGCCCGGTCCGGAGGGGCACGAGGCCAGGATGGAGATCCTGGAAATGATCAAGGAGGCGCATCAGAAGCATGTGCCTCTACCGGCGTATGAGGAACTGCACCGCAAGTACCGGACGGGGCAGCCGCTGCAGGCGATGACCTTCGGTGAGTACTGGCAGTACTGGAGGGAACGGCGGGAACGACTGAAAGACATCCGCGAGTGCACGCTCCTCGGCTACGTCTCACACTACGAGACGCATATCCGGGGAGTGCTCGAGCACGTTCGGATGGACAAGGTGTTCGTGCCGACCGTCGAGCGGGTGTTCAACCGCATTGATGAGAAGAACGCTGCGCTGCTGGCCGCTCGCAAGTCCAACGATCCAGCGGTACGCGCTTCGGTGCGGGGAAAACGGATCACCGGGCCGGTGACCAAGCAGCGGGTGCGCGCGACGATCCGGACGGTGCTTGCGTCGGCTGAGCGAGAGCACGTCGTCTCCTTCAACGCCGCGTCGCTGGTGAAGCTGGACCCGGGTAGGAAAGCGAAAGGAGTGGTGTGGACAGCCGCCCGGGTGAAGGCCTTCAACGCGGCCTACCAGGAACTGCTGGCAGCCGAACGTGCGGCGAACATCCCGCCGAAAAAGCGGCGGGAGAGATTCAGGGTCTGGCTGGCGAGGCCGCGCCCTTCACCGGTGATGGTGTGGACGCCGGCTCAGCTGGGTGCTTTCCTCGACCACGCGGTCACCGACCGGTTGTACGCCCTCCATCACCTGATCGCCTTCAGGGGCCTGCGCCGGGGAGAGGCGTGCGGAGCCCGGTGGATCGACTGCGACCTGGACGAGGGCACCCTGGCGGTGTCCACGCAGCTGACCAACGTCGGCAGGAAGGTACAGGAGGGGATACCGAAAACGGAGTCGTCCGATGCGATCATCGCGCTCGATCGGGGCACGCTGAAGGTGCTGCGCGAGCACCGCGAACGTCAGCTCCAGGAAAGGGCGGCGTTCGGGGAGTCCTGGATCGACACGGGAAGAATGTTCACCCGGGAAGACGGCTCGGATCTGAAGCCGGATTGGGTCAGCGACCATTTCCAGCGGCTGGTGTTCGCAGCCGGGCTGCCCCCGATCCGGCTGCATGACCTGCGGCATGGAGCGGCCACGCTGTCCCTGGCGGCGGGCAACGACATGAAGATCACGTCGTCGATGCTGCGCCACTCCAGTCAGTTGATCACTTCAGACATCTACACCTCGGTGCTTCCGGAAATGGCGCGTGCGGCCGCGGAGGCAAGCGCGGCTCTGGTGCCTCGCAGGGGGCTGGCGGAGGGGGTGTCCGCGACTGGCGGTCTCCCCTCGGTCTCCCAGCCCCCGCTTCCCCCGCCCGCGGAAGCGGGATAGGGTGCCTCGTACCTGGTGAGGTGGGTAGGGCGGGTGGGACTTGAACCCACGACCCACGGATTATGAGTCCGATGCTCTGACCGGCTGAGCTACCGCCCCTGGTTTCAGTTGTGTGCACGGACAAGGCTAAAGCATGCTGAACGCCCCGAACCCCGCCTGACGCCTCGGACATCATTCCATGCCGAACCCCCTCCGTGGAGGCTGAGACGATCATTTTTTCCGAGAGCGGACGGGGGAACGCGGATGCCGCCTCGGCTGGTATACGGGGACCCGAACGGCGGCAGGGCCGCACCAAGCCGAGCCTGGTGCGGCCCTGAGCTGGGCCGTCAGGGCCGGCTGAAGCCGAGCGTGTACGGACCGGAGCCGCTGTAGGCGTGGATCCGGTAGCGGTAGTAGCCGGCGCCGCCGGTGTAGCTGATCGTCTCGTCGGGGCCGGGGGTGATGCCCTGGGCGACCGTACTCCAGGATAGGCCGTTCCATCGCTGGAGGTAGAGGTCGAAGTCGGTGCCGTCGGGGGCGTCCAGGCAGGCGGTGTGGGTGCCGGTGGCGGTGGTCCGGTAGTAGGAGCCGTCGGGCTGGTAGGTGTTCTGGCCGGATGACAGCGAGCCGGTGTGGACCGCCTGGTGGTTCTGGCAGCCGGTGGGCGGGTCGGGGTCGCCGGCGCCGTCGCTGGTGATGAGGGTCAGGCCGCCTGCGGAGATGATCTCGCCGATGGGCTGGAAGTACGTGGTGCCGCCGGAGCTGCAGTTGCCGGAGCCGCCGGAGGTCATGCCCTGTGCCTGGTCGCCGGAGATGAAGGCGCCGCCGGAGTCGCCGGGTTCGGCGCAGGCCGAGGTGCGGGTGAGGCCGGAGACGGTGCCTTCGGCGTAGTTGACGGTGGTGTTGAGGGCCTGGACGGTGCCGCAGCGCCACTGGGTGGTGGAGCCGGAGCGGCACACGGAGCCGCCGGGCTGGGTGACGGTCGCGCCGCGCACGGGCAGGATGCCGGCCGAGTAGCCGTTGACGACGCCGGGGGCGGTCCAGTCGGAGTTGGTCGCGACCCAGGCGTAGTCGTCGCCGGGGAACGAGGAAATCTGGAAGGTGCCCTGCGGGGCGCGGTTGTGGCCGGTGGTGCTCCGGCCGGCGGTGCCGCAGTGGCCGGCGGTGGTGAAGCCGAGCTGGTTGCCGCGGCGGGCGGCGAAGCCGACGGAGCAGCGGGAGGTCGAGATGTAGTAGGCGTCGCCGCCGCGGATGTCGTAGAAGAGCTTGGGCCGGTCCGCCGATTCGGTGACCTTGACGGCGCCGAGGTCGACGCCGGTGCTCTTCGCCCAGGTCAGGGCGGCTTCGGGGTCGGCGGCCTGGACGACGACGGCGTTGTCGGCGGGGGAGACCGCCCAGCTGTGCACGGTGTCCGGCGGCGCCTTCTCGTCCAGGGTCTGCTTGGCGGCGTCGAGCTGGGCCAGGGTGCGGGGCACGACGCGGGGTTCGGCGCCGGCGCGTTCGATGGCGGCGGTGTCGGCGCGGTTCACGCTGGCGGCGACGAGTCTGCTCTCGGGGCCTTCGAACCAGGTGCCGGCGTAGCGGTCGCCGAGGGCTTTGGCGAGGGCGGGCGCGGCCTGGTTGCCGCGGGCCTCGTTGGCCATCCGCGTGACGGCCTGCCGTTCGCTGATGCCGAGGTCGCGTTCGAGGGCGTCGATCACTTCTGCGGGGGGTTCGGCCGAGGCCGGGGTTGCGACGGCGGGGGTGGCCGTCATGACTAACGCGCCGATCGCGATGGCGATCACGGCTGGGGTGCGGAGCATGGGGTCGTCTCCTCGTTGTGGCTGGGGGGTGCCGTCAACGTAGTGCGGTGGGCGGAAGCCGAGGAGTACCAGTCCGGCCCTATCACGGTGTTATGGGGCGGTGCCGAACCCGGGGTTGCGTGCCAGCCAGTCGCGGTAGACGGGGCTGCGCCGTACCGCCTCCCGGTGCGTCTGCTTGGCCTGGAGCAGCACCCACGCGGTGTCGGGCGCGGCGGTGCGGCGGCCGAGCAGCTGGCGCCAGCGCAGCGGGGCGTTCTTGAGCGGCACCACGACCATGCCGGGGCCGGGCTGGTGGGTGGCCTGGCAGAGCACCACCGCGCGGCCCACCTGGGCGAGGTGCACGCAGGTGGCCACGTCGGTCTCGTAGATGGTGCCCGGCGTGAACCCGGCCCGCGCGCACGCCGTCGCGAAGCAGTCGGTGAAGCAGCCGTCCCCGGGGGTGACGGCCCACTGCTCGTCGGCCAGCTCGGCCAGTTCCACCTCCTTCTCCACGGCCAGCGGGTGTTCCGCGCACATCAGGGTGAAGACCGGGTCGAGGCTGATCGTCTCCCAGGCCAGGGTGCCGGCGGGGGTGCCGTTGTCGCCGCACGCTCCGGTCAGTACGTAGTCGAGCCGGCCCAGCTCGACCATGGTGGTCAGTTCGTGCGTCGACCAGCTCGTGTACGTGGTGACCTGGCGTTCGGCGGCCAGGCGGTGCACCAGGCCGCCGAGGATGGGGCCGTTGGTGGCGCCGATGCGGTAGCCGGGCGAGGGGGCGTGCGCGAACCGTACCGCCTCTTCCTGCAGCTCCTGGGCGGCGGGGAGGAGCACCCGGGCGCGGGCGAGCACCAGTTCGCCGAGCCGGGTGGGGCGGGAGCCGTGCCGGTCGCGCTCGAAGAGCGCGCCGCCGAGCATCCGTTCGATGCGCTTGAGCTGGGCGGTGAGGGCGGGCTGGGCCAGCCCGAGCATGGAAGCGGCCTTGCTCACGCTTCCGGCGTCCGCGACCGCACGGACGATCTTGAGGTGCCTGAGCTCGAGGTCCATAACGGGAAGGTAAGACGGTCTTATCTCCCGAACAATGCCTAATTGTCAGGAAATATGACAGATATTGTCGAGCGTCATCCTGGGTAGAGGCCGCCCATGACGACGATGGGGATCGACCCGGCTCAGCTGAACGACGAGGACCTGCTCCGCGAGCTGCGGCACCTGCACTTCACCCGGACCGACACCTTCCTGCACGGCTCCGACGACGCGCTGGCCCGCCACACCTCCCGGACCAACGAACTCGAGTCCGAGTACCTGCGCCGTTTCCCGCAGCGCGAGGTGGACCCGAACCGGCTGCGCGAAGGCGCGAGGTCCCGCTGATGACCGAGCCCGAACACGACGTGCAGGCGCTGTCCGACGTCGACATCCACGTGTACGAGGCGATCGCCGGACCGGCCGTCGAGCACGGCTCCGTCGGCCTGGGGGAGCTGGTGCACAGCACCGGCCTGCCCGATGAGGAGGTACGGGAGAGCCTGGAACGCCTGATCCGCCAGGGCCACGTCCGGCGGATCCGGGACGGATTCGGCCTCGGGCCGCACACGTTCGAAGTCGAACGCTGACCGCCGGGGTTCCCGGGCGTAGTGTCGGGGAGTGGACGTCGCAGACCTGACCCCCGCACAGGCGCGCGAGCGCTTCCGCGGCGGGCAGCGCGCGCCGACGGCGGGCTGGTGCAGAGGCTGGACCCAGGCCAACCTGATCGCCGTCCCCCGGGAGCTGGCCTACGACCTGCTGCTGTTCGCGCACCGCAACGCGCAGGCGTGCCCGCTGCTCGACGTGGGCGAGCCGGGCGCGGTGAGCACCCGGCTGTTCCCCGGCGACCTGCGCACCGACCTGCCCGGCTACCGCGTCTACCGGGACGGCCGGCCGGTCGCCGACCGCGCCGACGTGCTGGCCGACTGGCGGCCCGGCCTGGTCCCGTTCCTCCTCGGCTGCAGCTTCACCTTCGAGGCGGCGCTGCTGGCCGCGGGCGTGCCGATCCGGCACCTGGAGCAGGGCGTGAACGTGCCGATGTACCGGACGGACGTGCCCTGCGAGCCGTCGGGCCCGCTGTCCGGCCCGCTGGTGGTGTCGATGCGGCCGGTCCCGGAGGAGCTGGTGACCACCGCGATCGAGGTCAGCGGGCACTACCCGATGGTGCACGGCGCCCCCGTGCACACCGGCGACCCGGCCGCCATCGGCATCCGCGACCTGGACTCGCCCGACTTCGGCGACCCGGTCGAGGTGCGGGCGGGGGAGGTGCCGGTGTTCTGGGCGTGCGGGGTGACGCCGCAGGCGGCGGTGATGGCCAGCGGGGTCGACTTCGCGATCGGCCACCTGCCGGGCCACATGGCGATCATCGACGCCCGCGACGAGGACTACCTAGAGACCTAGCCAGGTATCTCGCCGTATGGGTGGAGGCTTCGGCCAGCGCCGCAGGGGTGCCCTCGAACACCACCCGCCCGCCGTGCCGGCCCGCCTCCGGGCCCAGGTCGATCACCCAGTCGGCGTGCTTGACCACGTCGAGGTCATGCTCCACGACGATCACCGTGTTGCCGCCGTCCACAAGCCGGTCGAGCAGCGCCAGCAGCCGGTCGACGTCGGCCGGGTGCAGGCCGCGGGTCGGCTCGTCGAACACGTACACCTGGCCCGTCTCGTGCAGCCGGTGCGCCAGCTTGAGCCGCTGCCGCTCGCCGCCCGACAGGGTGGTCAGCGCACGCCCCAGCGTCAGGTAGCCCAGCCCCAGCTCGCCCAGCCGGTCCAGGCCCGGCAGGTCGTAGTCGCGCACGGCCTCCTCGGCGGTCAGCGCCAGCACGCCGGCGACGGTCCGGCCGGCCAGGCGGTACGAGAGCGCCTCGGGGTTGTAGCGGGTGCCCTCGCAGGCGTCGCAGACCTGGGTCACCGGGTCCATGAACGCCAGGTCGGTCTTGATCTCGCCGCGCCCCTTGCACCGCGGGCAGGCGCCCGCCGAGTTGGCGCTGAACAGCTTGGCCGGCACCCCGTGCGCGTCCGCGAAGAGCCTGCGCAGCCGGTCCATCGCCCCCAGGTAGGTGGCGAGCGTCGAGCGCGGCGAGGCGTGCACGGCCGACTGGTCGACCAGCACCGTGCCGGGGTGCCGGGCGGGCAGTTCGCGGGTCATCAGCGTGCTCTTGCCCGACCCGGCCACGCCGGTGACCGCCGTCAGCACGCCCAGCGGCACCCGGACGGTCACGTCCCGCAGGTTGTGGGCGCGGGCGCCGGCGATCGTCAGATGCCCGGCGGGCTCCCGTACCCGGTTCTTGAGCCCGCGCGCCGCCCTCAGCGCGCGGCCGGTCGGCGTGTCACCGCGCGCGAGCCCGGCCACCGGACCCTGGTAGACCACCGTGCCCCCGGCGGCGCCCGCCCCCGGACCCAGGTCCACCACGTGGTCGGCGAGCGCGACGACGTCGCGGTCGTGCTCGACCACCAGCACCGTGTTGCCCTTGTCGCGCAGCTCCAGCAGCAGGTCGCCGAGCAGGTGCACGTCGCGCGGGTGCAGCCCGGCGCTGGGCTCGTCGAAGACGTACGTGAGACCGGTGAGACTGCTGCCCAGGTGGCGCACGGTCTTGAGACGCTGGGCCTCGCCGCCCGACAGCGTCGGCGTCTCCCGGTCGAGACTCAGATAGCCGAGCCCGATCGCGTCGATGCGGCGCAGCGCCTCCACCGCCGCGTCCGCGACCGGGTCGGCCAGCCGGGCCAGCACGCCGATCAGGTCGCTGACCTCCATCGCGCACAGGTCGGCCAGGTTGCGCCCGTCGATGCGGGAGGCCAGCGCGGCCGGGTTGAGCCGCCGCCCGCCGCACGCGGGGCAGACGGTCTCGCGCACCACCTCGCGGGCCGCCCGGTCGAGCGACTCGAGGTCGCGGTGCAGGTGGACGCGGTCGAACCGGGTGATCACGCCCTCGTATCCGGTGGCCCGCCCGTGGCGTTGGACCTTGCGGCCGTCACCGTACAGGAGCAGGCCGAGCTCCCGCTCGGTGTAGTCACGCAGCGGCTTGGCCGGGTCGAACAGCCCCGACTCCGCGTACAGCCCCCACACGTAGCCGCCGACCGGGTACGGCCGGAGCGCGCCGTCCGCCAGCGAGCGGTCGAAGTCGACCAGCCGGTCCACGTCGACCTCGACCTTCCGCCCCAGGCCGTGGCACTCCGGGCACATGCCCGCCGGGTCGTTGAAGGAGTAGGCCGTCGCCGGGCCCGCCGACGGCTCGCCGCGCCGCGAGAACAGCACCCGCAGCATCGGGTGGATCTCGGTCATCGTGCCGACCGTGGAGCGGGCGTTGCCGCCCACGGGCCGCTGGTCGACGACCACCGCGGCGGTCAGCCCGGCCAGCCGCGCGGCCCGCGGGCGCTCGTGCTTGGGCAGCCGGTTGCGGATGAACGCGCTGTAGGTCTCGTTGAGCTGGCGCTGCGACTCGGCCGCGATGGTCTCGAACACGACCGACGACTTGCCGGAGCCCGACACGCCGGTGAACACGATCAGCCGCTCCTTGGGCAGCCGCAGGGAGATGTCGCGCAGATTGTTCTGCCGGAGGCCGGTGAGCACGATCTCACCTGACATTGGCTCTCCTCCATAGCTTCAGCTAATGCTTATAGCCTAAGCTACATGGCATGACCGACATTCCCGACCGGAGGGCCCGCCGGCGGGCGGAGACGATGGAGGAGATCCTCGGCATCGCCCTGGAGGTGATGGCCGAGGAGGGCGTCGCGGGGCTGAGCCTGTCGGCCGTGGCCAGGCGGCTCGGCATCCGGCCGCCGTCGCTCTACAAGTACTTCCCCTCCCGGCACGCCGTCTACGACGCGCTCTTCGAGCGCGGCCAGCGGGACTACCTCGCGGCCGTGCGCGGCGGGGCGGCCGGCCACGAGCCCGGCCTGGAAGCGATGGCCGCCTCGCTGGAGGCGGGCGCGCGCTGGGTGATGGCCAACCAGGCGCTCGCCCAGCTGATGTTCTGGCGGCCGGTGCCCGGCTTCGAGCCCTCCGAGCGGGCGTACGCGCCGGCCTTGGAGGTGCACGCCCACTTCGGCGCGCTCACGGCGGCCGCGATCGAGCGGGGCGAGCTGCACCCGGACGCGGCGGGCGAGGAGGGGCAGGCCCTGGGCTCCAGCCTGATCGCCGGCCTGCTGTCGCAGCAGCTCGCCAACGAGCCCGGCGCCGCGTTCGAGGAAGGGCGGTTCACCCGGTGGGTGGCCCGCCTGCCCCGGGTGCTCGCGGCGATATACCCGCCGCCGTGAGCTGCGCCCCCAGCGGGGGCGCGCCCCGCCGGTTGTCGATCTCCAGGTGCGGCACCGCGGGCGGCTCGTCCACCTTGATGCGGGCCAGGTACGCGTCGAAGGCCGCCAGCTTGCCCGCGTCGCGGGGCAGGCCCCTGGCCTCCAGGCGCTCGCGCAGCGTCGAGGCGTCGGAGCGCACCCAGATCAGCCGCACCGGCGGGCCGCCCAGCTCCGCCACCCAGCGCTCCCAGCGGGCCGCGTCGTGCACCTGGCCGGTGAACGGGCCGTCGAGCAGGACCGGGCAGCCGTGCTCGCGGATCCGGCGGGCCGCCGCGGTCATGCCGCCGTACTCGTGCCGCTTGATGTGCTCGTCGTACCAGGCGCCCTCGCGCTCGCCGTGCGGCCTGCCGTGGGCGGCCAGCACTTCGGCGACGAAGCCCCCGTACAGCGTGTCCTTGTCGAGCAGGGCGGGGACCGGAGAGAGGCGGGCGAGCAGCGCGGCGGCCACCGTGGACTTGCCCGCCCCCGGCGGGCCGCTGACGACCCAGATCATGCCCTCAGTCTGGCAGGCCCCACGCGATGATTCTCACGGGACTGATCCGGATGACCTCGCCGGTCATGCCGGGCCTGGGCGGGCGCACGCCGGTGAGCGCCTCGGCGGTGCCGCGGATCTCGACGCCGCGCACCACCCACGGGCTGACCGAGGCGAGTTCGTCCACCACGAGCGAGACCGTGCTGCCGGCCCGGACGTTGCGGAACTTCTTGGTGGCGGCCATGTCGCGGCCCCCGATGTCGATCGTGCCCGCCTCGGCGTCGACGAAGAAGCCGACCGGGTTGTTCTGCACCTGGCCGTCAGGGGAGACCGTGGCGAGGCGGCCGAGCCGCTGGGTGGACAGGAACGCCAGCTCGGATGCGGTGAAACTGCTCATGCGCCCACCATCCGACCTCAAGTGCGGTTGAGGTCAACCCGTTCCGGTCAGCCAGCGCAGCGGGTTGTCGTGGGTGATCGTACGCAGCGTCTCCTCGGGGACGCCCGCCGCGCGCAGCCGGGGCAGCACCTCATCCGACAGATGCCCGTAGCCGGGGCCGTCGTACTTGCGGAGCTGGGCGACCCGGTTCGCGCCGCTGCTGAGCAGCAGGCGCCCGGCGTGGCCCTCGCCGATCAGGTCCAGGGCGACGGCGGCGGTCCGCTCGGTGCCCGCGCCGATCGAGCCCACGCAGACGTACGCGCCGGAGTCGGCGATCTTGCGGGCCGTGGCGGCGTCGGCGCCCGCGTAGCCTACGGAGACCCGGGAGGGCGCCAGGCCCTCGATCATCAGCAGTTCCAGCATGCCCAGGCCGTCCTGGCCGTAGGTGGCCACCGGGAGGCCGGAGGCCAGCGCGGCGCGGGCGGAGGCGCGCAGCGCGCGCTCCTCGGCCGGGGTGGGGTGCGGGCCCCAGCAGCCGACCTCGCCGATCACGCCGGGGAACAGGCCGGTCTCGTCCATGCCGTTCTCGATGTCGGCCACCAGCAGGCCGGTGAGCGTGTCGACGTCGGCGTCGCGGGCGCCGGAGAACGGCTCGGTGGACAGGCCGGTGGCGGCGATCACCGGGACGCGGCTGGCGGCGGCGATCCTGGCCAGCGATATCACGTCGCGGCCCGTGCCCTGGGAGGTCAGCTCCACGATCAGGCCGAGCGGGTGGTCGCCGGCGCGCAGCGTGCGGAGTTCGGCGATCACCGCCTGCTCCTCGTCCAGCCAGCGGTAGGGGTCGGAGTCGATGCCGACCGCCCAGCGCATGTCGGTACGGAGGTGTTCGTGGGGTAGGACAGCACCGGTGACCGCGTCCGCGAGGACGGGACCGGTGACGGTGCGAAGCATGACCTCGGGCATGCTCTACAGTAGCCACCCGAAGCCTGATATTTCCTATTAACTGCCCAAATTTTACGGTTTGTCTGGTTTGGGGGACGTTCCGGGTGTAGTCCTCATTTGGGCACTCGCACCAGGGGGACGACCCGTATCCTGGTCACCACACCGACTGCCCGGGGGGACCGTGCCGACGCAGGAGAAGATCGACATGGGGGACGCCGACCTCACGAAAGCCGAGGCCGCGCGCCGTTCCAGCATGCCCCGCCGCCGCGGCCTGCACGGCCGGCTCGACGGCATCCGCGCCACGCGCACGGGCGCGCTCACGCTCAAGGTCGTGATCGGGGTGATCGGCACGGTCATGGTGATCGGCGGCCTGATCATGGTGCCGTTCCCCGGCCCCGGCTGGCTGGTGGTCTTCGCCGGGCTGGCGGTGCTCGCCACCGAGTTCCACTGGGCGCGCAAGCTGCTCGATTTCGGCAAGCGGACCCTGCACGCCTGGACCGTCTGGTACAAGCGGCAGGGCTGGACGGTGCGGATCATCGTCGCGTTCGTCACGCTTTGTGCCATGGGCGTGATCATCTATCTCAGCATGCTCACGTTCGGCGTGGACGTCATTCAGATGGCCACGCAGATCATTTTCTCCTGAGCCCCGGGATCACCCCGGCTCCGTCCTCGCGGACGGGGCGGCGGGCCGTCCCGTCAGAGGTAGAGGCCCGTGCCGTGGTCGGTCTCCTGTGTGGCCACCGCGTGCAGGTCGCGCTCGCGCATCACCAGGTAGGTCTGCGCGTGCAGCTCCACCTCGAACTGGTCTTCCGGGTTGAGCAGGACCTTGTCGCCCACTCTGACCGAGCGCACGTTCGCGCCCACGCCGCAGACCTCGCCCCAGGCGAGCCTGTTGGCCATCTTCACCGTCGCCGGGATGACGATGCCCGATCCGCTGCGCCGCTCCTCGGTGTCTGGCTCCATCCGGATCATCACCCGATCGTGCAGCATCTGAATCTCGAACTTCGGCTCTTCCACGTGCCAAGTTTACGTTCTGCCGGGTAAGGATCACTCCACGGCCGGGAGGGTGAGCACGGCGGAGACCGGGTGATGGTCGGTGCCCTTCAGGGTGTGCACGCCGAACGAGCGGATCCCGATGCGGGAGTCGGCCAGCACGTGGTCGATGGCGACGCCGGGCAGCGGGCCGAAACCTCCCTGCGGCCAGGTGGTGCGCAGCCCGTCGCCCGTGACGTCGGCGGCGTCCCGGTAGCCACTGGCCAGGAGCTCGCGCATGAGCAGGTGGTCGAGCGTGGCGTTGAAGTCGCCCGCCAGGATCCGCAACGGCTCTCCGGCCCGCGGCAGCGCCTCCAGACCGGCCCGCCAGCAGGGCTGCCGCTCGTACCGCTTGGGCGCGCACGGATGCACGGAGACCAGCTCCACCCGCGCCCCGTCCGGATGCTCCAGCACCGCCCGGACCTGGCCGAAACCGCCGAGGTGGATCGCCTCGCCGGGTTCCAGCGGGAATCGCGCGTACAGGGCCGAGCCGCCGACCCCGCGCTTGGGCCGGGTGACGGCGTGCGGCAGCCTCTCGCGCAGCCCCGCCTTCTCCAGCCGCCGCATGGCCCCCGGCGTCAGCTCCTGCAACGCCAGCACGTCGGGCCGCACGCGGGACACCAGGTCCATCAGGTCGTCGGTGTCGGCGATCCCGACCATCAGATTGGCCGCCAGCACCCGCAACGGCGTCCCGTCCGCCTCCGGTCCGCCGTCCGCCACCGCCCGGGGGACCACGGCGAAGCCCAGGGCCACCGTGGCGGCCAGCGCGAGCGCCGCCGCCGCCCGTTTCCGCAGCGCCGCCGCCAGCAGCAGCCCGGCCCCGGCGAGCGCCGCCGCGTACGGAGTCGCCGACACCACGGGCACCCAGGGCCACTCCGGCTCGAACCCCGACAGCCGCAGCGCCGCCCACGCCGCCGACAGCCCCGCCATGCCCCACACGATCCAGCTCGCGACAGTTCTCACACCCTTGTATCGCCACCACCCCCGGAACGGGTTCCATCCACGGGGATCCGACATGCCCTCCACCAGCCCCGAAACGGGGTTCCACCCGCGCATATCCGGCATGAGAAGGTGTGCGCATGCGTGACGTGGAAACCAGGGTCCTGGACGCCATCGACGAGACGGAGGCAGTGAACCTGCTGGCCGAGACCGTCCGCGTCCCCAGCATCACCGGCACCGCCGCCGAGTCCGAACTGCAGCACCGCCTGTCCGCCCTCCTGACCGAGTCCGGGATGGACGTGGACCTGTGGCGGCTCGACCTCGACGACCTGCGCGAGCGCGACGGCTTCCCCGGCACCGAGGCGCCGCGCACCGAGGGGTACGGGCTGGTCGGGGTGATGGGCGGCGACGGCGTCCCCGCGCTGGCGCTGCAGGGCCACGTCGACGTGGTGCCGGTCGGCGACCTGGCCAAGTGGGAGGGCAGCGACCCGTTCGCCGCCCGCATCACCGGCGACGTCCTGCACGGCAGGGGCGCCTGCGACATGAAGGCCGGCCTGGTCGCCAACCTGGCCGTCGCACGGGCGATCCACCGCGCCGGGATCAAGCTCACCCGCCCGCTGGCCGTGCACTGCGTGGTGAGCGAGGAGGACGGCGGGCTGGGCGCGTTCGCCACCCTGGCCCGCGGGCACACCGCCGAGGCGGCCGTGATCACCGAGCCGACCAGCGGCCAGGTGATCACCGCCAACGCGGGCGCGCTCACGTTCCGCCTGGAGATCGCCGGCCGGGCGGCGCACGGCGCAGCCCGCCTGGAGGGGGTCAACGCCGTCGAGGTGTTCTTCCCGGTGTTCGAGGCGATCAGAAAGCTGGAGGCCGACCGGAACCGGGACGTCCCGGCGGTGTTCGCCGGCAACCCGCTGCCGTACCCGATCGAGATCGGCACCGTCCAGGCCGGTGACTGGGCGAGCACGGTGCCGGACCTGCTGGTCGCCGAGGGCCGCCTGGGCGTGCGCTTGGACGAGGACCCGGCTGCGGCGCGGGCCGCGTTCGAGGAGGCGGTGCGCTCGGTCGAGCACCCGTGGCTGAAGGAGAACCCGCCGGCGGTGACCTGGCCGGGCGGCCAGTTCGCGAGCGGCCGGCTGCCCGCCGGTCACCCGCTGCTCCAGGAGGTCCGGCAGGCGGCCGCCGACACCGCCGGGGTCACCCTCCCCGAGGCGGCGGCCCCGTACGGGAGCGACCTGCGGCTCTACGCGGCCGCCGGAATCCCGACGCTGCACTACGGCCCCGGCGACGTGCGTCACGCGCACGCGCCGCGCGAGCAGGTGCCGCTGCCGGAGTTCCTGCGGGTCATCCGCGCGCTGGCGGTCCTGGCCGTACGCCGCTGCGCGCCCTAGAGGGGACCGTACGGAGGAGCAAACCGGAGCCGCGACCCGGCGGCACTCGCCCAGGAGTCAAGCCGAGCCGGAGCCACACTCCGGGACGCGTACGCAGGAGTCAGGCCGGGGCGGCGACCCGGCGGCGGGACTCGGGGACGATCAGCGGGGTGCCCGACTGCGGGTCCTGGATGATCTCGCAGCGCAGCTCGAACACCTGCCGGACCAGTTCGGGGGTCACCACGTCGGCCGGGTGGCCCTCGGCCAGGACCCTGCCGTCGCGCATCACGATGAGGTGGGTGGCGTAGCGGCAGGCCTGGTTGAGGTCGTGCAGCACGGCGACCATGGTCCGCCCCGACTCGTGCAGGTCGGCGCAGAGGTCGAGCACCTCGATCTGGTGGGCGATGTCGAGGAACGTGGTCGGCTCGTCCAGCAGCAGGATCGGCGTCTCCTGGGCCAGCGCCATGGCCAGCCAGACCCGCTGGCGCTGGCCCCCGGACAGCTCGTCCACGATCCGGTCGGCCAGCTCGGTCACGTTGGTGGCCCGCATCGCCTCGGTCACCGCCGCCTCGTCGGCCTTGGACCACTGCCGCATCAGCCGCTGGTGCGGGTAGCGCCCGCGGGCCACCAGGTCGGCCACGGTGATCCCGTCGGGCACGATCGAGCTCTGCGGCAGCAGCCCGAGCCGCCGCGCCACCTCCTTCGAGGGCAGCGAGGTGATGACGCTGCCGTCGAGGTGGACGGCGCCCTTGCGCGGCTTGAGCATCCTGGCCAGCGCCCGCAGCAGGGTGGACTTGCCGCACGCGTTCGGGCCGATGATCACGGTGAAGGACCGGTCGGGGATGGACACGGACAACTGCTCGGCCACGATCCGCTGGTCGTAGGCGAGCGTGAGGTCGGTTCCTGACAGGCGGGGGGTCATCAGTAGCGGTCCTTTCGCAGCAGGAAGGCCAGGTACGCGCCGCCGACGGCGGCCGTCACCACACCGACGGGAAGCTGGACGGGGGCGAGCAGGCGCTGGGCGATCAGGTCGGAGGCGGTCAGCAGCACCGCTCCCATGAGCGCGGACGAGGCGAGCGTGACGCCGGGGGAGCGGGTCAGCCGGCGGGCGAGCTGCGGCGAGGCCAGCGCGACGAAGACGACCGGCCCGGCGGCGGCCGTCGCCACTCCGCTCAGCAGCACGCCGGCGGCGATCGCGGCCGCGCGCACCGGCTCGACCCGGACGCCCATGGCCCGCGCCGCGTCGTCGCCCATCTCGATCATGCGCATCGGCCTCGCCACGTACGCGCAGAGCGGCAGCAGCAGCGCCAGCGCGACCGCGACCGGGATGGCGTGGTCCCAGCCGCGCCCGCTCAGGCTGCCGGTCAGCCAGGCGGCGGCGGTGGCCGCGTCGTAGATGTTCGCCCGTGTCAGCAGGTAGGAGTTGGCGGCCAGCAGCAGCGCGTTCGCCCCGATGCCGACCAGGACGAGCCGGTAGCCCTGCACGCCGCCCCGGTAGGACAGCGCGTAGACCAGCACGGCGGTGATCACGCATCCGGCCAGCGCGCCGCCCGCGACGAACGCGGCCGACCCGCCCGCGATCACCATGAGGATGCCGCCGGTCGCGGCGCCCGCGGTGAAGCCGATGAAGTCGGGGCTGCCGAGCGGGTTCCTGGTGAGGCTCTGGAAGATGGCGCCGCTCAGCCCGAACGCGGCCCCGACCAGCAGGCCGGTGACCACGCGGGGAGCGCGCAGCTTGGTGACGATCAGCTCGGCGACCGGCGTGCCCTCGCCCGCGAGCGCGGCCAGGATGTCGGGCACCGGCACCGTGTACTCGCCCGTGGAGATCGCCGCCACCGCGACCGCGCAGGCGATCAGCAGCAGCAGGACGGTGACGGCCAGCGAGCGCGGCGCCAGCCGCAGCGACCAGGGACCCAGGCGGACGTTCACAGCGCGGCCAGCCTCCTGCGCCGGGCCATCAGGATGAAGATCGGCGCGCCGATGGCCGCGCACATGATGCCGACCTGCACCTCGCCCGGCCGTGCGATGAGCCGGCCCGCGACGTCCGCGCCGAGCAGCAGCACCGGCGCCACCAGCGCCGAGTACGGCAGCACCCACCGCTGGTCCTGGCCGACGACCGCGCGCACCGCGTGCGGCACCGCCAGCCCGATGAACCAGAGCGGCCCGGCCGCCGCCGTCGCCGACCCGCACAGCAGCGTCACCGCCACCGCGGTCTGCGCCCGTGTCCGGCCGACGGCCACGCCCAGGGCCCGGCCGGCGTCGTCGCCCAGCGACAGCATGTTCAGCGGCCGGCCCAGGAACAGCCCCAGCGCCAGCCCGGCCACCAGGAACGGCGCCAGCCGCAGCGCCGTGTCGGCCGTCTGCCCCGCCAGCGAGCCGGTCAGCCAGAACCGCATCCGGTCGTAGGTCTCGGAGTCGACGCGCATGATGGCGGAGGACATGGCGGTGAAGACCATGCCCACCGCGATGCCCGCCAGCGCGAGCCGTACCGGACCTCCTCCGGTGCGCCCCGAGGCGCCGAGCGCGTACACCACCACCGAGGCGCCCGCGGCGCCCGCGAACGCGAACCACACGTAGACGGCCGGGTCGGTGAGCCCGAGCAGCCCGAGCGCGAGCGTGACCCCCAGCGCGGCGCCCTCGTTGATGCCGAGGATGCCCGGGTCGGCCAGCGGGTTGCGGGTCAGGCTCTGCATGAGCGCCCCGGCCAGCCCGAGCGCCGCGCCGACGCCGATGCCGAGCAGGGTGCGCGGCACCCGCAGCTCTCTGATGACCGTGTGGTCGCTCGACCCGTCGGGGGCGAGGAAGGCGTCCAGCGCGGTGGTGAGCGGCATCGCCCGCGCGCCAAGCGCCACGCTGGCCAGCGCGACGAGCACCAGCAGCCCCAGCGCCACCAGCAGGCCCGCGGCGAGGGCGGCCTGCCGCCGCCGTCGCGGGGCTTCCCCGCCGTCCGCGGCGGAGGCGGTACGCGCGAGCCCGGCACTGGGCGCGGCGTGCTCAGCCGGGCGCACCCGACCCCCTCTCCTCATGGTCTAACTTAGGCGAGGCTAATCTAAAGCCCCGTCACAGAGGCAAGCCTAACCTTAGGGAGTAGTCATGTCGGGACCGGTCCTGGCTCGGCGGGGGTTCCTCGCCGCGGCGGCGGGTCTGGCCGCCGCCCTCACGCTCGCCGCGTGCGGCGGCGGCACGGGCGGCGGTACGGCCCAGACCCCCGCCTCGTCGTCGGCCCCGGCCGCGCAGCCCTGGTCGTTCACCGACGACCGCGGCGAGAAGATCGAGCTCGACCGGACTCCCGCCAGGGTGGTGGCCCAGGTCGGCGCCGCCGCCGCGCTCTGGGACTTCGGCGTCCGCCCCGTCGGCGTCTTCGGCCCGCACAAGCTCCAGGACGGCGCCAAGGACCCGCAGGTCGGCAACGTCGACATCACCCAGGTCACCGGCCTGGGCAACGTGTGGGACGAGTTCAACGTCGAGCAGTACATCGCTCTTGAGCCCGACCTGCTGGTCAGCAGCATGTACGAGAAAGGCACGCTCTGGTACGTGCCCGAGAAGTCCAAGGACACCATCGAGCAGGTCGCCCCCACCGTCGGCATCATGCTCACCGGCAAGACCGCCACCGAGGTGATCGGGAGATACGAGGAGCTCGCCCGGTCGCTCGGCGCCGACATGGCGGGCGTGCCCGAGGCCAAGGCCCGCATGGAGGCCGCCACCAAGGAACTGGCCGCCTTCAAGGACCTCAAGATCCTCATGATGTCGGGCGGCGCCGACCAGATGTGGGTGGTCAACCCGCCCGAGTACCCCGACATCCGCCACCTCACCGACAACGGCCTGAACGTCGTCGTACCCGGCAAGGTGGACGAGGGCGGCTTCTTCCAGACCCTCAGCTGGGAGAACGCCGACGCCTACGAGGCGGACGTGATCCTGTACGACACCCGCACGCAGGCGCTCAAGCCTGAGGAGATGATGAAGAAGCCGACCTTCGCCGAGCTCCCGGCGGTCAAGGCCGGCCGCCTCTACCCGTGGCGGGCCGAGGTGCCCTTCAGCTACCAGGGGTACGCCGACTTCCTCGAAGAGCTCGTGGCGAATCTGAAGAAGGCCTGAGACCCTGGAGCGGTCCCGCTCAGGACGGCGCCTGGGCGGGCTGCGGGCCGCGGCCGGTCAGCCACTCCAGGACACTGCGGTGCCCCCGGGCGGCGTCTTCGAAGTGGCCCCAGCGCCAGTAGCGCGGCCGGTCCCTGACACCGGTCACCCAGGTCCGGTAGGACACCGCGCCGGCGGAACCCGCGGGCGCCACCCCGTAGGTGCGGATCACGACCTTGCCGCCGGGCGCGAACAGCACGTCGTCGGCGATCGGGTACAGCGTCATCTGGTCGGGCATGACCCGATCCTGCCTGGGGGAGTCTGCCCGCCCGTTACGCCTCCGGCGCGGCCCGGTTACGCGGCCCCGCCGGAGGTGAACACCGTGTTACACCAGCAGTCCGTCGAATTCTCCGTCCTTCACTCCGAGCACCAGGGCCCGGATCTCGTCACGGGTGTAGATCAGCGCAGGGCCGTCGGGGAAGCGGGAGTTGCGCACCGCGATCCCACCGTCGGGGAGCTTCGCGAGCTCCACGCAGTTGCCCTGAGAGTTGCTGTAACGGCTCTTGCGCCATGCCACGCCGGTACTACATTCACAGATCTTGAGGTAGTGGATCTCCACGTCGCCGGTAATGGCTGAGCCGGGCGCGGGCCTGGTGGAGGCGGCGGAAGGC
>NZ_JBFAOH010000068.1:0-17286 GCF_040675175.1 Nonomuraea sp. NPDC049649
CTCGACGGTGTCCCCTACGACCCCGCCAAACACGGCGCCGCAGCAGCGCTCAACGAGTTCGTTGCTGCCTGAGGTTGACACAGGGAGTGTCATGCCGCCCGCCCGGTCACCGGAGCACCCGCACGCCCGCCGGGGCGGCCGACCAGGGAAATCCGGCCACCCGCGCGACCACCCACCCGGTGATGTCCGCGGCCGCCCGCGCGACCGTGGGCGCGGCCATCCGTGCGACCGCCCACCTGGTGACGGCCGCGACCACCGGGATGCCCGGGATCGCCCGCGCGACCACCGGAGTGGGTGGCCGCCCGTGCGGGCGTCGCGCGGGGTTCGCGCATCGTCAGATGAGGGCGTGGGGTTCGGCGGAGCCGTACTCCACGAGCTGGGCGGCGCCGAGGAGCCAGCGGTCCTCGTCGCGGACGTGGACGTAGCCGAAGCGGTCGGCGGAGAAGACCTTGACGCCGTCCTCGCGGCAGCGGCGCATGAGCACCTCGTCCCAGCCGTCGGTGAGGTCGGCGAAGCCCAGCTCGCGCAGCGGGTTGCGGCGGGCGAGCAGGGTGGCGCCGGCGACCTCCGGGAGGTAGGTGTACTCGGCGTCCGGCTGCTTGAGCAGGGTGGCCTGGGGTTTGCGCAGGTGGGCGTAGAAGGCCGCCTTGCCGACGATGTCGGCGGTGCTGAACAGGAAGGCGCGCCGCAGGTCGGTCAAGTAGTGGGGGCCGTAGACGTCGCGCGGGTCCATGACCGCCACGAGGTCGGCCTCGCACAGGTCGAGCCCGCGCCCGAGCATGGCGCCGACGGTCAGGTCGGAGCGGAGCGGCCGGTGGATCACGTCGGCGCCGGGCACGACCTCGCGGGCACGCTCTTCGATGCCGGGCGGGCCGAAGACGACGAGCTGGGCGACCCCGTTCTGCCTGCCGACCTGGGCCAGCGCGTGTTCCACCTGGTCGCGCTCGGTGATGACGAGCAGGACGGAGGTGTCGAGGGTGGCCCGCGCGCTGGGCAGCCCGATGGCGTCGAGCAGCTCGTCGATCCGTTCGGTCATGGTGCCGCTGTCGTAGGCGCGGCGGAGGGCGACGTGCGCGCGCCGGATGTCGGGGTCGGGCCCGATCGGGGTGCCGCAGGCGGCGAGCTCGGACAGCCGCCACTGCGGGGTGCCGGGCGGGCAGTCGACGCCGGCGGGCCAGCGGTACGAGGTCAGTACGTCGGGGTAGGCCAGGTGATCGGGCAGCAGCTGGTCGAGCGTGAGCACCCGGTCGATGCGGCCGCTCGGCAGCGGCAGCGGGTTGTGCACCCGGGGCTGGATGGCGTACTGCAGGCGCGGCCAGCCGACGGCCAGGTCGGTGGTGAAGCGGTGCTCGAACAGCTCGGCCGCGGCGGCGTAGTCGGCCACGTCGCCGCGGGTGTGCCAGAAGACGGTGCGGATGCCGCGCTCGGCGCACCAGGCCAGCAGCGCCTTGAGCCCTTCGCCGGGCTCGCCGCGCAGCTCGTCGGCCCACGGCCCTTCGGCGACGGACTCGACCAGGAGCAGGTGGGGCACCTCCAGCGGCAGCACCCGGGCGAAGTCGCGCGGGGTGAACCCGGCGGTCTGCCGCCACTCGTAGCGCAGCAGCGCCTCGGCGTGCGGCTCGGCGATGACCGCGGCGGTGATGTGCGGCCGGGTGTTGGGGCCGGTGGGCACCCGGAACGGCTTGAGCGTGAACGACTCGCCCGCGAGGATGCGGGTCGTGGCGGTGGCCTGGAAGGCGGCGCCGGGCCGGGCGTCCTTCTGCGCGGTGGTGGCGACGGGCTTGCGCTTGGGCGCGACCGGCCGCTTGACGGGCTTGGTGGCGCCCTTCAGCTCCTTGGCCAGGCGGACCGGGTTGCTCTTGCCGGTCTTGATGGCGTCGCCGAGCCTGCTCCACCGCGCGACCTTGATGGACTTCAGCTTCCAGTTGGCCACCTCGGCCTGGTAGCGCTGCTCCGCCAGATCCTTGCGGAGCTTGTCGGCGGCGGCCCGCTCGCGCTCCAGCGCCTCCTCGGCCTCGGCCAGCCGCTCGGTGAGCTCTTTGACCTCTAGCGCGTGCCGCTCGGCGTCGGCCAGCCGGCGCTCTGCCGCGTCCAGCAGCCTCGCCAGCTCGGCCGCGCGCTCGGCCTGCGCGACCGCCTCCCGCAACGCCCTGCGCGTGCTCTCCAGCTCCGTGGACAAACTGGACCTCCGTCTCTCAGCCCGGCAAGGATACTCTTTTGCGGGAAGCGGCTCGAAGGGAAGAGATCCGGTGCAGTTCATCGTGCGGCCCTACGTCTGCGGCGGTCTCGGCCGGATCGACAGCGCCCTGCTCGGCAAGCTGTCCTCCGCCGGCCCGCGCGTGCGACCGGCGTTGCAGACCTCTGAGGCGGCGCTGTTCAGCTCCGCTCCCCTGCCTCCGTACCGGCGTTCCGGCGGGGCGTTCGCGTTCGCCTGGGGGGAGCGCAGGCCGCCCGCCGACCGTGCGGAGGGCACGGCCGAGTGGATGACGGTCGCGGAGACGTACGAGACCCCCGGCCTGATCGGCGACGGCCCCCGGACGGTCCTGCACGCGGGCGCGCTGGGGCTGGTCGACGTCTACTACGTACGGATCGGGGAGGCGGTCTATTTCTCGTCCCTGATCCAGCCGCTGATGGAGCTGGTGCCGCTGGAGATCGACTGGGGGGCCTGGGCGTCGATCCTGCGGGTGACGTTCCCGCTGGGCGAGGCGACTCCTTACCGGGAGATCAAGCGGCTGCCGGGCTCCGGCGCGCTGGTGTGGGACGGTGAGCGGCTGTCGGCCGAGCGGCGGCTGCCCCGCTGGCTGCGTTCGGAGCCGTACGAGCGGTGGATCGGCGCCGGCGAGATCGTGGAGCTGCTGCACGAGGTCTACAAGGAGTACGACGGTCGCAAGCTCCTGGTGCCGATCAGCGGCGGCTACGACTCGCGGCTGCTTGGCACCGTGGCCAAGGCCCGCGGGTTCGACGTGGAGTCGTGGACGACGAGCCCCGATGACGGCACCGACACAGACATCGCCTTCGCCCGGGCGATCACCCGTGAGCTGGGGATCCCGCACCGGGTGATCGACCAGGACCCGGCGGCGTACCCGGAGGACGCGGCGGCGGTGGCGCGCAGGCTCGAATACCTGACGCCGCACCACGCCTGGTACGCCCCGTTCGCCCGGGAGGTCCACCGGTCCGGCCGGATCCTGATCGACGGGCTGGCGGGCGGGCCGCTGCTGAAGAACTTCATGGTCAGCGGCGCCGCGCTGGAGGCCACCACCCAGGCCGAGCGGTCGGCGGCGGTGCTGGGGTCGCTGAGCCTCGGGGCGCCCTCGCAGCCGTTCCTGTCGGAGGCGGCGGAGGCGTGGGCGGCCGAGACGGTGCGCGAGCAGTTCGAGGCGGCCACGTCGATGCTCCACGGCCACCGGGCCGAGTTGCCGCTGTCGGTGCTCCACACCCGCACGGTGCGCGGCATCGCCCGCTCGGCGGTCAACCTGGTGGGGCCGGAGGCGTCGTTCGCGGCGCCGTTCATCCACCCGGACTTCTTCGACGCGGCGCTGTCGGTCGGCGTGGCCCGCAAGGACCGGGGCCGGTTCTACCGCGAGGTGCTGCACGCCGCCGATCCGCGGGTGGCGGCGCTGCCGTCGACCAACGTGATCAAACAGCCGCTGCGGCGGGTGCCGCTGCGCTCGACGGCCGCTCCGGCGCGCGACTACTCGCACCGGATGCTGCGGGTGGTGGCCACCCGGGTGCCTGGCCTGCTGTCGGAGGAGCTGCACCAGGTGATCGCCGACGGGCCCGACGCGCTGACCCGCTTCAACGGGTGGAACGACCGGTTCTGGGTGCGGGGGCTGGTGCTTTTCGGTCTCTGGCTCAGCGACTTCGAAAACGACCTGAATGACCTGTCTGTCCCGTTCTAGTTACACCGAGAAGAACGGACAGTAACATCACGGTTACAGACCGGTCTCCTGGGTATTACAGCTCGCACAGCACAAGCGGGTTCCGGAAAGCCAATGGGCTGGTAGTGTTCGGCCCATAAGCGCCGCACGAGCGGGGCACCGGATCACAAATCCGGCCCGCCGCCAAGGGCATGGAGTTCGCAGGGATGACGATCTCCACGCGGCGCGGTCACCACCAGTATGAACGCCGGGGCACCCGGTGACTTCGTCCTGCCCACATCTCCTTCTGTGAGCGACACATGATCAACGCATCCCCAACACCTGAGCCGGTGACCGAGAACTTCGTCTCGGACGACCCGGCCTGGTACAAGCGGGCGGTGTTCTATGAGGTCCTCGTCCGGGGTTTCAAGGACTCCAACGGGGACGGCACCGGAGACCTTCGTGGTCTCATCGAGAAGCTCGACTACCTGGAATGGCTAGGCGTCGACTGCCTGTGGTTGCTGCCGCTCTACGAGTCGCCGCTGCGCGACGGCGGCTACGACATCTCCGACTACATGAAGATCCTTCCTGATTTCGGAGATCTCGCTGACTTCATCCAGCTGGTCGAGGCCGCGCACGAGCGCGGGCTGCGGATCATCACCGACCTGGTGATGAACCACACCTCCGACCGGCATCCCTGGTTCCAGGCGTCCCGGCACGACCCGGAGGGCCCGTACGGTGACTTCTACGTCTGGGCGGACGAGCCCACCGGCTACCCCGACGCGCCGATCATCTTCGTCGGCGCCGAGGAGTCCAACTGGACCTGGGACCCGGTGCGCAAGCAGTACTACTGGCACCGCTTCTTCCACCACCAGCCGGACCTGAACTACGACAACCCGGCCGTGCAGGAAGCCATGCTGGAGGTGCTGCGTTTCTGGCTCGACCTGGGCATCGACGGCTTCCGCCTGGACGCGGTCCCGTACCTGTTCGAGCGGGAGGGCACCGCCTGCGCCGGCCTGCCGGAGACGCACGCGTACCTGAAGAAGGTCCGCGCCGAGGTGGACCGCCTCTACCCCGACCGGGTGCTGCTGGCCGAGGCCAACGGCTGGCCGGAGGACGTCGTGGAGTACTTCGGCGACCCCACGACCGGCGGCGACGAGTGCCACATGGCCTTCCACTTCCCGCTGATGCCGCGCATCTACATGGCGGTGAAGAAGGAGACCCGCGAGCCGATCTCGGAGATCATGTCGCGCACGCCCAAGCTGCCGGAGAAGGCGCAGTGGGGCATCTTCCTGCGCAACCACGACGAGCTGACGCTCGAGACGGTGACCGAGGAAGAGCGCGACTACATGCACGCCGAGTACGCCAAGGACCCGCGGATGCGGGCCTACCTCGGCATCCGCCGCCGGCTGGCGCCGCTGCTCGACAACGACCGCGACCGGATCGAGCTGTTCACCGCCCTGCTGCTGTCGCTGCCGGGCTCGCCCGTCATGTACTACGGCGACGAGATCGGCATGGGCGACAACATCTGGCTGGAGGACCGCGACTCGGTGCGCACGCCGATGCAGTGGAGCCCCGACCGCAACGCGGGCTTCTCCACGTGCGACCCGGGCCGGCTCTACCTGCCGGTGGTCATGGACCCGATCTACGGCTACCAGGCGGTCAACGTGGAGTCCCAGCAGCGCAACGAGGGGTCGCTGCTCCACTTCACCCGCAAGATGCTGCAGATCCGGCGCGAGCACCCGGTGTTCGGCACCGGCTCGTACACGGAGATGTGGTCGTCCAACCCGGCGGTGCTCACGTACGTACGTGAGGAGGGCGACGACGTGATGCTCTGCGTGAACAACCTGTCGAAGTTCCCGCAGCCGGTCGAGCTGGACCTGCGCCGGTTCGAGGGGCTGACGCCGGTGGAGGCGCGCGGCGGCGTGCACTTCCCGGTGATCGGCGAGTGGCCCTACCTGCTGACGCTGCCGGGCCACGGCTTCTACTGGTTCGCGCTGCGGCGCGAGGAGAAGCGCTGAACGACCCACAGCCCGGTGACCGGCCCGCCCGGTCGCCGGGCTGTGGCGTGCCCGCCTACCGGGCGGTGATCGGCACCTGGGCGCGGGCGGCGCGGCGGGCCGGGATGAGCGCCACCGCGAGCGCCGTGCCGACGGCCAGCAGCACCGCGGTCCCCAGCATGACCGGCGAGGGCGGGCGGCCGATCCCGGCGCCCACCCCGCTGGTGTGGCCTTGCAGGTCGATCAGCCCCGTCACCACCGACGCCCCCACCGCGGCGCCCGCCCCGACGCCCAGCACCACCAGCAGCCCGGTGCCGGTCACCAGCGTCGCCATCACCTGGCGGGGCGTCAGCCCCATCGCCTTCAGCACGGCCAGGTCGGCGGCGTGGTCGCGCAGCCCGAGCGCGCTGGCGGTGAGCAGGTTGGCCAGGCCGATCAGGGTGAGCACGGCGATCAGCGCCACGATCACCACCCGGATCATGGCCAGCCGTTCGGCGGGGTTGACCGCGGCCTGCACCTCCAGGCTCTCCCCCGACTCGGCCAGCAGCCGGGCCGCCACCTCGTCGGGGTCGGCGCCGGGGCGCAGGGCGAGCGCGTAGTACTCGGGCGGCATGGAGTCCTTCGCCGCCAGGCTGTCGAGGCCGACCGACAGCACCTCGCCGTCCTGGTCGGGCTCGACCGTACGGCCGACGACGCGCACGATCAGCGGCGAGCCGCCCACGGTCAGCCTGACCCGGTCGCCGATCTTCACCCCGAGCAGGTCGAGCAGCCCCTGCCCGGCCACGGCCTCGCCGGGCTCGGCGTACATGCGGCCCTCGGCGACCGGGAACGGGTAGCGGCCCGAGGTGGAGCCGCCGACGGCCCGGACCCGGACCGAGCGGCCCTCGCCGGGGGCCAGTGCGTTCACGTCGGTGCCGGGGTAGACGGCGGCCACGTCGCGGTCGGCGCCGGCCAGCCGCGCGGCCTCGTCGGGGTCCAGCTTGCCGGGCCGCACCTGGAGCGCGGCGTGCTGGCCGACCTGGTCGGGGTTGCGGGCGAAGTTGTCGAGCGTGGCCCACACGCCCAGCCCGATGGTAATCATCATCATCGGCACGGCCAGCCCGAACACGGTGAGGAACGCGGGCACCCGGCGGGTGAAGGCGTCCCTGGTGCCCAGCACGAGCGCGGGCGGGAGCCGGACCAGCAGGGCGAGCCTGGCCAGCCGGGACAGGTGGCCGCTGGGCGGCTGGGCGGGCGCGGCGGGGATGGGCGGGGTGCGCCCGCCGCGCCAGGCGGGCACGCCCACCGCGGCCAGCACCACCAGCGCGGTGCCCGCGACGATGGTCAGCACCGGCATGGGCGCCACGGAGGGGGCGCCCAGCAGCATCACGGCGGCCGCCCAGCCGATGACCGTGCCGAGCGCGACGCCGAGCAGGCCGAGCGCGCCGTGCTCGACCAGCAGCAGCAGCGCGAGCTGGCCGCGGGTGAAGCCCATCGACTTGAGCGTGGCCAGGTCGCGGAGCTGGCCCAGCACCCGCCCGCCGGCCGCGTTGGCCAGCGCGAGCGCCGCCGCGACCAGGCCGACCACGCCGAACAGCGCGAGGAGCATGCCGAGCAGCCGGTTGTCGAGCTCCATCGCGGCCCTGATCTCGCGCCAGGTGTAGAGCCGCTGGAGCTTGTCGTCGAGCATGACGACGACCCGCTGGGAGACGACCTGGGCGGCGTCGGCGTCGGCCAGCCGCAGCCCGGTCACCCACTCGCTGCGGCCCAGCATCGGCTCGATCCGGTCGAGGGCCTCGGGCAGCACCCATGCCAGGCCGGGCGTCCACTCCGGGTAGAAGCCCTGGTCGGCGGAGTCGGCGATGCCTCGCACGTACAGGGTGTGACGCTGTCCGCTGAGCGCGACGACGGTGAACGGGTCGTCGATGCCCAGCCGCAGGTCGCGGGCGAAGGAGCGTTCGAGCACCACGCCGTCGGGCTGGGCGGGGTCGAGCCAGGCGCCCTCGGCGAGCGCCGGGTGGGCCACCTGGGGCGGCTCGGCGGGCATGGCACGCAGCGAGGCGGGCTCGCGCCTGCCGTCCTGCAACGCGGTGACGGGGGCCGACCGGTAGGGGCCGGCGGTGGCCGTCACGCCGTCGAGCGCCCGCACGCCGGCGAGCTGGGCGGTGTTGTCGCGGGTGTAGAGCCAGACGTGGGCGCCCTCGGTCTGGGCGAACAGGCCGCGCCAGGGGTTGGTGGAGTCTTCCAGGAGGGTCACCGCGGTGATCAGGGCGGCCACGATGCCGGCCACGGTGAGCACGGTCAGGATGGCCTGGCCCTTCCGGGCCCGCAGGTCCGCCCTGATCCAGCGGCTGCCCGCCAGTGCGGTGCTCATGTCGTCATCCCGTGCTCATCGCAGGTCGATCACTTCGCCGACCGTGCGCCGGCGGGGCCTGGAGAGCCGGCCGTCGTCGACGATCTCGCCGTCGAGCAGGCTCACCACCCGGTCGGCGAGCGCGGCCACGCGGGCGTCGTGGGTGACCATGACGATCGTCTGGCCGTCCTTGTGGACCTGGCCGAGCAGGCGGAGCACGTCGCGGGTGTTGCGGCTGTCGAGGTTGCCGGTGGGCTCGTCGGCCAGCAGCACGCTGGGCTGGTTGGCGAGCGCCCGGGCGAGCGCGACCCGCTGCTGCTCGCCGCCAGAGAGCTGGGCGGGCGCGGCGTCGGCGCGGCCGGTGAGGTTGAGCGCGTCGAGCAGGCTCTCGCGGCGCTCGCGGGCCTCCTTGGTCGAGGCCCCGGCCAGCAGCGCGGGCAGCTCGACGTTGTCGGCCACGGTCATGTTGGCGACCAGGTTGAAGAACTGGAAGACGAAGCCGATCTTCTTGCGGCGCAGCAGCGCCCAGGCGCTCTCGGACAGGGTGTCGGCTCGCTGGCCGTCGAGCCAGATCTCGCCGCTGGTGCGTTTGTCGAGGCCGCCGAGCATGTGGACGAGCGTGGACTTGCCGGACCCCGACGGCCCCATCACGGCCACGAACTCCCCCGCCTCCACCTGGAGGTCCACCCCGCGCACCGCGGGCACCGGCACCGCGCCGTCGGAGTAGATCTTGACCAGGTTGACCGCCTTGAGCACGGGCTCGTCACTCACGAGAGGTCCTCCTGACATCGTTCGAGCCAGTCGAGATCGGCCTGCAGATGCAGCATCGCACCTTCGATGAGCAGCGTAGCGATCTTGTCTTCCGGCGGGGTGCGGTCCAGTAACTCGTTGAGATCCTTCATCAGCGACAGGTAGTGACGGCGCTGGCGGTTGATCAGCACCATCCGGTCGGCGATGCCCGTCATCGGGGCGAGCACGAGCTTCATGAAGAACTCGTCACGCACCCGCGGGCCCTCCGTCGGCTCGTCTACCCACAGGTGGAGCACGTCACGGCCCTTGGCCGTCAGGTAGTAGACCTTCTTGTTCGGCCGGTTGGACTGCTCCACGCCGACGGACCGGACCAGGCCGTCCTTCTCCAGCCGGCCCAGCGTCACGTAGATCTGGCCGATGTTCGGCGACGGGTACGCGCTGCCGAAGGTCTGCTCCAGCGCCTGTTTGAGCTCGTAGCCGTGGGCAGGCTCCTTCGCCAGAAGCGCAAGCAGGTGAAGCCGCACTGCCTCACCTCCCCGCTGCGTTACGGATGCGTTACATCGATTCCCGTTGACCACCAGATTACCGGTATGCATAACATGAATGCATCTACCTAACACGTATGTAGCCCCCTTCACACGAGGAGGAAATACCGGTGCTCCGTCGTCTGGCGCTCGTCCTGGCCGTCATCACGGCCACCGGATGCGCCGCGGCGGGCGATGGCGGTGGCGGCACGTCCCGGGGCGGTGGCACCGGCCCGATCACGTTCGCCACCGGGCGCGACACCACGGCGTACCTTCAACCCTTGCTGGACCGCTGGAACCAGGCCCACCCGGCCGAGAAGGTGACGCTCATCGAGCTGCCCGAGGCGGCCGACGAGCAGCGCGCCCAGATGGTGGCCAACTTGCAGGCCCGCAGCACCCGTTACGACGTGCTCGGCCTGGACGTGGTGTGGACCGCGGAGTTCGCGGAGAACGGCTGGATCATCCCCTTGGAGCGCGGGTCGTTCCCGCTCGACAAGTTCCTGCCGCCTGTCGTGAAGACCGCGGTCTACAAGGACAAGCTGTGGGCGGTCCCGTACACGAGCAACGCGGGACTGCTCTACTACCGCACCGACCTGGTGAAGAAGCCGCCCCGGACCTGGGCGGAGCTTCGCGAGCAAGCCCAAGAGATCACGAAAAAGCACGACATAGACGGCTATGCCGGGCAGTTCCTCGCGTACGAGGGACTGACGGTCAACTTCTCGGAAGCCGTGCAGTCGGCCGGAGGCCAGATCCTCAGCGCCGACGGCACCAAGGTCACCCTCGACCCCGCCGCCGCGACGACCGCGCTGGAGTTCTTCCAGCAGGGCCTGCGCGAAGGCTGGATCCCCGAGGAGTCGCTGGACTACAAGGAGGAGGAGTCCAGACTGGCCTTCCAGGAAGGCCGGCTCGCCTTCGCCCGCAACTGGCCGCACGCCTACGGCCCGGCCAGGAGCAGGCTCGGCGACAAGGTCGCGGTCACCACGCTGCCGGGCCCCGACGGGCCGGGCACCAGCTCGCTGGGCGGCATCAACCTGGCCATCAGCGCCTACTCGCAGCACCAGCAGACCGCGACGGAGTTCATCCGTTACTTCACGAGCCTGGAGAACGAGCGCCGGGTCCTCACCGAAGGCTCCTTCCCCCCGGTGTGGACCGAGCTCTACGACGACCCCGAGCTCATCGAGCGTTTCCCGTACCTGCCCGTACTCAAGGAGAGCATCCTCGCCGCCGAGCCACGCGCGGCGAGCCCGCACTACAACCAGCTCAGTCTGGTGATCGCGAGCACGGTCGCCAAAGCGCTCAACCCCCCGACCGGCGAGTCCGCCGACGACGTCGCGGCCTCGTTGAGAGCCGAACTCGAAGAAATCATCCGAACCCAGTGAGGCAGCCAATGCGAAAAGGCAGAGCAGCAGCGATCCTGGCCGGGCTGGCGCTGGCGGTAGCCGCCTGCGGCAACGCCCCCACCACCTCCCAGCCCTCGGACGCCCCCGCCGCGACCGAGGACGGCGGCGCCAAGACGCTCGAAGGCGTCACGCTCGAAGTGGCGGCCAAGTGGACCGGCGAGGAGCAGAAGAACTTCGAGCAGGTGCTCAAGGCCTTCTCCGACAAGACCGGCGCGAAGGTCACCTACGCCTCCACCGGTGAGGACACCGGCGCCTACCTCGGCCCCCGCATCCAGGGCGGCAGCCCGCCCGACGTGGCCATCCTGCCGCAGCCCGGCCTGGTCCAGCAGTACGCCCAGCAGGGCGCGCTAAAGCCGCTCACCGAGGACGTCACCAAGGAGATCGACGCCAACTACACCGACTACTGGAAGGAGCTCGGCTCCGCCGACGGCCAGGTGTACGGCGTCCTGATCAAGGCGGCGCACAAGTCGCTGGTCTGGTACCGCGCCGACGCCTTCGAGGAGGCCGGCGTGCAGCCGCCGACCACCTGGGACGAGCTGGTGACGGCCGCGCAGACCATCGCCGACTCCGGCACCGCGCCGTTCTCCTTCTGCGGCGCCTCCGGCTGGACGCTGACCGACCTGTTCGAGAACGTCTACCTGTCCACGGCCGGCCCCGAGAAGTACGACCAGCTCTCCAAGCACGAGATCCCCTGGACCGACCCCAGCGTGACCGAGGCCCTGGAGAAGATCGCGCAGATCGCCGGCAAGAAGGAGTTCGTCGCGGGCGGCAGCTCCGGCGCGCTGCAGACCGACTTCCCGACCTGCGTCACCAAGGTCTACGGCGAGAAGGACGCCGCGATGGTGATCGAGGCCGACTTCGTCGCCGTCACGGCCGAGGAGTCGGGCGCCAAGGTCGGCGAGCAGGCCAAGTACTTCCCGTTCCCGAAGGTCGGCGACACCACGCCGGTCGTGCTCGGCGGTGACGTCGCGGTGGCCATGAAGGACTCCCCCGGCGCCATGGCGCTGCTGCAGTTCCTGGCCTCCAAGGAGGGCGGCGAGATCTGGGCCAAGCTCCCCGGCTACCTCTCCCCCAACCGGAACGTCTCCCCCGACAACTACCCGAACGAGATGACCAAGCAGCTCGGCCAGACCATCGTCTCGGCCGGTGAGTCGGTCCGCTACGACATGTCCGACCTGGCGCCGAGCGCCTTCGGCGGCACCGACGGCAAGGGTCAGTGGAAGGTCCTGCAGGACTTCCTGCGCGACCCGAGCGACGTCAAGGGCGCCCAGGAGGCGCTGGAGGCCGAGGCCGAGAAGGCCTGGAAGTAAAGAGGGATGGCCGTGACCGAAAGGTTGGACGGCCCCCAGGACCCGCCCGTGGACTCCACGGGCGGGCCTACCTCGGGACCGGCTGATACCCCCCGCCCACGACGACGCCTCGGCCCGTCACCCACGATCGCCCTCCTCTTCCTGCTGCCGGCCGCCCTGCTCCTCGGCATCTGGGTGGTCTACCCGATCGGTTACTCGATCGTCCGCAGTCTGTACGACAGCACCGGCGGAGTCTTCGTCGGCCTGGAGAACTACGGCACGATCTTCAGCGACGAGGGCACGTTGCGGACCGTCCGCAACAACCTCATCTGGGTGATCGTCGCCCCCCTCGTGGTCACCACACTCGGCCTGATCTTCGCCGTGCTGACGGAGCGGATCCGGTGGGCGACCGCGTTCAAGCTGATCGTCTTCATGCCGATGGCCGTCTCGCTGATGGCCGCCGGCGTCATCTTCCGCCTCGTGTACGACGAGGACCCGGACAAGGGCCTGGCCAATGCCATCATGACCGTGGTGCACGACACGTTCTCCTCCTCGCAGGGCTACCCGGACGCGCGGCCGCGTGAGGGCGACGAGTCGCCGGTGGCGGCCGAGGAGGACGGCGCGGTCGTCACCAAGCAGCCCGCGGCGGCCGGTCAGCCCGTGCTGATCCCCATCGTGGGGGTCAAGCAGGAGGTGCTGCCCGCCGACGCCGAACCGGCGGTCGCGGCGACCGGCGGCGACGGGCTGTCGGGCACCGTCTGGTTCGACTTCACTCCGGGCGGAGGCGGCGTGAACGGCCAGCCGGACGCCACCGAGAAGGGCCTGCCGGGGATGACGGTGGAGGCGGTCAGCGACGGCGAGGTGGCGGCGACCACCACGACGGCCGCCGACGGCACGTTCCGCTTCGACGACCTGCCCGAAGGCTCCTATGTCGTACGACTCCCGGCGGACAACTTCACGGCCGCCTACAACGGCCTGACCTGGCTCGGCCCGACGCTGATCACACCGGCGATCATCGGCGCGTTCGTCTGGGTGTGGGCCGGGTTCGCGATGGTGCTGATCGCGGCGGGGCTGGCGGCCATCCCGCGTGACGCGCTGGAGGCGGCCCGCATCGACGGCGCCAGCGAATGGCAGGTGTTCCGGAAGATCACGGTGCCGCTGCTGTCGCCGGTACTGCTCGTCGTCTTCGTGACGATGATCATCAATACCTTGAAGGTGTTCGACCTGGTGTTCATCATCGCACCGCCGTCGGTCCAGCCGGAGGCGAACGTGATCGCGCTGGAGATGTGGCGGGTCGCGTTCGGCGGCGGTAACAACCAGGGACTCGGCAGCGCGCTCGCCGTCTTCCTGCTCATCCTGGTCCTGCCCTTCATGATCATGAATATCCGCAGGTTCAAGAGGGGCGACTCATGACGACGGCGACGGCTACGGCACCGGCGCGCAGCCACGCCGGCGCGCCGCGGAGAAACCTGATCGGGCGCATCGTCGACCGCCTGGGCAGCGGCCTCGTCCAGGTGCTGATGATCCTGCTCGGCCTGTTCTGGCTGGTGCCCACGCTGGGCCTGCTCGTGGTCTCGCTGCGCACCACCGAGGTGAACAACGCCGAGGGCTGGTGGACGATCTTCACCAAGCCGGCCGAGATCACCATCGCCAACTACGGCAACCTGCTGGCGGGCGGCTTCGGGGCCTCCTTCTGGAACACGGTCGCCATCACGGTGCCGACCACGATCCTGGTGATCGGCATCGCGGCGATGGCCGCCTACGCGTTCGCCTGGATGGAGTTCCCCGGCCGGGACCTGCTGTTCCTGGTCGTGGTCGGGCTGCTCATCGTGCCCATCCAGATCGCGCTGATCCCCGTGGCCGCCCTCTACGGCCAGGCCGGGATCTTCGGCACCATCCCCGGCGTGGTGCTGTTCCACGTCGCGTTCGGCCTGCCCTTCGCGATCTTCCTGCTCCGGAACTTCTTCATCGGCATCCCCGCCTCCCTGCTGGAGGCGGCGCGGATGGACGGCGCGCCGGAGTGGCGGATCTTCGTGTCGGTGGTCTTCCCGCTGGGCAAGCCCGCCATCGCGTCGCTGGGCATCTTCCAGTTCCTCTGGGTGTGGAACGACATGCTCATCGCCCTGGTCTTCGCCGACGCGGCGAACCAGCCGATGACCAAGTACCTCCAGTCCCAGATGCGGCAGTTCGGCACCAACATGGACATCCTCTCGTCCGGCGCCTTCCTGTCGCTGATCATCCCGCTGGTCCTGTTCTTCGCGTTCCAGCGCTACTTCGTCCAGGGCATGATGGCCGGCTCGGTCAAGTGAGTCACGGGTGGGCGCCCGCATCCCGCGGGGGCGCGGGCGCCCGCCCTTCGTGATCATTTCTCCGCTTTCAGTACGCGTCGCGCACCAGACCTGACTAAGCTCATCGGCCATGGCCGGACGTCCCCTGCACGAAGTCGTCGAAGCCGGATGGGCCCGCGCGCTGGAGCCCGTGGCCGAGCGCATCGCCCACATGGGCGACTTCCTCCGCAAAGAAATCGCCGAAGGCAGACAGTACCTCCCGGCCGGAGCCCACGTGCTCCGCGCCTTCACCCAGCCCTTCGACGACGTCAAAGTCCTGATCATGGGTCAGGACCCGTACCCCACCCCGGGCCACCCCGTCGGGCTGTCCTTCTCCGTCGCCCCCGACGTGCGGCCGCTGCCCGGCAGCCTGGTCAACATCTACAAGGAGATGGAGACCGACCTCGGCCTGCCCCGGCCCGCCAACGGCGACCTCACCCCCTGGGCCGACCAGGGCGTGCTGCTGCTCAACAGAGTGCTGACCGTGATGCCCGGCAAGCCCGCCTCCCACCGCGGCAAGGGCTGGGAAGAAGTCACCGAACAGGCCATCCGCGCCCTCGTCGCGCGCGGCAAGCCGCTGGTGGCCATCCTGTGGGGCCGCGACGCGCGCAACCTCGCCCCCATGCTGGGCTCCGTGCCGCGGATCGAGTCCGCCCACCCGTCGCCGCTCTCGGCCCGCAACGGCTTCTTCGGCTCCCGTCCGTTCAGCCGCGCGAACGAGCTGCTCGTCCAGCAAGGCGCGGCCCCCGTGGAGTGGAAGCTGCCCTAGGCTCATCCCATGAGTGACGCACAGAAATTCCTACGACTCACGGTCGAGCTGACGGTCGAAGTGCTCGACGTGAACGCCCTCCAGGCGGCGGCCCTGGCGGAGATCCGCCACCCCGAGGCCGAACTGACCGACGAGGAGCGCACCGAGCAGGCCGAACTGGTCCGATCCGACGAGACCGGCGCCTCCGCCCTGCAGTGGCTGATCGAGCCCGAGCACGTCCTCCAGCTCGTCGACCACATCGACGACATCGAGCCCCGCGAGGCCATGCTCGGCGTCGAGCCCTCCGAGGGCCCGGCCGAGGACGAAGAAGAGGCAGAGGACGAGCACCTGCACATGTGACCACCGGCGCCGACCGGGCAGCCCTCCCGTCAGTAAGCTCGGAAACTCCGGCGCCAGGTCGGCTCCGTCGTCTGCACGCCGACCGCCGCCGGCCACGTTCGTGTCGGCGCGGACCGGCCGCGCCAGGAGCTTTCGGGAGGGCCCGTCGTGATCGTCGCATTCTCCATCACCCCGCTCGGCGTCGGCGAAGGAGTCGCCGAGCCCGTCGCCCGCGCCGTCAAGGTGGTACGGGAGAGCGGGCTGCCCAACCACACCGACGCCATGTTCACCACCGTCGAAGGCGATTGGGACGAAGTGATGGACGTGGTCAAGCGGGCCGTCGACGCGGTGGCGGAGGTCGCTCCCCGGGTCGGTCTCGTCCTCAAGGCCGACCTGCGCCCCGGCGTGACGGACGCCATGAACAGCAAACTCGCCTCACTGGAGCAGCACCTCGACTGACCCGTCCGGCCGCCCGGCATAGTTCGGCGGCCTCCCCGCGTCCTTCCCGGGTGACAGGCAGGAGGCAGGGTGGGTCCAGATCTTCACGAAGAGTTCCGGGCGTTCGTCGTCGAACGCTCCGGAGCTCTGTTCCGCACCGCTTACCTGCTGACGGGAAGCCGTCAGGCCGCCGAGGACCTGGTGCAGTCGGCGCTGGCCAAGACGGCGGCCCGGCTGACCAGGCTGCGCGACCCGGCCGCCATCGAGGGCTACGTCCGCCGCGCCATGTACCACGAGCAGGTGAGCTGGTGGCGGCGGTCCGGCACGGCGACCGAGGTGTCCACCGACCGGCCGCCCGAACAGGCCGACGACGGCCACGCCGACGCCTCGGAGCTGCGGCTGGTGGTCCGCGCCGCGTTAGCCCGGCAACTCGCGTAACGGCTACCGGCGCCGCCAGTGGGACACCCGCGCGGGCACGGTTGACCTGGCGATTCCGAAGCTGCGGCACGGGTCGTACTACCCCGAATGGCTGCTGGAGCGGCAGCGGCGGGCCGAGCGCGCGCTGGCCTCGGTGGTGGCCACCTCCTACCTGCTGGGGGTGTCGACCCGGCGGGTGGAGAAGCTGGCCGAGCAACTCAGCGTCACCCGGTTGTCGAAGTCGCAGGTGTCGGTGATGGCCCGGGAGCTGGATGAGATGGTGGCCGACTTCCGTAGCCGGCCGCTGGACGCCGGGCCGTACACGTTCGTGTGGATCGACGCGCTGACGCAGAAGGTGCGCGAGGGCGGCCGTACGGTGAACGTGCACGCGCTGGTGGCGACCGGGGTCAACGCCGACGGGCACCGGGAGATCCTCGGCATCGACGTGGTCTCGTCCGAGGACGGGGCCGGCTGGCTGGCGTTCCTGCGCGGCCTAGTCGCCCGCGGCCTGTCCGGCGTCGCGCTGGTGATCTCCGACTGTCATGCCGGGTTGCGCGATGCGATCGCCGCGACGCTGCCCGGCGCGTCCTGGCAGCGGTGCCGGGCGCACTGAAGCTGTAAAGAATCAACGTGGCGATTCGTCTGGGTGGGCTTTCACGAAAGCGAGGACATCGTCGGCGGTGCCGAAGCGGCGAGTGCCGGGTGTTATGCGATAGCCGTACTGGTCGAGCAGGGGCTGGACGTCGTCAATGGCGTTGCGGATGGTGCCACGGCTGACGCCGAACAGGTCGGCCAGGGATTGTTGATCGCATAGTTGGCGTCCGGCCAGCACGGTGGCCAGGATCCGATCCGCATCGGTGATCTT
>NZ_JBFAOH010000069.1:0-16643 GCF_040675175.1 Nonomuraea sp. NPDC049649
CCAGTCCTCCACCTTGATCACCCTCCAGAGTGAACTGCAAGGGGGGTCAGATTTCGGCCGTCGCCTGGGGGTCAGTATTCACGCGTCGTCGACACCGGTGCCTAGAACGGCCGGGGGAACCCGCAGAGTAGCCACTTGTCTGGACTGTCATGATTTGAAAGATCGGGTTCCCCTTGAGTGTTGGGGCATCGATGCAGCAGGGCGTGCCATCGCGGAACTGCTTCGAGACATCAATCCGGCTCGGTGCAGCAACCTGACTCGCGACCAGCTCCTGACAGCACCCTGGGAAGACCCGGCAGCCTTGGCGGAAACGACTATTGACGCGCGATGGGCCACCATGAGTCCACTGGCGCGGGTCATGTACGCAAAGATGCGGTCTCTTCACGAGATTTACCTATGTGACAGGGCGACACCCTGACCGCAAGTGAAGGTGTCCGCTGGAGCTGCCCACGGGCTCAGAGGCGTTTGATGGTGTGGGGGGAGCAGGGCGACGTGTCGTGCCCGGACGGCCTGGTCTTCGGGAACGCCCTTAGACGCCTCGGAACGTCCGCTGGCCTTCCGCAAACTCGTCAGCGATGCTCAGGGCTCGATCCGGCGCATTGGACGCCACAGGAGCTGCGCCACAGCTTCGTCTCGTTGCTTTCGGACAACGGCATCCCGCTTGAGGAGATCTCGCGGCTCGTCGGCCACAGCAGCACGGCCGTGACCGAGGCCGTCTACCGGAAGCAGATCCGGCCCGTACTCCAGGCCGGTGCCGTGGCCATGGACCGCATCTTCGAGGGCGGTTCGGAGCCTTAGTCACTCAGTTAGTCACGCAGAAGGCCCCTTCCGAATCGGGAGGGGCCTTTGAGCTGGTCGGGGCGACAGGATTTGAACCTGCGACTTCTTGCTCCCAAAGCAAGCGCGCTGCCAAGCTGCGCCACGCCCCGTAGCGTCGGGTACGCATGCACGCCGGGACTCCGGTACGCTTACGCCCTGACGACCGGATGCAGTCTAGACCAGACTGCGGCCGGTCCGCGCGCGGACGTAGCTCAATGGTAGAGCCCTAGTCTTCCAAACTAGCTACGCGGGTTCGATTCCCGTCGTCCGCTCCATATGGCGAAGGCCCAGGCCGGGGAGACGATCCCGGGCCTGGGCCTCGCTGTTCGTAGGCTCGGGTGATGCGGGTACGACCGATTTCGGGCGAGGCGCTGGCCGAGGAGCTCGCCGACAGGATCGCGGGGTGGCCGGGCGGGGCGTGGGTGCGGGTGGCCGTCGACGGGGCTGACGTGGCCCGGCCGGGTGAGCTGGCCGATCGGCTGGTCGCGCCGCTGCGGGTGCGGGGGCGTGAGGTGCTGCGGGTGTCGGCGGGTGATTTCCTGCGGCCGGCGTCGCTGCGGCTGGAGTTCGGGCGTACGGATCCGGACGTGTTCTACGACGAGTGGCTCGACACGAAAGCGCTGCTGCGCGAGGTGCTGGAGCCGCTGGAGCCGGGAGGGTCGGGCAGGGTGCTGCCGGCGCTGTGGGACAGCGCCGCCGACCGGTCCTTCCGGCTGCCGTACCGGACGCTGCCGCCTGGCGGGGTGCTGCTGCTCGACGGCCCGCTGCTGCTGGGCCGGGGGCTGCCTGTCGAGCTGGCCGTGCACGTGTGGCTGTCGGCGGGTGCGCTGGAGCGCCGTACGCCCGAGGAGGAGCGGTGGCGGTTGCCGGCGTTCGCGCGGTACGAGCGTGAGGTGCGCCCGCAGGAGGTGGCGGACGTGGTGGTGCGGGCGGATCACCCGGATCGGCTCGCGGTGGTCGAGGGCGGGCGGAACGCGGGTAGATGACGGCTATGAGTGATTACGGGCGTCCCCTGGAGTTCGGTTACTTTCTCGTGCCGTACGCGGATGATCCGCTGGTGGAGTACGCGGGGCTGGCCGACCGGCTGGGGCTGGACCTGATCGGCGTGCAGGACCATCCGTACCAGCGCCGCTACGTCGAGACGTGGACGCTGCTGAGCGTGATCGTCACCGCCACCGAGCAGGTGCGGGTCTTCCCGGACGTGGCCAGCCTGCCGATGCGGCAGCCCGCCGTGCTCGCCAAGGCGGCGGCCAGCCTCGACCTGCTCAGCGGCGGCCGGGTGGAGCTGGGGCTGGGCGCGGGCGCGTTCTGGGACGCGATCGAGGCGTACGGGGGAGCGCGGCGCACCCCGGGCGAGGCGATCGGCGCGCTGGAGGAGGCCGTGGCGGTCGTCAGGGCGATCTGGAGCGGCGAGCGCAACCTGCGGTTCGACGGCGAGCACTACCGGCTCAAGGGCGCCCAGGCGGGCCCGGAGCCCGCGCACCCGATGGAGATCTGGCTCGGCGTCGGCGGGCCGCGGGCGCTGGCGCTCACCGGCAGGGCGGCCGACGGGTGGTTGCCGTCCTCGACGTGGGCGCCGCCGGAGCGGCTGCCGGAGCTGCACGCGCGCATCGACGAGGCCGCCGAGGAGGCGGGCAGGAAGCCGCGGGACGTGCGCCGGCTCTACAACGTCAACGGCACGATCACCGGCGGCGCGAGCGAGGGCTTCCTCAAGGGCCCGGCGGACCAGTGGGTGGACGAGCTGACCGACCTGGCGGTGGGCTACGGGATGGACACGTTCATCCTGTGGCCGGAGGGCGACCAGCGGGAGCAGCTGACCAGGTTCGCCGAGGAGGTCGTGCCGGAGGTGCGCCGCCTGGTGGCGGCCGAGCGCGCCGGCTGACAAGACTGGATTCGTGACCGGCGGCGAGAGCACACTGGAACGATGATCCCGAGCAACTGGTACAACATCGTTCCCGATCTGCCCGCGCCGCCGCCTCCGCCGCTCCACCCGGCGACGCGGGAGCCGATCGGTCCCGATGACCTGGCGCCGCTGTTCCCGATGGAGCTCATCGGTCAGGAGGTCAGCCAGGAGCGGTTCGTGCCCATCCCACAGGAGGTGCTCGACGTCTACCGGCTGTGGCGGCCGACCCCGCTGATGCGGGCCCGCAGGCTGGAGAAGTCGCTGGGCACGCCGGCCCGCATCTACTACAAGTACGAGGGCGTCTCCCCGGCCGGTTCGCACAAGCCGAACACGGCCGTCCCTCAGGCGTACTACAACGCCAAGGAGGGCGTCCGCAGGCTCACCACCGAGACGGGCGCCGGTCAGTGGGGCAGCTCGCTGGCCTTCGCCTGCGCCCAGTTCGGCCTGGAGTGCGAGATCTGGATGGTGCGCGCCTCGTACGACCAGAAGCCGTACCGTTCGGGGCTGATGCGGGTGTACGGGGCGACCGTGCACGCGAGCCCGTCACCCGTGACGCAGGCCGGCAGCAAGGTGCTGGCCGGAAACCCGGATTCGCCGGGCAGCCTGGGTATCGCGATCAGCGAGGCGGTCGAGGCCGCCGCGTCGGCCGACGACACCCGCTACGCGCTCGGGTCGGTGCTCAACCACGTCCTGCTGCACCAGACGGTGATCGGCGAGGAGGCGCTGGCGCAGCTGGAGGAGATGCCGGACGTGATCGTCGGCTGCACCGGCGGCGGCTCGAACTTCGGCGGCCTGGTCTTCCCGTTCCTGCGCGAGAAGCTGGCGGGGAAGATCGACCCGGTCATCCGGGCGGTCGAGCCGGAGGCGTGCCCGTCGTTCACCCGCGGCCGCTACGCCTACGACTTCGGCGACACGGCGGGACTCACCCCGCTGATGAAGATGCACACGCTCGGCCACGACTTCGTGCCGGACCCGATCCACGCGGGCGGGCTGCGATATCACGGCATGTCGCCGCTGCTGTCGCACATGTACGAGCTGGGCATGTTCGAGGCGGTCACCCGCTCGCAGACGGAGTGCTTCGAGGCGGGGGTCCGTTTCGCCAGGACCGAGGGCATCCTGCCCGCGCCGGAGCCGACGCACGCGCTGGCCGAGACCATCGCGGAGGCGCTGCGCTGCAAGGAGAGCGGTGAGGAGAAGGTGATCCTGACGGCGCTCTGCGGGCACGGCCACTTCGACCTGTCGGCGTACGAGCGTTACCTGTCGGGCGAGATGGAGGACTTCGCGCTGCCGCAGGAGCGCATCGACGAGGCCCTGGACGGCCTGCCGGTGTGAGTGAGGACGCGCCGCCCGCGCCGCGGGCGGCGCGTTCCGTCAGTTGGCGTTGGGGCGCTTGCCGTGGTTGGCCTTCTTCTTCTTGCGTGCTTTCGCTTTGCGGGCGCGCTTGGCCATCCGCTCATCCTCTCGAAGGTCGGTGTACGGGGTCGGACGGAACGTCAATCCCCATCGGACCTCCGGAACAACCTCACAATCCTCAACATTTTCATGTCATAATTTGGTGGAATCTGTTGGAAGGGGTGGGGGAGTGCTCGCACAGCAGCGTCAGCAGGCGATCCTCGAACGCGTGCGCAGCCAGGGTGCTGTCCGGGTGGCCGACCTCGTACGCGAGCTCGGCGTCTCCGACATGACCATCCGCCGCGACCTCGAGGTGCTCGCCGACCGGGGGCTGCTGGAGAAGGTGCACGGCGGCGCCACCGCGATCGGCCCCGGCTCCACCGAGGAGCCCGGCTTCACCGCCAAGTCGGCCAGGCAGCAGCAGGAGAAGGAGGTGATCGCGCGCCGCGCGGCCCAGCTCGTGCGCCCCGGCACCGCGGTCGCCCTGTCGGCCGGCACCACCACGTGGCAGCTGGCGCACCACCTCATCGGCGTGCCCGAGCTCACCGTGATCACCAACTCGATCCCGGTCGCCGAGGTCTTCCACCGCAACCCCCGCGCCGACCGCACGGTCGTGCTCACGGGCGGCGTGCGCACGCCCTCCGACGCGCTCGTCGGCCCGGTCGCGGTGGCCGCGATCCGCCGCCTGCACGTCGACACGCTCTTCCTCGGCGTGCACGGCATGAGCGTGCGCGCCGGATTCACCACACCGAACCTGCTGGAGTCCGAGACCGACCGGGAGCTGATCGCCGCCGCGAGCCGGCTCGTGGTGCCGGCCGACCACACCAAGTGGAACACCGTCGGCATCAGCACCATCGCCGAGCTGTCGGAGGCCGACGTGGTGATCAGCGACGCGGGGCTGCCGGAGGAGGCGCGCAGGGAGCTGGCCGACAGGGCCGGAGAATTGATCATCACGGAGGGGGCGGCGTGAAGCGAACCATCACCCAGCTGGCCGACGGCCGGGACATCATCTACTTCGACCGCGACGACGGCGCCGACCGCGGCGCGGTCGACAAGCGGCCGCTCGACCCCCGGCCGCCGGCGTCGGAGCTGCGCTACGACCCGCTGACGGAGGAGTGGATCGCGATCGCCGGTCACCGGCAGACCCGGACGTTCCTGCCGCCGCCCGACGAGTGCCCGCTCTGCCCGTCGACGGACACGCGGGCGTCGGAGATTCCGGCGTACGACTACGACGTGGTGGTGTTCGAGAACCGCTTCCCCTCCTTCTCCGGAAATTTCGGGACTTATGAGGATGTCGGCGGCCTGAGCGAGGTCCGCCCCGGTGTGGGGCGGTGCGAGGTGGTCTGCTTCACCTCGGCACACGACTCGTCGTTCTCCCAGCTCTCCGACGACCAGGTGGAGCTGGTCATGGAGGCCTGGGCCGACCGTACGGCCGAGCTGTCCGCGCTGGAGGGCGTCGAGCAGGTCTTCTGCTTCGAGAACCGGGGCGAGGAGATCGGCATCACGCTCTTCCACCCCCACGGGCAGATCTACGCGTACCCGTACGTGACGCCCCGCACCAAGCTGCAGCTCGGCGCGGCGCGGCGGTACGCCGGGCGTAAGCCGGGGCGCAACCTGTTCGCGGACGTGCTGGCCGCCGAGCGGGAGGCCGGGGAGCGGGTGGTGGCGGCCAACGAGCTGTGGACGGCGTTCGTGCCGGCGGCCGCGCGCTGGCCGTTCGAGGTGCACCTCTACCCGCACCGGCAGGTGCCCGACCTGGCCGCGCTGACCGGGGCCGAGCGTGCCGCGTTCGCCCCGCTCTACACCTCGGTGCTGCGCGCCCTGGACGGCCTGTTCGGGGTGCCCATGCCGTACATCTCGGCCTGGCACCAGGCGCCGGTCCGGCAGGACCGCGAGCTGGCCTACCTGCACCTGGAGCTGTTCAGCATCCGGCGGGCGCCGGGCAAGCTGAAGTATCTGGCGGGCTCGGAGTCGGCCATGGGCGCGTTCGTCAACGACGTGCTGCCGGAGGAGGCCGCGCGCATGATTCGATCACAGGTAGATCACTAAAAGATTTCCATTTAGGTGGCATTACTCGTGATCTACCACTACTATCCCTTTCCAGCACGGCCTTAATCCGCCGTGCGGACATGCCTAATCCCGGGCGAGTGGCCCGGGAGCCGGGGACCCACCGCACCTGGGGTGAATCCACTTCGGTGGTAGGGAGCGCTCCCGTGCCCGAACCCGTCAGCTAACCCGGCAGGCAGAGGGAGAGGACCTTATTACGTGGCGGCAGCGTCCCCCGCGCACCGTGCCATGGGTTGGATCACCGCTGCGGCGGTGATGTTCACCCCATTCCTGACGACGTTCGTGACGGCGGCGCCCGCCGCCGCGGAGCCCAAGCCCACCGAGGCGCAGCTCCGCAAAGAGCTGAAGCAGCTCAACACGAAAGTCGACAAGCTGATCGAGCGCTACAACCTCAAGCGCGTCGAGCTGGCCGAGGCCCGCAAGAAGGCCGAGGCGGCCGAGGAGCGGCTGGCCACGGCCGAGAAGACGCTCGCCGCCGCCGAGGACCGGGTGGCCGAGCTGGCCCAGCTCCAGTACCAGAACGGCGGAGGCATGCGGCTTCCCAGCATGATGACGCTGCCCGACGGGCGCAGCGTCGCCCTGCTGGAGCAGCTCACCGCCGAGCAGCAGGCCCAGGTCGCCAAGGTGGCCAAGGCCCGCGACGAGCGCAAGAGGGCGGCCGACGAGGCCGCGGCGCTGGCCGAGGAGATCGCGGCCGACGCCGCCGAGGTGGCCGGTCAGCGCAAGGAGGCCGAGGGCGTCATCAAGGACATCCAGAAGAAACTGGAGGACCTGGTGCCGTTCGCCACCGGCCGCCGCTCCGACGGCACCTGGGCGCCGCAGCTCCCGTCAGGCCCCGACAACATCACGCCGCGCACCCGGCTGATGAAGACCGAGATCGCCAAGAACTTCGCCCTGCCGTACACCGTGGGCTGCTTCCGGTCCGGATCGAGCGGCGAGCACCCGCTGGGCCGGGCCTGTGACTTCATGATGAGCGTCGGCGGCACCATGCCGACGCCGGCCAACTCGGCGCTCGGCGACCGCATCGCCGACTGGGCCATCAAGAACCGCGCCAAGCTGGGCGTGAAGTACGTGATCTGGAAGCAGCGCATCAACCACGGCTCGGGCTGGCGCGGCATGTCCGACCGCGGCAGCATCACCGAGAACCACTACGACCACGTCCACATCTCGATGCACTGACGTGGCGGCCTACCCGCCCGTTCCGGGCCATACGGCACAATGCCCCTGTGAAGACCTCTTCGCTCGCCGCGGGCGCGGCCGTGGTGTTCGTGGTGACCGCGTTCGTCGTGGACGGGCGAGGGCTGGTGGCGTTCCTCTGCGTGATGGCGCTGCTCTGCCTGGCCGCGTCGTTCTTCCTGGACCGCCGCGGCTCCTGACCCCGTCAGGCGCCGGCGTGGAAGAGCGCCCAGACGGCCTTGCCGCCGCGCGCCAGCGGGTCCCAGCCCCAGCACTGGCTGTAGGTCTCCACGATGTAGAGCCCGCGGCCGTTCTCGGAGATGAAGTCGGGCTCCTTGCGCCGCGGCACGTCGTCGCTGGGGTCGGTGACGGCCAGCAGCACGTGGGGGTCCACCCGCATCAGCAGCAGGGTGATCTCGTGCGCGCCGTGCGCGTACACGCCGTATCTGACGGCGTTCGTCACCAGCTCGGAGACCACCAGGGCCGCGTCGTCGCCCAGCTCTGACAGACCCCAGCGGTCGAGCGTCGAACGGGTGACGTCCCTGGCCGTCTTGACCGAGTCGGCCTGAAAGGGGAGGGGACACGCGGTGGTGTACGGCTTGGCCGAAGTGAGCAACTGGTCGAAGCCCATCTCACGCTTGATCTGAAGACAGTCGGCCACGGCCAGAGGGTCCTCCACCATCCCGCCGTAACCTCCCAGTTGCCATCGCCCTAGTGCAAGTTTTGCCCAGAATGCACTAAGCCATCATGGGTCACGAGCGGGGGCCGCTGCAAGACCCGAATGCACGTGCAGGTGCAATGTGCACCAGCATGGGGGGTGGTCGCGCGGAGTTCCAAATCGGACACCGGGCTGAGACCTTGTCATACCAGGCGATGTGGTGTCACTGTGTGGGGCGGACGCTTGATAGGAGGCAGAGTGACGCAGAACCAACCGGGTTCCGGCCCTACGGCGCTGCGCATCCTTCTGGGCTCCCAACTCCGCAGACTGAGGGAGAGCAAGGGCGTCAGCCGCGAGGAGGCGGGGCACCTCATCAGGGGCTCCGAGTCCAAGATCAGCCGCATGGAGCTCGGCCGGGTCGGCTTCAAGGAGCGGGACGTCGCGGATCTGCTGACGCTGTACGGGGTCACCGACGACGAGGCGCGCGAGGCCGTGCTCGACCTGGTGGCCAGCGCGAACGAGCCCGGCTGGTGGCACCGCTTCAACGACATCCTCCCCACCTGGTTCCAGGCGTACGTCGGCCTCGAGGAGGCCGCCACCCGGATCAGGACGTACGAGGTCCAGTTCGTCCCGGGGCTGCTGCAGACCAAGGAGTACGCGCGCGCGGTCGTCACGGCCGGATCGGCCGGGCTCTCGCCCGAGGAGATCTCCCGCCGGGTCGACCTGCGGCTGGAGCGCCAGCGGATGTTCGACAGGCCCGACAGTCCCGTCTTCTGGGCGGTGATCGACGAGGCCGCGCTGCGCCGGCCCATCGGCGGCGCCGAGGTGATGCGGGCCCAGATCGAGCACCTGATCGACCTCATGCGCCAGCCGAGCATCACGATCCAGGTCATGCCGTTCAGCTTCGGCGGGCACAGCGCGGAAGGCGGCGCGTTCACCATCCTGCGCTTCGCGGACACCGAGCTGCCCGACGTGATCTACGTCGAACAGCTCGCCAGCGCTCTCTACCTGGACAAGCGCGAGGACGTAGATCGCTACACGGAGGTCATGGAGCGGCTGTGCGCCGTCAGCACCACACCTGACGAGACGGTGGAGCTGCTACGCGCCATCGCGGATGAGTTCTGAGAGCTACCGCGTCTGCCCTAGACTGACCGTTGGCGCTTGGAGCCGCCGTAGCGGAGCATGCCCCAGCGTCGATTACGTGGGCGCGGCGCGCGAGCCGTACCGAAATGGACGTGCCCGCGAACACTCTGAAGTTTGATCAAGGAGACCACCCCGTGAAGACCGCTGTCGAGGAGCTCAGCCCGACCAGGGTGAAGCTCACTGTCGAGGTGCCGTTCGACGAGCTGCGCCCGAGCATGGATGCGGCATACAAGAAGGTCGCGCAGCAGGTACGGGTCCCCGGGTTCCGCCCTGGCAAGGTCCCGGCGCGCATCATCGAGCAGCGCTTCGGCCGGGCGGTGGTGCTGGAGGAGACCCTCAACGAAGCGGTGCCGAAGCTCTACGGCCAGGCCGTCGACGAGGTCGACGTGTTCCCGGTCAGCCAGCCCGACATCGAGGTCACGAAGATCGAGGACGGTGAGCAGATCGAGTTCACCGCCGAGGTCGACATCCGTCCCAACTTCGACGTGCCCGAGTACGAAGGCGTCGAGATCACGGTGGACTCCGCCACGGTCACCGACGCCGACGTCGACGCCCAGCTCGACGCGCTGCGCCAGCGCTTCGCCACGCTGACCGGCGTCGAGCGCGCGGCCGCCGCCGGCGACTACGTCGTCATGGACCTGCGGGCCGAGATCGACGGCGAGAACATCGAGGAGCAGCAGGCCAGCGAGGTCTCCTACGAGGTCGGCGCCGGCTCGATCCTCCAGGGCCTCGACGACGCGCTCGTGGGCATGTCCGCGGGCGAGGAGAAGACCTTCCGCACCGAGCTCGTCGGGGGTGAGAACGCCGGCCAGGAGGCCGACGTCATCATCAACGTCAAGTCGGTCAAGGAGAAGGTGCTGCCGGAGCTCGACGACGAGTTCGCCCAGCTCGCCAGCGAGTTCGACACGCTGGAGGAGCTCAAGGGCAGCCTGCGCGAGCAGGTCCGCCGCACCAAGCTCATCGACCAGGTGATGCAGGCCCGCGAGAAGGCCCTCGACACGCTCCTGGAGAAGATCGACATCCCGATCCCCGAGAGCGCGCTCAAGGCCGAGATCGACGCCCGCAAGCACAACCTCGACCACCAGGTCGCCGAGAGCGGCCTGAGCCGCGACGCCTACTTCCGCCTCTACCAGACGACGGAGGAGGAGCGCTTCGCCGAGTTCGAGACCACCTCGGCCCGCGCCATCAAGGTCGGCTTCGTGCTCGACAAGATCGTCAAGGCCGAGGAGCTCGGCGTCTCCGAGCAGGAGCTGACCAACTTCGTGGTCCGCCGCGCCATGGAGATGGGCGTCCAGCCCAACCAGCTGGCCCAGCACCTCGCCGACAACGACCAGCTCACGCTGGCCATGGTCGAGATCGTCCGCGACAAGGCGAAAGCGGTGCTCGCCGACTCCGCCAAGGTCGTCGACACCGAGGGCAACGAGGTCGACCTCAAGGCCATCTACACCGAGATCAACGGTGAAGAGGTCGTCGAGGAGCCCGCGGAGTCCGAGGAGCAGAAGGCCGAGGCCTGATCACTCCCACGCTCGTCCGGAGCCCCCGACCGGCCCGATGCTGCGGGCCGGCCGGGGGCTTCACGCGTACCTGAGGCATGCGCCGTCAGCGAACAGCCCGGGGACCGGGCATGACCTGTAGGCGGCGCGCGTTAGGGTCACAAGCAAAGCCCATCGATTACGACGCATCGGAAGGTGAAGCTGTGAGCAGCCCGCCGACCTTCTTCCAGCCTGAGTCGCGAGGCCGTGAAAACGGCGCGGCCTTCCGGCTTGAGGATCAGCTTTACCAGCGCCTGCTGCGCGAGCGGATCATCGTGCTCGGCCAGGAGGTCAACGACGAGATCGCCAACCGGATCTGCGCCGAGCTGCTGCTCCTGGCCGCCGACGACCCGGAGCGCGACATCACTCTCTACATCAACTCGCCGGGCGGCTCGGTCAGTGCCGGCATGGCGATCTACGACATGATGGAATATGTGCCCAACGACGTGTCCACCGTCGTCATGGGCCTGGCCGCCTCGATGGGGCAGTTCCTGTTGTCGGCCGGGGCCCAGGGCAAGCGCTACGCGCTGCCCCACGCCCGGGTCATGATGCACCAGCCCTCGGGCGGCATCGGCGGCACCGCGGCCGACATCGCCATCCAGGCCGAGCAGATGCTCTACGTGAAGAAGATGCTGGCCGAGCGGATCGCCGCCCACACCGGGCAGCCGCTCGAGGTCATCGAGCGCGACTCCGATCGCGACCGCTGGTTCACGGCCGACGAGGCCAAGGACTACGGCTTCATCGACCACGTCGTGCGCAGCGCCCGGCAGGTGCCCTCACAGGGCCCGGTCTCCTAGGGGGAGCTGAAGTTGAACATCGAAAGCCGCTACGTTCTCCCCTCCTTCGTCGAGCGCACGTCGTACGGCGTGAAGGAGATGAACCCGTACAACAAGCTCTTCGAGGACCGCATCATCTTCCTCGGAGTGCAGATCGACGACGCGTCGGCCAACGACGTGATGGCCCAGCTGCTGACGCTGGAGTCGCTCGATCCCGACCGCGACATCAGCATCTACATCAACTCGCCCGGCGGGTCGTTCACGGCCATGACGGCGATCTACGACACGATGCAGTTCGTCCGGCCGGAGATCCAGACCGTCTGCCTCGGCCAGGCCGCGTCCGCCGCGGCCGTGCTGCTGGCCGGCGGCACGCCGGGCAAGCGGTTCGCGCTGCCCAACGCCCGGATGCTGATCCACCAGCCGTCCACCGAGGGCGGCGGCCAGGGAAGCGACATCGAGATCCAGGCCAGAGAGATCCTCCGCATGCGCACGCTCCTCGAGGAGATCGTGGCCCGACATGCCGGAAAGAGCGCCGACGAGGTCCGCAAGGACATCGAACGCGACAAAATTCTCAACGCCGAAGAAGCAAAGGCGTATGGTCTGATCGATGACATCATCCCGTCGAGGAAGAAGCGAGCTCAGCCCGTCGCTTCCTAGACGAGACGTGAAGCACCGGAGCGCTGCCCGAGAGGGCACGTTCCGGTGCGACTCGCCGCTAGGGGGCTCACTGAGGGCCCAGAAGACGGTAACGTCGAAACCTGAGCGGTTCGGACCGGGTCCGGAGGACACGGATCGCGGAGAGCAGGGCGGTCCCACGCAAAGGAGTATCTGGGGTGGCACGCATCGGCGACGGGGGAGACCTGCTGAAGTGCTCGTTCTGTGGAAAGAGCCAGAAGCAAGTCAAGAAGCTCATTGCCGGTCCAGGCGTCTACATCTGCGATGAGTGCATCGATCTCTGCAACGAGATCATCGAGGAGGAGCTCTCCGAGTCCTCCGAGCTCAAGTGGGACAACCTGCCCAAGCCGAGGGAGATCTACGAGTTCCTCGACGCCTACGTCATCGGTCAGGACAAGGCGAAGAAGGCGCTCTCGGTGGCGGTCTACAACCACTACAAGCGGGTGCAGTCCGGCGACCGGGGCAGAGACGACGGCCTTGAGCTGGCCAAGAGCAACATCCTGCTGCTGGGCCCCACGGGCTCGGGCAAGACGCTCCTGGCGCAGACCCTGGCGAAGATGCTCAACGTGCCCTTCGCCATCGCCGACGCCACGGCCCTCACCGAGGCCGGCTACGTCGGCGAGGATGTCGAGAACATCCTGCTCAAGCTCATCCAGGCCGCCGACTACGACGTCAAGAAGGCCGAGACCGGCATCATCTACATCGACGAGGTCGACAAGATCGCCCGCAAGAGCGAGAACCCGTCGATAACCCGCGACGTCTCCGGTGAAGGCGTCCAGCAGGCACTCCTGAAGATCCTCGAAGGCACCACGGCCTCGGTGCCCCCGCAGGGCGGCCGCAAGCACCCGCACCAGGAGTTCATCCAGATCGACACCACGAACGTGCTGTTCATCTGCGGCGGCGCGTTCGCCGGCCTCGAAAAGATCATCGAATCGCGGGTCGGCCAGAAGGGCATCGGCTTCAACGCCATCATCCGGTCCAAGGAAGAGGCCGACTCGGCCGACATCTTCGGCGACGTGATGCCCGAGGACCTGCTGAAGTTCGGCATGATCCCCGAGTTCGTCGGCCGGCTGCCGGTCATCACCTCGGTCCACAACCTCGACCGCGAGGCCCTCATCCAGATCCTCACCGAGCCGCGCAACGCCCTGGTCAAGCAGTACCGCAAGCTGCTCGAGCTCGACGGCGTGGAGCTGGAGTTCACCGACGGCGCCCTGGAGGCCATCGCCGACCAGGCGATCCTGCGCGGCACCGGCGCCCGCGGCCTGCGCGCCATCCTGGAGGAGGTGCTCCAGTCCGTCATGTACGAGGTGCCCTCCAGACAGGACGTAGCCCGCGTAGTCATCACCCGCGAATCCGTACTCGAACACGCGATCCCGACCCTCGTACCCCGCGACCAGCTAGCCGCCAAGCAGCAGCGCACTCCACGCGAGAAGTCGGCCTAAGGCCCCCGAGCCAAGGCCAGCGCCCCGTGGAGACCCTCCATGGGGCGTTTCCCTTTCCCGTCTCCCTAGAATTGGTCACCGTGACAACGCCAGAGCTGCCCACCCAGTACACCCCGGCCGACGTCGAGACCCGCAGCTACGAGCGCTGGGTATCCGAAGGCTACTTCCAAGCCGACCCGGGCAGCTCGCGCACGCCTTACAGCATCGTCCTGCCGCCGCCCAACGTCACCGGGTCGCTCCACATCGGCCACGCGCTCGACCACACCATCCAGGACGCCCTGACCCGGCGCGCCCGGATGCTCGGCCACGAGACGCTCTGGCTGCCCGGCATGGACCACGCCGGCATCGCCACCCAGAACGTCGTCGAGCGCGAGCTCGCCAAGGAGGGCCTGTCCCGCCACGACCTGGGCCGCGAGGCGTTCGTCCAGCGCGTCTGGGAGTGGAAGGAAGAGTCCGGCGGCAAGATCCTCGGCCAGATGCGCAAGCTCGGCGACAGCGTCGACTGGTCGCGCGAGCGCTTCACCATGGACGAGGGCCTCTCGCGGGCCGTCCTCACCATGTTCAAGAAGCTCTACGACGACGGGCTGATCTACCGCGCCGAGCGCATCATCAACTGGTGCCCGCGCTGCCTGACCGCCCTGTCCGACATCGAGGTGGAGCACAGCGAGGACGAGGGCGAGCTGGTCTCGATCCGCTACTCCGACGAGATCGTGGTCGCCACCACCCGGGCCGAGACCATGCTCGGCGACACCGCGGTGGCCGTCCACCCGTCCGACGAGCGCTACGCGCACCTCGTCGGCACCACCGTCGAGCTGCCGCTGACCGGCCGCCGCATCCCGATCGTGGCCGACGAGCACGTCGACCCGGAGTTCGGCACCGGCGCCGTCAAGGTGACCCCGGCCCACGACCCCAACGACTTCGAGATCGGCCGCCGCCACTCGCTGCCGTCCATGACCGTCATGGACGAGCGCGGCGTCATCACCGCCCACGGCCCGTTCGAGGGCCTCGACCGGTTCGAGGCGCGCCCGGCCGTCGTCGCCGCGCTGCGCGCCGAGGGGCGCATCGTCGAGGAGAAGCGCCCGTACCTCCACTCGGTCGGCCACTGCTCGCGCTGCAAGACCGTGATCGAGCCGCGGCTGTCCCTGCAGTGGTTCGTGAACGTGGGCCCGCTGGCCAAGGAGGCCGGCGACGCCGTGCGCGACGGCCGCACGCGCATCCACCCGCCGGAGATGGCCAAGCGCTACTTCGACTGGGTCGACGACATGCACGACTGGTGCATCTCGCGCCAGCTGTGGTGGGGCCACCGCATCCCGGTCTGGTACGGGCCGAACGGCGAGGTCGTCTGCGTCGGCCCCGACGAGACGCCGCCGGAGGGCTACGTCCAGGACCCGGACGTGCTCGACACCTGGTTCTCCTCCGGGCTCTGGCCGTTCTCGACGCTGGGCTGGCCCGAGCGCACGCCCGAGCTCGAACGCTTCTACCCGACCTCGGTCCTGGTCACGGGCTACGACATCCTGTTCTTCTGGGTCGCCCGGATGATGATGTTCGGCCTGTACGCGATGGACGGCGAGCCGCCGTTCCGCGTGGTGGCCCTGCACGGCATGGTCCGCGACCAGCACGGCAAGAAGATGTCCAAGTCGTTCGGCAACGTCGTCGACCCGCTCGACTGGATCGAGCGCTTCGGCGCCGACGCCACCCGCTTCACGCTGCTGCGCGGCGCCAACCCGGGTGCCGACGTGGCCATCAGCGAGGAGTGGGCGGCCGGTTCGCGTAATTTCTGCAACAAGATCTGGAACGCGACCCGGTTCGCGCTGATGAACGGCGCGGCCGTCGGCTCCCTCGACGGCGCCGAGCTCACCGCCGCCGACCGGTGGATCCTGTCGAGGCTGCAGAACGTCATCGCCGCGACCGACGCGGCCCTGGACGACTTCGAGTTCGCCAAGGCCTCCGAGCTGCTCTACCACTTCGCGTGGGACGAGGTCTGCGACTGGTACCTGGAGCTGGCCAAGATCCAGCTCGCCGAGGGCCTCGGCCACACCCGCCTGGTGCTGGGCCATGTGCTCGACGCGCTGCTGCGGCTGCTCCACCCGCTGGTGCCGTTCGTCACCGAGGAGCTGTGGCGGGCGCTGACCGGCGCCGAGTCGATCGTCGTGGCCGCCTGGCCGGAGGTGGACTCGCGCTACACCGACCCGCAGGCGGAGGCGGAGATCGCCACCCTCCAGGAGGTCGTCACGGAGGTCCGCAGGTTCCGTTCCGACCAGGGGCTCAAGCCCGGCCAGAAGGTGGCGGCCAGGCTCGCACTGGCCGGCAGCGCGGTGGAGCGGCAGGAGCCGGCGATCCGCTCGCTGCTGCGCCTCACCGAACCGTCCGAGACGTTCTCGGCGACGGCCCGGCTGACCGTCCGCGGGGTGACCGTGGAGATCGACACGGCCGGCGCCATCGACGTGGCGGCCGAGCGCAAGCGCCTGGAGAAGGACCTCGCCGCCGCCCGCAAGGAGGCCGCCCAGGCGGCCGCCAAGCTGGGCAACGAGCAGTTCACGGCCAAGGCGCCCGCCCAGGTCGTGGCCAAGGTGCGGGCCCGCGCCGACCAGGCCGCCGCCGACATCGCGCGCCTGGAGGAGCAGCTCGCCGCCCTCCGGGTTTGAGCGGTACGGACGGTGGGAATGCCTATTCGTTACCGAGATCGGGCCTTCGGGGCTCCGAGGGGCTGCTAGAGTTTTCAGTGCGGGGCGGATCTCGCCCCCACATCCCTGCAGACGAGTCCGGCTTCCGGTTCTGGATCAGTGCGCGTCATTGGACAGAGGCCGAAGGTTCGGGTAAGTTCGAAGGGTTGCCTCGGAAGGGGCGTCCGGAATCTACCGGAATCGGGCGGTTTGACGAGAAACGTCCGGTCTGGTAAAGTTCGGGAGACGAAACGTATGGAGCGCCTCCACGGAGAGGTCCGCGAGACGGATCTTGACGGGATGTACGCGTCCGTTTCTTGAGAACTCAACAGTGTGTTAAAAGCCAGTGCATGATGCACAACCCCGTCATTTTTGACGGATTCTTATGGTTGGGATT
>NZ_JBFAOH010000070.1:0-14348 GCF_040675175.1 Nonomuraea sp. NPDC049649
GGGTCGCGTTTGTCATCTCTCCAGCGGGGTGCCCTCTTCCGCCTGCCCGGGCCAGGGGTGGGGCCGTCTCACCAGTCGAGAACGCATCGGCCTTGCACGCCCGGCGTGGCGACCTCGACGCGGCCATAGAGCATGGCATGGCCGCATTCGACTTCGAACGCCGATCCCTCACCGATTTGATCAATAGAGCTGGAGACCTTGATCGGATACTTCGTCAGCGCTATCGTCGGGAATCTTTCGCGCAGGAATTTCATGAGAGATTTGCGGTGGGACGCCGGGCTCTTGCTGATCGCAGCGCTGAACTTCTTGAGTAAGACGCGTGCAGCTTACTCTTTATCTGGATCGTAGTAGGGTCCACTATGCAAGACGTTGCCCACCGCGCGATAAAGGTCGCTTCCTCTGGTCGAGTACTCTTCCTAGGCTGTTCTCGTGCTGGCGGCGATCCTGCGACGGATGGCGGCCAGTGCTCGATCTGCCTTGGAGAAACTGATTCGGGATCCTCTTCCATCTTCGGTGCTGACCTTGGTAGTCACAGTAAAGCGATCGCCCGGCACCACAAGGGTGAAGCGTTCCGCAACCGTATCTTTCTCCTCGGCGTCGACGAAGGCGTATGTGGGCTCGGCTTCATCAGTCTTTTTTGCGTCTGCGGGGAGGTCCAGTCGAACGGTCCTGACATTCACCGACACGATATCTCGGTAACGATATTCGCTAGTATGTTCCTCTGGCTCCCGTTTTCCTGTGACGGAGTCTAGGGTCGTGCGGTAGGCTCCCAACTTCTGATCTGCCATGCACACGACAAACACAGTATAGCGAGATGCGATGTAACCCTCTCCGACGCGAGGCTGTCGCACTAGTTTGGTCTTTGGCGGCTCGGCAGGACCGACTATGACGAGCGGATCTGTGATGCGCCCTATGTTGCGCAGCTCTTCCATTACTATGCCGAGGCGCTTAAGGGCTCGGTCGACAATGACTGCTACGTCGTTCTGAATCCAACGAGCTATTTGCTTTTCGGTTGGAAGGTTATTCTCATAGATCCGTTGCTGCTCCCTGTACTCGATCATTGCGTTACGGAACTGCCGGTCCTGCTGCCAGTTGCCAAGTAGTGCACCGAATGTGAGCCAACTTCCGAGAGAGGCTACGGCGACCCCGACAATGGTGATGTATGGAGCAGGTGACAGGATTGACCAGCCTGGATTTCCGTAGGTCGCCGTAACGGCTATGGCTACCCAGATGATGACACCGCCGCCAATAAGAGGAAGGATGCCGAAGATCGGGTTGAGACTTGGTTCGCGCTCTGGTATTGACGGTGCTGGAGTGAATAGTGTTCGCATCCTATGCTCGCGCTCTCCCTGCTCCTCCTCGCTGAGTGAGGGGAGAGTGATGGTAGGCGAGGAGCTATCAGGGTTAGCCCTTTGAGAGAGCTTCTCCCAGGTTGGGGATTCGGGTACTGATATCGCGCTGGCGATTCGCTTCGCCCAGTCCAGATCTAGGTCTGTAGCTGACAGCAGTGCTTCGTCAGAGGAATCCGCCTCTTGCAGGAAGGCATGGTCGACGTCTTCGTTGAATATAGCTATCAAAGCGGAGGCGGCGTGTGATTTTGAATCGAAGGCGCAAGCCTGCATCAGAAAGGTATAGATCTCGTTCTGGATCGGGTCTGTATGAGTGCGCGGTCGCTTTCCTTCCAGTTTGGCCAAGGCGTATTCGACTCGCACCTCGGCCATCTGCTCTCTTGATGAGGGCGGCTCGTTCTTCAAGTAATCATTGAAATGCTGACACGCGTGCACCCACCGTCGCTCCTCCAACGCCCGACGTGCTGCTTTCAGATGCTCTTCTGGATGCTGGCCGGCAGCGTAGTAGTTTTCGATGTTCTGTTGGCTCTCCACAGGAGCGTTATTGTTGACGTGCATCTCGCCCCGTCTGGATGCGCTTTCGGTGGGCTCGTCGTGCCTTGCGTTAAGGCCGGTCATATCACCCGCCGAGAGCTGCGGTGATGGCAGTTATAGCGCTGGCCACCTTGGCGACGTCGTCAGCTGAAGCTCCACCGATCGACAGCATGTCCCGTAGTCGCACAAGGGCGGCCTTCAATCGGCCTGTGGGTCGTCCGTTCGCCTCGCTCAGACTCTCTTCTAGTTCGGTAACGACTTCTGTGCCTATGACTTGGGGAATGGCCCCCGTCGCTACTAGCTGCCTAAGCTGTGCGAGTCCAGTGTCAAGATCGGCTCTGGGGAAGGCGAAGCTGTGGTCGATGTTGGTCTGGTTTGTCACTGACCCGTAGTTGTTGACCTGCATGTCATCCCTCGCTCAGCTTGTGGTTATCGTCGGTGACGTCTGCGGTAAGGGGCTTGAGTAGGCCTCTCACCGTCAATCGCTCGCGAGAGGTGGAACGTTGCAAGATATTTCTGGATCGCCTCTTTCCGTCCTCTCCAACTCCGCCACTGAGGATGGCAAGCAACACGGACGGAGTGTGACCCTGCTGCCGACGACAGCCCAGTCAGTCGATTTGCGACAAGGCGAGAACGATGAGTCGATTGTCGGCGTCTTGGACGCCAGCCTGGCCGACGGCCGCAGTGACCGAACCTAGATGGCGGTGGACGACCGGGGACAGTATGGCCAGATCAGGGGGCCCTGGCGCACGCTGACCCGTGCACCCAACGCCGTAGCTGGCCTGCGTGCGCTCGATATTTCGTGCTGTTGGGCGAGGTCTCGCTCGGAGAGCCTGTGATGGGTCGTCGTTCGTCCCCTTCCTCCCAATTGCTCCACAAGTCCTCGCGATCGCAGCTCTCGCAGGGCCTCCACGGATGGTCGGTGCCGACAGGCCCAGCTCCTGTTTGAGATCAGCTGCGCTTCGTTTCTTCGCCGCTAGAGCGTCGTAAAACGCATAGCTCCCACTTGTCTGTGGTGTACGCGCGTGCTGGGGCGCCATGATTCTGCAAGGGGTGGGTGGTGCCGAGCCGTTATTGGGTACATTGCTGACAGGGCAGAACGGCTGGGGCAGGCAGACCAGTGACGGGCGGGTAGTCGGGTGCGCCACTTGCATTCCGCATGTCAATGACATGCAACTCATGTGCAAGCCCATCCGATTATTGTCATGACTGACGCTGCCGGCAGTCCGGTTCAGGCGGGATAAATTTTTCCAGCCCGTCCGTGATGGCAGGCATCGTCCGGATGAGAACGCGACCACTCGGCGACGAGACATCCATTCGTATGGGAGGAATGACTTGCAGTCATCCTACTCGCGTGCCCTCGCCATAATCGCCCAACCTTGGCTCGCCGCCAAGCTCATGTTCAAACCCAAGGTCCGTCCAACCAGGGAAGACCAGATATTGGACCGGCTGGCATTCTGGCGTGCGACCGTCGGACTGGCCACCATTGTGGTGATCAGCTACCCGTATCAGGGCCTTCTCGTGACCTCGGTCAGCTCCTTCTCGAAGATGTGGCAGACCGTAGTCCTCGCTCTTCTGCTGCCGCCGCTGTCGCTTCTCCTGATGCTCGTCATCACCCCCTCCCGCCACCGCGCCCAGCTCCTGCCCGGCGTGCGACGTCTCCTGGTGCATGCGGGCTCTGCACTGGCCGTCATCTGCCTGTCGTTCTTCCTGCTGTTCCTGCTGGGCATCGGCATCGACACCACCAGCGAGGCGGAGGCGGCGGGGATAATCGTCCTCCTTCTCGCGCTGCCGTTCGTTCTTCTCTGGTACTGCTGCTTCTGGGGCTGCGTCGTCTACTGGGCAGCCCGTACCGGCATGTGGACCGGCGAGATCCACCCGCTGCTCGCGCCGATCGGCTCCACGCTCATCATGCTGCTGCTCAACGTCCGGGAACTCATAGCCAGTGACTCCAACGGGCTGCCCTATGGGATCTGGCTGACGCTGAACCTCTGCGGGACCGCCACGTCCCTGGGGCTGTCGTTCGCGGAATTTCGGCGCCTGCGGGCACTCGGCTACCGATTCCGCAGTGGACCGGAACCGGTAACCCTTGGTGCGGCCGAACCCGTGCCTCACGGTGAACGGGAACCGGCCAACTGAGCACGGGGCGGCGGCTACTCGCCGCCGTCGCCGCCGTCCCCGCCGCCGCCAACCCCGCTGGTACCTCTCCTCAGCGAGGAGATACTCGCGTTGAGCATCTGGCTGATGTCCGTCACCTCTTCCGGCACGGCCTCCAACGCTTCCTTTCCATAGACGCCGTCGAAGAGCCGGCCCGCCGGCGAGGTCAGTCCCAATTCGTCGTCCAGCCTGGTCTGCTCCAGGAGGGTCAGCAGGAGCATCGTGGGGCCGTCCAGCGGGACCCGTCCGGCGTGGACGGCGCGGAGCCAGCTGATCAGCTCATTGCGTACGGTGGGATCCGGGTAGTGGCGTTCCTCCTGCCCCGGTTGGAAGCCCGGGCTGGGAATGAGCACACCGCGTTCGGTCAGCGCGTCTCTGTGCCGGAGGAGCGCTTCGTCGCCGCGCAGCCGAAACCACTTGTCCAGTGCGACGACCCCGCCTTCGGAACCCGTCGGGGGCATGCCGGGAAAAGGGAGACGCCACCACGAACTGCTGTGGCGTTCCAGCTCCCCCAGCAGCTCATCGGCCCAGGCGAGTCCGGTGGGAGTAGCGTCCACCACCTGGATCACACCTGGCCAGAGGAACAACTCGAAGCCGCGGGATTTGTGCTTCGGGCCTGCGACCTTCACCCTGCCACGCAGTACGAGTTCGCCGATTTCCGCCCCTGCGCAGGCAATCGCGCTCCGCCCGCCATCGTGGGCGGCCCCGTAGCGGTACGAGAGGAGGACGATCTGCTCGGGCAGGGTCAGGTGCACCGAGGGCGGCTTCGGCACCGCACTGCCGGACTCATGACTTCCGAGGTGGTTCTCCGTCTTCGGGTGATCCTCGGTGACCGGTGACTCCTGACCGCCGTCACTTCCCCAGAGTGTGCGCAGCGGGGGACCCAGGCAGAACCACGCCATCCCTCCGAGCGTCAGGAAGTAGACAACGGCGCCCAGCACGTTGCCTTGGGACAGCAGGTCGATCACGCCGTACGAGATGAGCAGCATCGCCGGGACCAGAGTGAGAAGAACCAGCACGGTGAGGAAGCGACGCAGGAACAACGCGGTGTCCTTGACGACCTCCCCCGTCGCCTTAAGGACGTCCGGCCGGTCCGCTCCCGCAGCGGATGACGGCAGGTCGCGCGTACTGCCGGCCGCATCGGCCGGAGGAGGGGAAAGCGCGTCGGATGCTTTCGCGGGCACCTCTGACACCGCAGGCGCGTGAAGGGATGGGGCCGGCCTCTGCGGAGGGTTGATCCTGCCGAGAAAGGCCTTGATGCTCTGCCAGGCCAGAAAAACTGCGACGGCGTACAGAATGAGCGTGCTGAGGATACTCTCCGTGACCCAGGCAACCCCGCCGACGGCTGCGGCCAGCACGAAAAGGGTGAGGCCGAGGCGGATCCGGAATTTTCGCACGTACACCTCTCTCTGGAACCGCGGAACCTCAGAGAGACGGGTAACGACTGCCCCCACAGGCGCGGAACCCCAGTGACAGGCGTCCGACCCCCCCAATAACGATCCTGCCTGACGGACCGTCCGGGTGAGTGCGCTCAGAAAGGCGATGTTCAGGAATTCCGTCGTGATCCGACGGTCATCCGTAAAGGGCCTCGCCGCTTACACGCTGAGGAAGCGAAGTGCCGCTGTCGCCGCCGCGAGCAGGAGCAGGATGACGGGCATGATGGCGGGACCGCGCCACTGGGCATCGGTGTAGTCGCCGGCCCGCACGTGGAAGCCGACGGCGCCGATCATTAGGAGCCCGAGGCCGGTCGCTGCCGCTACGCCCAGCCATTCGGCAGCGAGTCCGGCGAAGAGACCTGCCGCTCCGGCCAGCTCAAGAATGCCGATCGTCCGTACCATGAACGGGCTTAAATCGAGCCGGCGGAGTCCTTCGACGACGTCCGGCTTCCCGGTCGCTTTCATGAAACCGGTGCCGAGGAAAGCGATCCCCAGCAGGACACTGCACATGACGGCGGCGATGAACATGGCTGCTCCTTGTGAAGATCTACTGGCCGGAGGTGTCCGGCCCCAGGGACGGCACTGAGGTGAGGAGGCGGCGCTGCTGGTCCGGGGTCAGCTCGTTGAGGCATGAGATGCGCGACAGTTCTTCGTGGAATCGCGCCAGGCGGTGTCGTCCTTCTGCGGTGAGTTCCACGCGTTTGACCCGGCGGTCGGTGGGGTGGGGGGAACGTGTCACCAGCCCTTTGTCTTCCAGCCGGTCGACCAGGCCGGTGATGTTGGACGGGTCGCAGTGCCGGCGGGCGGCGAGGTCGCCCATCGGGAGCGGTTCGGAGAGCAGGCCGATCACGATCGCCTGCGCGGGCGTGAGGTCGGCGGCTGCGGCTGCCTTCTCGTAGTCGTCGCGTAGTCGCTCCGCGAAGACGTACAGGGTGGCGAAGAACTCGTTGTTCGCACTGGTCACAGCGGTGCCCCAAGAGGTTGACCATCTCAGCTGTAGATGAGGTCGATAGTTGATGTGCTCAAATATTTGCGCTTCCGGGAGCCGGCGTCAAGGGCTCGCGGCCAGCTCCGCGTAGTGCCCGATTGCTGTCAGGTACGTACGCCGGGGCATGGCGGCACGGGGCAGACCGGGAAAGGTCCCGCTCTTCTCATTTCTCCTTTCTGGAGAAATGCGGACGAGCTCATACGCACAGAAAGAGCTGACATCACCCCATACCGGCACACTGCGTGCACTCGTACGGTGATAACGGCACTAAGATCGCGTCCCGTGCCTCCACCTGACTTATGGCGTATTGCCAGAATTGGCGCAGTAAGCCTGACTCTTGCGGCAGCAGCCGCGGGCCTGGTGCTCGGCGACGCCTGGCTCTGGGCGGCCGTCGAATGGTCGCCACCCGACTACCTGTACTTCCAGGTAAACGACGGGTTCGACACCGCGACAACGGCAGCCTTGCTCGCGGCCGCCCTGGTCAAAGCAGGATTCCTCTGGCTGATCCTGCGCACTCCCGCCCGGGGCCCGCTGGACCGCCGGGAGAGGGCGCTGCGCCTCCTGCTCTATCTGGCGGTGGCATACACCCTCGTCCTGTGGATCCCGTTCCGGCTGCTTCCCGACGAGGCCGACTCCGCATTCCAACTCGCGCTCTGGACCGCGATCAACATCCTCTACCTGCTCGTCATCCGTTGGAGGTCCCGCGTCCTGCAAGCCGCGGCGGGGGCGGTGTTCGCGGTCGAGCTGGCTGGAATGGCGGACGACCTGCTCGACGCGTTCGACCTCGCCGAGCTTGGCTCAGGCGCCTTCCTCGGCTTGGGCGGAGTGGCGGTGACCGTCGTCACGGTCATCGGGCAGTGGCGCGACGGCCGGTGGAGCCGCGTCACGCAGGTCACCGGGCTGCTGTCGGTGGGCGTCTACGCGCTGGTGATCCCGCTCGGCGTCCTCCTCGATACGGGCTCCGGCGCCGATCTGATGATGCCGGTCGTCATGGACGCGGTGGGGCTGGTCGGCATCGTGTGGATCGCTGCGACCGCCCGCGAAATGCCCACGGAGGACCGGCTGGTGGACCTTCTGCCCAGGCGGCGGCGCGCGGTCCGCGTCGCGGTGGCGGCCGTGGCCGTGCTGCCGGTCGTCGCACTGATCCACCCGGAGCAGAACGCGCGCCTCACCTACACCACCTGGCGGATGGACTGCTTCGACCGGCCCAGCTTCGGCGACCTGAAACCCGCGGAACGCGACCGTGCCTTCCTGTGCCGGGCGCGGAGCAGAGAGGGCGGAGTGATCCAGCCCATCTTCCCGGACACCCTGTCGGACCAGGAGATTCTCGCGTACGGGCGAGCGCTGTGCCGTGCGGAGGACCGCGACGAACAGCAGGCGATCCTGACGGAGGCGGGGAGCGCGCGGCCTGGACGGGGCATGGACCCGCAGGACCTCGTCTACGTCTGCCCGGAGATCGTCGGCGCGACCCATCCCGAGCTGCTGCGGTCGACCAAGGAGAAGCAGGAGGCGGAGACCGCCTACATCGCCCGGGAGAACGCGGAGTGCCGCGACCCGTGGCCCGGGAGGAAGGGCGTCGCCCAGGCCACCGCCAGGTACTTCCTGTTCGTGGACGGCGATCCGGGCTACCTGGTGTACGACCCCGAAGGGCCCGACGGGGACGCGGGGCGGGCGATGGACCGGGTTTACGACAGCGCCGGGGTCGGGGTAGCCGGCAGTGCGGTGCTCATCGGGCACATCGAGGACGTCGTCGACCTGTGCCTCACCGTGAAGGCCTTCCGTTCGCCGCCGCCACGCCGGACGGCCGGGTGGGAGCAGGTGGACGAGGTGCCGATCGTCAGCCGCAGCGGCACCCTCACCGTGCCGGAGATGGGCGGCGGAGACGTGGGCGCGGGCGCACCCATGCCGAACCTGGCGATCGCGGGCAAGGGCCGCTACCGGCTCCGCGTCTACGTGCGGCTCGGCGACACGGACGAGGAGCACCTGGTCGTCGTTTTCCCGGGCACGTCGCGGAAAAGACTCAAGCTGAAGGGCTGAGGTGATTCAGACGGCCGACGACCTCGCGCTCCGGGGCGGCCTGCGGACCGCCGACGTGATCCGTACCATCCGCGACGTGAGCGCGGCCACGGGCGCGCCCGTCCTGTGCATGACGTACTGGAACCCGGTCCACGCCTACGGTCCCGGGCGGTTCGCCGCCGGCCTCGCCGCGGCGGGCGGCGCCGGGTGCATCTTGGTGGACCTGCCGGTCGAGGAGGCGGGGGAGTGGCTGCGGGCCGCCGCGCCGCACGGACTGGCGACGGTGTTCCTCGCCGCGCCGAGCAGCACGGACGGGCGGCTCGCCGAGATCGCCGCCGCGAGTTCGGGCTTCGTGTACGCGGCGTCCCTGATGGGCGTCACCGGCACCCGCGAGACGGTCGGCGTTGAGGCGGCGGGGCTCGTGAGCCGGGTCCGTGCGACCACGGACCTGCCGGTCTGCGTCGGCGTCGGCGTCTCCGACGCCGCCCAGGCCGCCGAGGTGGCGGGCTTCGCCGACGGCGTCATCGTCGGCACGGCCTTCGTCCAGCGCCTGCTCGACGCGCCCGGCCTCGCCGCAGGGGTCGACGCCGTACGGGACCTCGCCCGCGACCTGGCCGAGGGCCTGGACCGTACGGTGACCACCGCATAACCCCGGACGGGAGCCACGGCCGGGCGGCCATCGCGCCCGCCCGGCCGGCCGCCGACCGCGGGGGTGGCGTCGAGAGGAACTTGAAAGCGCCTCGGTTCGTTCTCCAGGGTGATCCGAGCTTCTTGGCGGTCTACCGACAGGGGACGTCATGCCGTTGGATTTCGTCGGTGACCTGATAGCAGGCCAAATCGGTAGCTCGATCGGGCATCGGTTCAGGAGGTGGGGGATGCCCCGGCCCGTGACCCATCCTGACGGCTCCGTTACGGTGCCGGGCGCGGTTCATGGGTTCGAGGCGCCGTCCTGGGCCACCCATCGGGGGTGGATATGCGGATATGTCACTGTCGCCGCCGACAAGGTGACGCATTCGCTCGACTCCGCGGGGAAGGTGTCGCGGCGCGTCATTCCGCGTCAGGACGCGCTCGTCGTCGTAGACGAGGCCATGCCGGAAACGACCGTCTGCCTCACCACTCGGGAGGGGCGCCGGTTCAAGGTGGCGATCGATACGCATTACCGCCAGGTTCTCGCGCTCTTCGACGAGCCGACCGGTCCGGAACCGCATCCGCCGGTCGCCGGAACCCCCTGAGACCTCAGGTTCGGGGGATGTCCTTGCCCGTGGGACGGTATTCGGTCAGGACGAGCCAGCCGTCCAGGATGCGGAGCGGGACCGTGCTCTCAGCCGTCAGGCGCTGGATCTCGTGCGTCAGGTCGCCGCGCAGGATCCTGGTGCTGGGCCACGCGGTCCGCGTCAGGGTGGTGGAGAACACGACCTTGTCCATCTGGGTCAGCCGGTTCCATGATTCGTCCTTGGCCTCCTCCGGCAGCCCCGCCAGCGCCTCGTACGTGCGGCGGCCTGTCGACGATCAAGTCGCTGGTCACAGCCTGCTCCTCCGTATGATCAACTTGCAAAAGTGAAGCACGCTTGTAGAAGTGAAGTCAACGCGGCTAGGGTGCGTGCTGTGGGGAAGCGTGAATACGGTCAGTTCTGCGGGCTGGCCCGAGCCGCGGAGGTCCTCGGGCAGCGCTGGACGCTGCTGATCCTCCGGGATTTGCTGACAGGGCCGCGCCGATACTCCGACCTCACCGCCGGGCTGCCCGGCATACCGAGCAACATCCTCGCCACCCGGCTGAAGGAGCTCGAAGGCGACGGGCTGGTGACCCGGGAGTTGCGGGGCCGGTCGGTGCTCTACCGGGGGACACCCCGGGCCGAAGAACTGGCGCCCGCCCTGGATGCGCTCGGCCGCTGGGGCGCTGCCGCGATGCGCGAACCGCGCGAGGGTGAGGTGGTCACCGAGGGCAGCCTGGTGGCCGGGCTCCGGGCGGCCGCGTCCGGAGGGAAGGCCCCGCCCGAGACACGGAGCCGGGTGTATGTCGTCAGAGCCGGTGAGGCCGCCGCCTGTGCGATCGTGCGCGACGGGGTCGTCACGGTCGAGGCCGGCGAGCATCCCGAGCCGGATCTGACCGTGGTCGCCGGGCCGGGCTTCCGGGACCTGCTCGCCGGAGTGATCGACCCCGCCATGGCTGTCGAGAGCGGGGCGGTGACGCTCGACGGGGACGCCGCGCTGCTCTCGGAATTCTCGGCGACTTTCCGCATCCCTTACTCCGATGCCGTCGGGGAACCCATGAATTCATCCCGTTGATTTTTCGACATGTCGGCATCGTTGTTTTCGGTGTGAGCCACCGTAACGGCTGTTTCCGCGAAGAAGAATGGCGTGAATTCCCGCCTCTCCTCACCTTCGGGAGGTCCGGGGCGGGAGTGCGGGTAGATTGGCGCGGATGGCGCAGGTCGAGATTCAGTTGCTGCCCGCCGACGTCGGTGAAGGGCTCGTCGGTGAGCTGGCCGCTCTGGTGAACCGCGTGTACGCCGAGGCGGAGGCGGGGCTGTGGGCCGTGGACGTTCCCCGTACGACCGAGGACGAGCTGGCGGAGCAGATCCGCGCCGGGGAGATCGCGGTGGCCTGGCTGGACGGGCGGATCGTCGGCGGCGTCCGGGTGCGGCGGCTGGAGAGCGGTGAGGCCGAGTTCGGGATGCTGGTCGCCGAGCCCGCGCACCGGGGAGCCGGGGTCGGTTCACGGCTGGTGAACTTCGCCGAGCAACGGGGGCGGGAGCTCGGGGCGGAGGTCATGCAGCTGGAGGTGCTGATGCCCCGGTCGTGGAAGCACCCCTTCAAGGAGTATCTGGACGCCTGGTACACGCGGCTCGGCTACCGGGTGGTCCGCGTCGGGCGCTTCGAGGAGAGCTACCCCCGTCTCGCCCCGCACTTGGCGGGTCCGTGCGACTTCCGCGTCTACCAGAAGGGCCTGCGCTGACCGCAGCGCATGCCCGGCTTGATATGGAGATTTCGGATATTGCAGTCATGACTGTAATGACTGTAATGTCGAGACGTGATCGGCGAGAGCGTCCACATTCCGCAGCCCGAGGGTGACCTGCATGTCGTCGTGCACGGCGAGTCCGGCCCGGCGGTGCTCCTGCTCAGCGGTGCGGGCAACGACAACGCGCTGCTGAGCTGGCGGCACGCCATCCCCGCGCTCGCCGCCGAGCACCGGGTCCTCGCCCTCGACTGGCCCAAGCAGGGCGGCAGCAAGCCGTGGCGGGGGTTCGCCGGTCATGAGCGGATGCTCGGCTGTGTCACCGCCGTGCTCGACCACTTCGGGCTGGAGAGGGCGGCGCTCGTCGGGCTGTCCCAGGGCGGGGCCATCGCGCTGGCGTACGCGATCGAGCATCCGGAGCGGGTGTCGAAGCTGGTCGCGATCGCGCCCGCGGGTGTGATCTCCTTCCCGCCCGTCGTCCACCAGTTCCTCTGGCTGACCGCCAAGTCGCGGCTGCTCAACCGGACCCTGCCGTCGCTGGTCTTCCGCAGCCGGGCCGCCTGCGCGTGGTTCGCCAGGCGGGCGCTGTTCGCCGGGCCGGTGGACGACTTCGACCAGATCGTGGACGAGTATCACGCCGACGTCCTGGCCAACGGGGCCGGCTCCTCCGACTGGCAGAACGACTCGATCGGGTTTCTCCGTATGCGGGTGGATCTGCGGCCGAAGCTCTCCGCGATCAGCTGTCCCACGCTGTTCATCCAGGGCAGCGAGGACGCGGGCGTGCGGCCCCGGCACACCCGCGCCGCGGCCGAGCGGGTGCCCGGGGCGCGCTTCGAACTCATCGAAGGCGCGGGTCACTGGCCGAACCGGCAGGAACCCGAACGGGTCAACGCCCTCATCGCCGGATTCCTGCGGGAACCGCCGGACGCCGGGGACGGGGAGTCCCGTGAGGGCCGGACAATGGGCCCATGACCGTACCAACGGACGCCGAACTCGACTTCGTCGATGACGTCGCGGCCTTCTTCGCCGCCGAGGGCCTGCCGTTCATCGCCGGGCGCGTCATCGGGTGGCTGCTCATCTGCGACCCGCCTGAGCAGAGCGCCGCCCAGCTGGCGGAGGCGCTGCAGGTCAGCCGGAGCTCCATCAGCTCCACGACCCGCCTGCTCACCCCGAGCGGCCTGGTCGAGGGGGTGCGCAGGCGCGGCGAGCGGCAGGAGTACTTCCGCATCGCCGCCGACGGCTGGAGCCGGATGCTGGCCAGCCGGTACGCCAAGACGGCGGCTTTCCGCCAGGTCACGGAGCGCGGCCTGGACGTGCTGTCGGACGCGCCGCCGGAGCGTCGTGAGCGGCTGGCGAACGTGGCCGAGCTGTACCGCTTCCTGGAGGGGGAACTGCCCGCTCTCTGGGCGCGGTGGGAGCAACGCCGCTCCTGAACCGCAAGAAATGCGGACAAATAGGTATATGGCAAATCGGGTGGAATGGGGTATTTCTAGTTTTAGCGGGATGGCCGAATTTCTTGGCTAATAGGTCTTTGCAGGTAGCTGACAATATCGGCGGATTCGGCGTCAGTGCCTCGGGTATTTCCGTACAAGTCATGCAGGGGCGAAGCGGCAGAAACTTAACAGCCGAGCCTTGAACGTATACGGAAAGAAAAATGACCAGAGGAAACACTCAAAAGGCACATCGCCGGAGCGGGCTGCTGTGGGTCGCCGCGGCATCGATCGCTCTCTCGGCTCCCCTGGCTTCATGGGGACCCGCCTACGCGGGCACGGCCGACTGGCCCCACAACAACAGCACCGCCCCGGACCAGCACAGCGACCCGTGGGATGACTACGACGCGCAGTCCTGGGACTCCCGCGACTACGACCCGTACTACGCGAACCAGAAGCCGCCGATCACCTGGGACCGCCACCGCCAGAACACCCCGGGCGAGGACAGCGTTCGCCACCACGAGGACTCCTGGGGTGAGGAGGGTTCCGGCCACCACGAGGACTCGTGGGACGAGGAGGGTTCTCAGCACCACGAGAACGCCTGGGGCGAGGAGGGCTCGTGGAACGAGGAGGAGTCCGGCAGCGAGCAGGGTTCCCAGCGCCACGAGGACTCCTGGGCCGAGGAAGGCTCCTGGAATGAGGAGGAGTCCGGCAGCGAGGAAGGCTCCCGTCACCACGAGAACTCCTGGAGCGAGGAGGGCGAGTGGAGCGAAGAGGAGTCCGGCAGCGAGGAGGGCTCCTGGAACGAGGCGGAGTCCGGCAGCGAGGAGGGCTCCTGGAGCCGGGACAACTCCTGGAAGCACAAGGGCGCCCCGCACCGTGAGCGGATGGTCGCGGTGGACGACGAGGCCGTGGCCTCTCCGCATATGCCGGAGCGCTACACCGACGCGTCCAGCCGGAAGCGGAAGAACAAGGGCGACCTCAACAACGCGACCGCCACGAACAACTACGTGTCGATCTTCGTGCCGCACTACGGCCTGTTCCCCGTTGTCGGGCAGTTCCCGGCGGCCACCGCGGACGGCGCCTCCACCCCGTACAGCATGACCGGGGAGGCGGTCCGCCCGGCCGGCATGGCCACTCCGTACGGCATGACCGGCAGGGAGGCGGCCGGCCCGAACCGCATGGCCACTCCGTACCGCATGACCGGCCACAACCGGCCCGGGTACCACCGGCCGGGTCACCACAGGACGCCGAGCCAGCGCTTCTGGGTGCCCACCAAGGTCGGCAACCCGCAGCAGACCTCCTGCGCGGTGGCGGGCGGCAACACCCTGCCGGGCAGCTGCCTGTCGGTCGTCGCCATCCCGCTGCCGGGGAACGCGAGCTGATCAGTCCACCGGCCCACATGACCGGGCGGGCGCCGCGATGGCGGTCTGGACCGTACGGCTCGCGTACCGGCTCGACGTGGTCGCGCTCAGCCGCGAG
>NZ_JBFAOH010000071.1:0-13729 GCF_040675175.1 Nonomuraea sp. NPDC049649
GCGATGACATCCACGAGGCCTTCATGACGCTGGCCGCTGCCATCATCTGCTGGCGCCGCCTCGTCCGCTGATCATTCTGTTAGGAGTTCTAAGACACCCGGGCCCGGCCCGCCCCGCCGGTGCCCGGGGACGGGGTGAGGCCCGGCCTTTTCCCTCGGGCCGGGTCTCACCCACCACCATCACCGCGGACGCCGCGCCCACCGGACCTTCGCGGCACACCCCAACCCGGCCCCCTCGCCACGCAGCATCCGGCCAGGCCTCGCCCGGCGCGCCCGCCTCTGACCCGGTACCGCCGCAGAAAGACCAGGCATCGTCGCGCCGTCGGACCTCGTCGCCCCAGACGGCCGGGATGGCACGCGTCACCAGAACGCGTCACCAGAAAATGACCTGGGCGGCGATTCACACCGCCGGGCCGCGTCGCCCCGGGATATGGCGCGCGTCACCGGAGAATGGCCCGGCGTGGCGGTTCGCGCCGCCGGACCTCATCGCCGCAGACACGCGCGTGGCCGGGGAATGGCCCGGCGTGGCAGCGTGCGACGGTCACCTGAACCCGGAGCTGGGATCGCCCGGCCGGGTCCCTGCCGCGAGGTTCAGGGGTCCGGTTCGACCTGCTGGAGGAGGGGGAGCACCCGGTACGGGACGCGGCTGCGGAGGGCGACTTCGGTGCGGGTGCGCACGACGCCGGGGAGGGCGAGCAGGGCCTGCACGATCTGTTCCAGATGCGCGTTGTCGCGTGCGACGATCCGGCAGAGCACGTCGCCCTCGCCGGTGGTGGAGTGCGCCTCCAGCACCTCGGGGAGCTGCCCGAGCCGGGCCGTCACGTCGTCGAGCATGCCCTGGGCGAGGTGCAGGTGGACGAACGCCTGCACCGTGTAGCCGAGGGCGGCCGGGGAGACGTGCGCGGCGTAGCCGGTGATGGCGCCGCGCCGCTCCAGCCGGGCGATGCGGGCCTGCACGGTGCCCCGGGCCACCCCGAGCACCCGGGCGTACTCGCGGTAGCCCGCGCGCGGCTCCTCCAGCAGCAGGCGCAGGAGTGCGAGGTCCAGGGCGTCGAGGTCCACGGGCGGTCAGCCCGCCAGCACCGGGCCGATCTCCGCCCGCCAGGGGGCGAGATCGACGTAGTCACGGAAGGCGGTGATCAGCTCGCGCGACGGGTCGACCTCGGCGACGCCGTTGCAGGCGACGGAGTACTCACGGCCGTCGATCCAGAACCGGTCGACCCGTTCGAGCCATGCGCGATCGTCCGTGTAGCTCGCCGTCACCAGGTCCCACCGCACCCGTTCGGAGCGCCGCAGGATCGGCCCGAGCAGCGCCGCGACGGCGTCGCGGCCGACCGCCGGCGGGTGCGGGACGTTCGCGTACGTGGCGTCCTCGGCGAAGCAGGCCGCCGCCGCTTCCGGGTCCCTGGCCCGCACCGCGTCGAGGAATCGCTGTGTCACCCGATAGGCGGCCGTCAGCCGCTGCCCGTCTGTCACCCGAGTCTCCACCTCTCATCCGCGTCACACCGTGAGTGCCCGCCACCGGGGTCGCTGTCCTGCCGTAGGAGTCGTCGGCCGGCCCGCGGGCGTCGCACCGTGAGTGCCCGCTGGCGGCATCGCTTGCCGTAGGAGTCGTCGGTGTCCACCGTCCGGTCCGTGGGCGTCACGCCGTGCGTGCCTGCCACCGGCGTCGCTGTCCCGCCGCAGCCTTCGGCCGTCACCGCGTGAGCGTCCACCGTCTGACCCCGTGGGTCTCCGTCACCCCCGGAGAGCCCGCCGTCCCGTGGGTTTCCGTCAGCCGAACACCACGGGGTAGGACGCGAAGTGGTGGCGCGAGGAGTTCGGGTCCAGCTGCGCCGGCCGCTCCGGGTCGGGCCTGGCTCCGGCCTCGAGCAGCGCGGACAGCATGAGCGTGACGGTGCCGAGGACCTGCTCGTGCGCCTGGTCCGCCTTCTCCGGCTCGGGGACGCCGCCGGCCAGCTCGGTGCCGATGCACGCGTGCATGCCGCCGCCGAAGGCGTGGCCCCACCGGGGGACGCCGTCCGGGACCTCGCGCAGCGGGTCGAACACGTCCGGCCGTTCGAACACCCGCGGGTCGCGGTTGGCCGCCGCGATGTCGAGCACGACGGACGCGCCCTCGGGGATCTCGGTGCCGTCGCGCAGCACGGCCCGGGCGAGCGCCCGGCGCTGCGCCACCGGGCTGGCCGGGTGCAGGCGCAGGGTCTCGTGCACGCAGCGCTGGAGCAGCGCCGGGTCGCCGAGGGCCTTCTCGGCGGCGGCGGGTTCGCGGCGGGCCCAGCCGAAGAACTCGTCCGCCGAGTGCGTGAAGGCGTCGGCGGTGCTGTGCGAACCGGCCTGAAGGTAGAAGGCGCACTCACGGAGCAGGATCGCCTCGTCGATGCCCAGCTCGTCCCAGTGCCGCAGCAGACCGGTGAGCACGTCGCGGGGCAGGTCCTGCTCGTCCAGTTCACCGGCCGCGTGCCGGGCCAGCAGCTCGCGGCGGCGGGCCAGCGACGGCTGCAGGAACGTCGCGTCGAACTCCTCCAGCGCCTCCCGTACCTCGGCCCGGACGACCTCCGGGTCCCGGGTGGTGTGCACCAGGGTGGCGCCCTCGGAGAACTTCTTGGCGTAGCGGTAGAGGGCGTCCGCCTCGGCCGCGCTGCCGGTGGGCCGGTCGATGCCGGCGACCATCGCGGTCAGGCTCATGATCGTGCGGTAGCCGAGCTCGACGAGGTCGGCGCGGCCTTCGGCGACGAACGGCGCCAGCGTGTCCCGTACGACGTCGCGCAGGAACTCGCGCTCCCAGTGCCGGAAGGTGCCCCGGCGGAACAGCCGGTTCTCCACGCGGCGCCGCACCCGGTGGTCGTCCCCGTGCAGCACCAGCAGGCAGTCGGCCATGACGACGCCGCCCTCGTCGTAGAGCGCCTGCTTCAGGTCGCGCAACCGGAATGCCTCGCGTACGTCGGCGTAACCGTCAAGGGTGATCGTCGTCATCGCCTCGCGCCTTCTGAGTCACACGGGGTTAGAACACTAACGACGCTATCAAGGAGGACCGTCTAGGGGAAGGTCTGGCTCCTTATCCCGTGGTGACAACCGTCGTTAGGGACTTGACGCCGCTTGCCAGGTCACGAGACCCTGCACAGGGACCGGCAACGTCTCTGATCCGGTCGTGCGCCAACGGAGGAGCGAGTCCAGATGACAGCCGTCGCCGAGGAGACAACCATCATCCTCACCACGTTCGCGGACGCCAAGGACGCCTACCGCAGCAAGGATCTGCGCCAGTCCCTCTACGACGAGGGCGAGGTCGTGATGGCGGACGTGCTGGTGAACCTGCACGGCGAGGAGCACCGGTCCCGGCGCCGCGTGGAGAACCGGATGTTCCGGCGGGACGTGTTCGAGCGCTACGAGCGCGAGCTGTTCCCGCGGGTGATCGAGCAGACCCTGGCTCCCTACCTGGCGGAGGGCCGTGTCGACCTGGTGCACCTGGGGCACGAGCTGATGCTCAACCTCGCCGCCCTGACCGCGGGCGTCGACCGCCCGGAGGGCACCGCCGAGGAGACCCGGCGGCTCTACGACTACATGATGAAGTTCGTCGAGGGCGCGACGCTCGCGCACTCGACGAAGGACAAGGACGAGCAGCGGCGCGTGATCGCGCAGGCGCTGGAGGACTGGGACGCGGAGTTCCTGGCCCCGTCCATCGCCCGCCGCCGCGAGCTGCTGGAGCGGGAGGCGGCCGGCGAGGAGGTCGACGTCCCGAGCGACGTGCTGGCCACGCTGCTACGTCACGGCGACGAGCTGCGACTGCCGCCCGAGGTGGTCCGCCGGGAGGTCGCGTTCTTCCTGCTGGCCGGGGCGCACACCAGCGCCACGGCGTTCGTCCGCGCCGTCGACCACATCCTGGCCTGGGCCGAGGCGCACCCCGAGGACGCCGGGCTCGCCGCCACCGACCCGCTGTTCGTCCAGCGTTGCGTGCACGAGACCGTACGGCTCAACCCGTCGAGCCCGATCGGCCGGCGGCGCGCCCTGGCGCCGGTCACGCTGCGCTCGGGCATCGAGATCCCCGAGGGCGCGACCGTGGTGATCGACCTGCAGGCGGTCAACCGCGACCCGGCGGCCTTCGGCCCGGACGCCGCCGAGTTCGACCCGAACCGCACGCTCCCGCCGAACGTGGCCCCCTTCGGGCTGAGCTTCGCCGCCGGGATGCATGTGTGCATCGGCCAGGACCTGGCCGCCGGGCTCGTGCAGCGGGCCGGCCGCAGCCCGGACGACCACCTCTTCGGCCTGGTCACCGCCGTGGTCCAACGGATGTTCCAGGCGGGGGTGCGGCGCGACCCGGACAACCCGCCGCAGCGTGACGCCAACACGCAGCGGCCCTACTGGGGTTCCTACCCGGTCCTGATCGGAGGTGACGAGTGATGTACCGGATCGAGCTCGACAGGGACGTGTGCATCAGCTCCGGCAAGTGCGTCGCCGAGTCGCCGGAGACGTTCCGGTTCGACTCCGACGAGATCGTCGAGCTGGTCCCCGGCGCGCCGCGGCTGCCCGACGAGGAGATCTTCGACCTCGCGCGGGACTGCCCCTCCGGCGCCATCCGCGTCTTCGAGGGGGACGAGGAGATCGATGTCCACTGAGCGGAGCACCCGCCCCGCGTCCGGGCGGTAGCCGTGGACCTGGGGATCCGGGGACGGCGCGCCGCGGTGGCGGCGGCGAGCGCCGGGCTGGGCTACGCGAGCGCGGCCGCGCTCGCCGCGGAGGGGGCGCAGGTGACCATCTGCGGCTCCGACGCGGAGCGGGCCCGCGCCGCCGCGGAGCGGCTCGGGAAGGACGTGCGGTGGCTGCGCGCGGACGTGTCCGGGCCGGATGGCGCCGCCGCGTTCGTCGAGGAGGCCGCGGCGCTGATGGGCGGCCTGGACATCCTGGTGGTGAACGGCCCGGGGCCACCGCCCGGCACGATCGCGCAGACGCCGCCGGAGGCGTACCAGCCCGCGCTCGAACGCAGCCTGCTGGCCGTGGTCCGGATGTCCCTGGCCGCGCTGCCGTACATGCGGGAGCGCGGCTGGGGCCGGATCGTGGCGATCACCTCGCTGGGCGTCCGGCAGCCGTATCCGAACCTCGCGCTGTCCAACACCGCCCGCGCGGGCGCCACGGGTTTCCTGCGCACGCTGGCCCGCGAGGTGGCGGCGGACGGGATCACGGTGAACTCCGTGCAGCCGGGACTGCACCGTACGGAACGCGTCACCCAGGTGTACGGCGACGCCCCGCCGGTCGGCGACGTGCCGGCGGGCCGGCTCGGCGAGCCGGCCGACTTCGGCGCGGTCGTCGCCTTCCTGTGCTCCGCGCAGGCCGGCTATCTGACCGGCGCGGCGCTGCCGGTCGACGGCGGCGCCTACCAGGCGCTGCTGTGACGGCATGGTGCGCCGGCAACCGTGGTGAACCACGCGCCACCACGGCTCGCATCAACTAGCGCCGTTATGGCTATAACGACGCTGAACCAGTACGGCAATTCAGGCCGACAAGGAGAGAAAAAGCATGACGAAATGGGCCGTGGTCACCGGGGCGGCGCACGGCATCGGGGCCGTCATCGCGGAGTACGCCGTGAAAGAGGGCTACCGGGTCGCCGCATGGGACATCGACGGTCCAGCCGTCGAGCGGACGGCCCGCGCGATCGGGGACGCGTGTGTGAGCACGGCCGTCGACGTCGCCGACGAGGAGTCGGTGCGCGCGGCGGCGGCGCGGCTGCCCGTGCCGCCGCGGCTGGTGGTGAACAACGCCGGCATCGTACGGTTCGGGCCGCTGCTCGACCTGCCGGTGGCCGAGTGGGAGGCCGCGCTGCGGGTCAACCTGACGGGCACCTTCATCGTCGGCAGGACGCTCGCCAGGGCGATGGCGCAGGCCGGCGGGGGTGCGATCGTCAACCTCGCCTCGATCAACGGCATCGCGGCGGCCCCGCACGCGGGCGCCTACTCGGCCAGCAAGGCCGGTGTCGTCCGGCTGACCGAGCACATGGCGATGGAGTGGGCCAAGCACGGCATCAGGGTCAACTGCGTGGCTCCCGGGCTGATCCACGCGGGCATGTCGGACGCCATCTACGCCGATCCCGAGGTGCGGCGGGTACGTGAGGGCGCGGTGCCGCTGGCCCGGCTGGGCTCGGCGGAGGACATCGCCGCCGCCGTGCTCTTCCTCGGCTCGGAGAAGTCCGCCTATGTCAGCGGCCAGACGCTCGCCGTCGACGGCGGCCTGATCAAGAGCACGCTGGCCTCGCTGCCCCGCCCGGCGTCGGTGGACTCGGTCGGCCTCGCCGAGGGCTGACGGTCCCCGACGAGAAGGGGGTGCGTCACAGCGACGTGACGCACCCCCTTTTCTTTCGTACGGTCAGCCGCGGGTGGTCCAGCGGATGGCGCGGCGGACGATCTCGCGGTGCTCGGGCACCTCGTACGACGGGGGGTGGTGGCCGAGCGCGTCGTAGACCACGCGGCCGCCGCCGTGCTCGCGGGCCCACAGCAGGGGATGCCGGGTCCGGGTGTCCGGCCCGGTGGGCTGGCGGGCGGTCAGCAGGGGGACGATCCCCGGCGCGAGGTCCAGGTCTCCGTAGACCTCGTCGACGACCGTGAAGGGATCGAGGCCGTCGACCAGTTCGTGCCCGCCCTCCGGGCGTACCTCGACCGCGGGGCCGATGGGCGGGTGGTGCGAGCGGCCCCAGACCCAGGCGCCGCCGAGTGTGCGCCCCCACTCCGGCCAGTCGTCGAAGCAGATGCTCGCCGTGTGCATGCCGAGCAGGCCGCCGCCCGCCGCAAGGTGGGCCGCCAGCGCGGCGCGGGCGCCCGCCGACGGGCTGGCCCCTTCCTCGTCCGCGAGGGCCCGGTAGCGGTCGGGGGTGCCGGGCCCGGTCATGGTCCAGCGCAGCGCGTTCACGACCAGCAGCGCCGCGCCCGGCAGGGCGTGCAGGGCCGCGTCGACGTCGGTGTGCACCTCGGCCTGGAGGCCCTGCTCGGACAGCAGTTCCGCCAGGCAGGCGGTGGTGGCGGGGAAGTCGTGGGTGAGCCCGCCGGACAGCACTACGGCACGCATGGCACGTCCTTCGCGATAGGGGGTCAGTCAGCCTGGCGCTCCGGCGGCCGCCGGGGCACCCAGTTCCAGACGATCTCCGGTCTGCCATCCACCAGCGCGGCCAGGACGCTCCGGCTCTCGATCAGCCAGGAGCCGCCCTCCCGCCTGAGCCCGTCGACGTACCGCAGGTGTGCGCGCCAGCGGGAGCCGTCCCATTCCTCGTGGGCGGCGGTGACGTAGGTGACGGCGCTCGCCCGGTCCGGGTCGCCGGGGTGCCGGGTGATGCGGCTCTGCCCCAGCTGGTGGTGGGTGCGGCGGAACTGGGCCTGCCCGGCCGCGATGCGGTCGCGCACGGCGGCGCGCCCGATCACCGCGCCGCCCCGGCCCGGCCCGTAGTCGGTCCGGCAGTCCTCGGTGAACAGCGCGGCGACGGCGTCGATGTCGTACTCGTCGAGGCGCTCGCAGTAGAGCGCGAGGAGGTCGGCGATGGCCAGCCGGTCGGCGAGCTCGCTCATCGCGCCTCCGTCCGGTGGGCGCGGAGCCGGGGCAGGATCTCGTCGCCGAACAGGCGCAGGCGGCGCAGCTGGACGTCCAGATCTGGCTCGGGGAACAGCAGGCGGATGACCAGGTGGACGTTCGCCCACTTGTGGAGCGAGTCGAGCACGCCGGTCAGCGCCGCCACGACCGCGTCCGCGTCGCCGCGGGCCTGCACGTAGGCCTCCACCGAGCCCTCCGCGAGCCCACCGGCTCCGGAGGACGGGTCTGCGACGAGCCCAGCGTAGACGTCGCGCCCAGCCTGGATACTCTCGTACATCCGCTGCTGCCCGGCGAACGCGCGCAGCGCGGACGTCGTCCCGGCGCCCGGCGCGTCCAGCACGCAGGTCACGTTGACCGCGCGGACGAACGACGGGTCGGCAGGGTCGCGCACGGGGGCCAGGTGGCCCGAGGCGTCGCGGACGATGTGCGGCTCTCCCCTGCCGACGAGGTGGCCGTCGGCGAGCAGGCCGGCCCGGCGCACCGCCCGGGGCGCATAGCCGCCGAGCCAGATGGGGATGGGCCGGGCGGGCGGCGGCGTCACGCGCACGCCCCCCAGCCCCAGCTCGGGGCTGTGCACCGGCTCCCCCGACCAGGCCGCGCGGAGCGCCGGGACGAGGGCGTCGAGCCGGGCGCCCCGGGTCGCGGGGTCGACGCCGAACGCCGCGTACTCGTGGGCCGCGTACCCGATGCCCAGGCCGAGGATCAGCCGCCCGCCGGACAGCTGGTCGACCACGGCGGCGTCCTCGGCGATCCGGAGCGGATGGTGCAGCGGGGCCAGCAGCACCCCGGTGCCCAGCGCGAGCGTGGACGTGGCGGGGGCGAGGGCGGCGAGCAGGGTCAGCGGGGAGGGCAGGTAGCCGTCGGGCAGGCCGTGGTGCTCGGAGACCCAGAACGAGTCGAACCCGGCCTCCTCCGCGGCGACGGCGAGCGGCACCGCGTCGCGATAGTGCGCGCCCGCGTTCCGCTGGCCCGTGTAGAGGCCCACCCCGAAGCTGCGGCGCCGCCCTGGCGACACGTCGGTCATCTCACCCTCGCCTTCGATAGTAGTTAGAAACTATACTCCTAAAAACTGATCTTCGACAGGAAGCGGAGGCGGTCCGGGTGGACGTCGGGGTGCTGATGATGGAGCCGCTCGTCTCTGCCGCGCAGTGGCGGGACCGGGTCAGGCGGGTGGAGGACTCCGGGGCCGCCGCGCTCCAGGTGTCCGACCACTTCGACCGCTCGCCGGTCAGCCCGCTGATCGCGCTGGCCGCCGCCGCGCAGCACACCGACCGGCTGCGGCTGGGCACGCTCGTGCTCAACAACGACTTCCGCCACCCGGCCGTGCTGGCCAAGGAGCTGGCCTCCCTGCAACTGCTCTGCGACGGGCGCCTGGAGGTGGGCCTGGGCGCGGGGTGGATGGACGAGGACTACACCATCTCCGGCATCGTCCGGGAGCCCGCCGGCCGCCGCGTCGACCGGCTCGCGGGCACCGTTCGGCTGCTGAAGACCGTGCTCGGGGCCGGAGCCGGTCCCGTCGACGCCGCCGAGGAGCACTGCTCGGTCACCGGCTACCGCAACGTGCCGCCGGTCACCGCGGCGCCGCCGCTGCTGGTCGGCGGCGGCGGCCGGCGGGTCCTGACCGTCGCCGGGCGGTACGCCGACATCGTCAGTGTGAACTTCGACCTGCGGGAGGGCCGGGCCGCCACCCACGCCGCCCGCTCGGCCGCGGCGGAGGCGACCGAGGAGAAGCTGTCCTGGGTCCGGGAGGCGGCGGGCGGGCGCTCACCCGTCCTGCACCTGATCGCCTACTGGGCGGAGGTGACCGAGCGCCCCGCGGAGGCGGCGGCCCGGCGCATCGCCGCGCTCGGCCTCGGCATCACCCCGGAGGAGATGCTGGCGTCCCCGCACTGTCTCATCGGCCCGCGGGGGGCCGTGGCCGAGCGGCTCGCGGAGCTGGAGGAGCGCTGGGGCTTCGGCTACGTGACCCTCTACGAAGCCGACCTGCCGTCCTTCGCCCCGGTCATCGGCGGGTAGCGCCCGGACCCGGCCGTCAGGTCGCGGTCCAGGCGCCGTCCACCGGGATCACCGCGCCGGTCAGGTAGGAGGCGCCCGCGGAGAGCAGGAACGCCACCGTCTCCGCGATCTCCCCGGGCTCGCCCGCGCGCGCCATCGGCACCCGGTTCATCAGCCACGCCGTCTGCTCGGGCGAGCCGAGCCGGTCCGCGGTCATCGGCGTGCGGATGATGCCGGGTGCGACGGCGTTGACGCGGATCCCGGCCGGGGCCAGCTCGGCCGCCGCCGCCCGGACCAGCCCGGCGACGCCGGCCTTGGCGGCCACGTAGTGGGGCTGGCCGGTGACCGCGTGGGTGGCGGTCACCGAGCTGACGGTGACCACGGCACCGCGGGTCCCGGCGTCCAGCCAGCGCCGGGCGCAGCCCTGGACGCCCAGGAACGTCCCGGTGACGTGCACGGAGAGCATGCGCTCGAACTCGGCGGCGTCCAGCTCCGTGATCCCGCCGCGGCTGCGGTGGCCGGCGCAGTTCACCAGGGCGTCGAGCGGCCAGGCCGCCTCCAGCACGCGTTCCCAGGACGACCGGTCGGCCACGTCGAGCTCGTGCCGGCCGGGTCCGGGACGCAGGTCGGCGACCTGGACGTCCCAGCCCCGGGCGGCGAGCAGACCGGCGCAGGCCAGGCCGATGCCGGAGGCGCCGCCGGTGACGAGGACCCGGCCGGGCGCCGGTTCCGGGCGGGAGGTCACGTGCTCCAGTCCTTCCGGCGCAGGAGCCTGGCGGCGTTGGCGGCGAGCAGCGCGGGGTCGAGCCCCGGGCCCTCGTAGGCGCCGGAGTCCCAGCCGGCGAAGTTGGTGCCGAACACCAGCCGCTCGGTGCCCGCGTGCTCGGCGAGCAGCTTCAGCGCCAGCTCGTCGTGGACGTGGGTGTCGAACCACAGGCGGCGGTAGTAGTGCTCGAACCCGTTCTCGCGCAGCTTCGCGCCGGCCCACGGGCGCTTCTCCACGGCACGGGCGAACCGCCCCGCCACGAACGCCGCGGCGCCGCCGCCGTGCGAGATGCACACGTCCAGGCCGGGGTGCCGCTCCAGCACGCCGCCGAAGACCAGCGCGGCCACGGCCAGCGTCTCGTCGTAGGCGAACCCGAGCAGCAGGTCGAGGTCGAAGCGCCGGAGCCGGGGGTCGGCCGGCGGCCCGTCGGGGCCGAGCGGCGACGGGTGGACGAACAGCGGCACGTCCAGGTCGACGAGCGCCTCGTAGAGCGGGTCGAGCGCCGGGTCGTCGAGCGTGCGGCCGCCCGGGTCGCTGCCGATGTAGACGGCGGCCATGCCCAGGTCGCGCACGGCGCGCCGGGCCTCGGCGATCGCCGCGGGGATGTCCTGCACCGGCAGCTGGGCGGCGCCGAGCAGCCGGTCCGGATACTTGGCCACGACCTGGGCCAGCGCGTCGTTGTGGGTGCGCGCGAAGGCCACCGCCGCGTCGGTGTCCAGCCGGTCGAAGTAGGTGAGCGGGTTGGGCGACAGCAGCTGCACGTCGATGCCCGCCTCGTCCATGGCCGCGACGCGGACGTCCACGTCCATGAACGGGCTGCCCGCGTAGCGCACGCCGTTCAGGACGTACCCGCCGACGCGGTAGAAGGGCGTGCCGTCGGCCGAGGCGCCCAGCTCCGGTCCCGCCTCGCCGGCCGCCCCGAAGCTGACCTCGAGCACGGCGTGCGCGTGCACGTCGATCACGGGCGCCCGCCGCCCGGACGGCGACTCCGCCGTGGGACGAACATCAGACATGGGCCAGCCTTTCCAGTTGCTCCTCGTTCAGGGCGAGCCCGCGGGTGAGCGGGCAGGACGCCAGGAACCTGACCTGGTCGCCCGGGCGCATGCGGCGCTCGGGGATGGGGGTCGTGATGTCGATCCGCTGACCGCCCTTGATCACTTCGACGATCTTGGTGCGGTCCTGGAGGATCGTGATGTCCTTCAGCGGGTCGCCGTCGACGATGATGATGTCGGCGAGCCTGCCGGTCTCCAGCGTGCCGACCTCGCCTTCCATGCGCAGCGCGAAGGCGCCGTTGCGGGTGGCCGCGACGATCGCCTCCATCGGCGTCATGCCCATGTACTGGACGAACATCTCCAGCTCGCGGGCGTGCCACTCGCCCACGGGGGTGACGGCGAAGCCGGTCTCGGAGCCGGTGAGGAACGGCACGCCGGCTGCGTGCGCCTTGGCCATCTGCGCGGCGGTGACCTCGATCTCGGCGCGGAAGACGTCCAGCAGCTCGGGCGCGGCGCCGATCTTCTCGCCGTAGTCGGCGAGGTTGCCGAGAAGCGTGAACGTCGGGCACAGCACGGTGCCGGACTCGACGACGGCCTCGAGCGCCTCGTCGTCCATGTACGAGGCGTGGTAGATCATGTCGACGCCCGCCCTGGCGGCGTCGCGGGTGCTCTCGGAGTTGCGGCAGTGCGCGACGACCTTGGTGTTCAGCTCGTGCGCGGCGTCGCAGACGGTACGGAGCTCGTCGAAGCTCCAGACCTTGACCTCGGGGCCCTTCATGGACGGGATCAGGCCGGTGACCATGATCTTGATCCAGTCGACCCCGTGCTTGATCTGGCGGCGCACCTCCTTGACCATCATGTCGCGGTTGTGCACGACGGTCGCGTAGCCGGTGGTGCCCTCGTCGGCGACCATCCGCCCGGCCGTGCCGCCGAGCATGGTCATCAGGGCCTGTCCCCCGGCGCGCATCCGGGGGCCTTCGACGATGCCGGTGTCGATCGCGTCCCGCAGCTCGACCCCGATGGACCACAGGCAGTCGGCGTCGAGCACGCCGGTGACCCCGGCGCGGAGGACCTTGCGCGCGAAGTAGGCCGACAGCATCGAGCTGTAGCCCTGCGTCCGGTGGTGGAAAAGCTCGTCGTTGCCGGTCGGCTCGCCGAAGCTGAGGTGGGTGTGGGCGTCGATCAGCCCGGGCATGACCGTGCGCCCGGCGGCGTCGATCCGCTCGTCCACGCCACCCGACTCGGCCTGGGCGAGCGCCTCGGCGCCCAGGGCGACGATGCGGTCGCCGCGCACCAGCACCGCCTCGTCCGCGCGGGGAGCGGCGCCGGTGCCGTCGATGACGGCGCCTCCGGTGATCAAGATGCTGTCGGCCATCGGCTCTCCTCGAACATCGCTATGCGTCAGAAGGTTAACTACTAATCGATGTCCTGGCTAGACTGGCCTTGACAAGATCGGAAGTGGTCCCGGGGCCCGGGGGGATGCGACGATGGCAACGTGTCTCAGCAGAGAGTGATCGAAGAGCTCCAACGCCTCGGCATGTCCGGCTACGAGGCCAAGGCCTACGTCGCGCTCGTGGCCGCCGGCGCTCCGCTGAACGGCTACGAGGTGGCCAAGCGATCCGGGGTGCCGCGCAGCACGGTCTACGAGACGCTGGGCAAGCTCGTCGGCCGGGGCGCCGCCTACGAGGTGCGGCTCGGCGACGCGGGCGTGGGCTACATCTCGCTGCCCCCGATGTCGCTGCTGGACCGGATGCGGCGCGAGTTCGACCAGTCGATCAGCACCCTGCGCGAGTCGCTGCCCGAGGTGGCCTCGCCCACCCAGGTGCGGCTGATCCACAATCTCACCGACCGGGCGTCGCTGCTCACCCGGGCCGAGGACGTGGTGGCCGCGGCCCGCCGGGACCTGTTCCTGTCCGGCTGGCCGGCGGAGCTGGAGCCGCTCAAGCCCCTGGCCCGCCGGGCGGAGGCCGACGGCGTCGACGTCTCCGCGGTCGTCTTCGGCGACGACCCCGACCCGGTGGGCCACACCACCCAGCACCGCTTCTCCAGCCCCCAGGTGGCGCTGGAGAACCTGGGCTGCCGCTTGCTGGTCGTGGTGGCCGACCGGGAGCAGGCCGTCATCGGCGGTGTGATCAACGATGACGCCTGGGGCGTCTACACCGACGATCCCGCGGTGGTGCTGGTCGCGGTCGAGTACGTACGCCATGACATCGCCATGCACCTGATCGTGGAGAAGTTCGCGGCGGAGGACTTCGAGTCCTTCTGGAAGTCGGATCCGGCGCTGCTGCGGCTGCGCGCCGACCACGGCGCCGCGGCCGCGCTGCTGAGAAGAGGGGCCGGCGCGCCCCCCCCCCCCCCCCGGGCGCGCGGCGGCCACCCGGGGGTCCCGGGAGCCCCCCGGCCCCCCCCCCCCC
>NZ_JBFAOH010000072.1:0-4158 GCF_040675175.1 Nonomuraea sp. NPDC049649
TCGCGATGACATCCACGAGGCCTTCATGACGCTGGCCGCTGCCATCATCTGCTGGCGCCGCCTCGTCCGCTGATCATTCTGTTAGGAGTTCTAAGCCGGGTTAGCCGGAGGGGGCGAGTCGTGCTGGTGGCGATCCAGGACCGGTTCGTCGAGGTGATCGCCCAGGTCGCCGTCGGCCGCGGCTCGACGGCCCGGACGGAGTGGCAGGTCGCCTCGGGATTCCTGATCGACGGCCGCCACGTCTTGACCTCGTTGCATGCCGTCGTCGACGGGGACATCGAGGTCCGGCGGGCCATCCCCTGGCCCGATGGCCCGAAGACGAGCTGGCGGGCGCGGGTGCTGCTGCGCGGGGAGGTCGAGCACGCGGATCTGGCCGTGCTGGAGCTGACCGAGGACGCACCGGCGGATATCGGGCGGCTGCCGCTGATCGGGTTCGCGCGTATCGCCGACCGTACGGAGCGGCTGGAAGTGGTCGAGGACTGCGGCGCGGTGGGGTTCCCGCGGTTCCTGGAGCGCGGCGGCGCGACGGCGGTCCGCCAGGCCGCCCAGGTCAGCGGCCGGATTCCTATTTCACAGCGGCCGGGGCCGGGCCTGCTGACCCTGCAGACCGGTCATCGCCCCGAGGGGCCGCCACTGCCATCGGCCGGGGCACCGCTGGCAGACTCGGCCTGGTCAGGCATGTCCGGGGCCGCGGTGCTGGCCGGCGACCTGGTCGTCGGGGTGGTATCGGAACACGCGCCGCGTCAAGGTGCATCGGATCTCACCATCGTGCCGATCACCTTGATCGACACTCTCCCCGACCGTGACGCGTGGTGGGCGCTGCTCGGCACCAGCCTTGGCCGGTTGCGCACGCTGCCCGAGGCAGGTGGCGGCGTGCTGTGGGCGGACGGTTGTCCATATCAGGGGCTGGCGCCGTTCGGCTTGGAGCAGGCGGTGCTGTTTCACGGGCGGGGCCAAGCCACCGCCCGGCTGCAGGTAATGGTCACGGCGATGGTCGACGACGAGCGCGCCAAGGGCGGGCTGGTCATGGTGACCGGCGCTTCCGGCGCGGGTAAGTCGTCGCTGCTGCACGCCGGGCTTCTGCCCGCCCTGACCGCCGCCTCCGCCGACCCCAGCGGTTGCGCGTCGTGGCCGCAGGTGTGCTTGACCCCCTCCGAGCAGCCGCTGCAGGAGTTGGCCGTGCAGCTGGCGGTGCGGTGCGACGCCGACCCAGATGTGGTGCTGGGCGAACTGCGTGCCGATCCAGGCCGGGCCCGGGTGCGGGCCCGGCAGGTGCTGGCCGCCGAGGCGATCCGCCGCCACCAGCAGGGCGGGTCCGGCGAAACCCCGCGGCGGCTGATCATGGTGGTGGACCAGTTCGAGGAGCTGTTCACCTCACCGGTGCGCGGGCACGCCGAGGAAGCGGCCGCGTTCGTGGCCGCGCTTGATGCGATCGCCACCCCGGCCGGCCCACAGGATCCCGGTCCGGATGCGGCCGGGCAGCAGGGCGCGGACCGGCACGATCGGGATCCGCCCGGGATCGTGGTGCTGGCGGTGCGCGGCGACTTCCTCGACCGATGCGCCGACCACCCGGCGCTGGCCCAAGCGCTGGAGCAACGGGCGTTCGTGCTGGGCCCGATGAGCGAGCCGGAACTGCGCCGCGCGATCACCGGGCCGGCCGCGGCGGCCGGACTGCAGGTGCAAGACGGTCTGGCCGAGCAGGTGGTGCGCGACCTCCTCGCCCACACCCGGGCCTCGGCGGACGGGGCTCCGGGCGGCGGCTCGGTGGTGGGAGCGCTGCCGCTGCTGTCGATGGCGATGGTGCGCACCTGGCAGCACCGCCAGGACGGGCAGCTGACCCTGCATGGCTATGACCGCTCCGGCGGCGTCGCCTCCGCCGTGCAGGATGCCGCAGAAGACGCCTACCGTGACCTATCCCCGCGGCAGCGGGAGGCCGCCAAAGGGGTCTTGCTGGCGCTGACCCTCATCGGCGCCGACGGGCAGCCCGTGCGGCAGCGCGCGACTGTGAGTGAGCTGACCGCCCGCTGCGAGCCAGCCGAGCCTGAGGTGGTCCGGCACGTCGTGACGGCCTTCACCCGCGCCCGGCTGATGGTGACCGGCTCCGCACCGCCCGCCCCCGTACCTGCACCTGCTGACGCACTGGACGCATCCGACTCGACCACGACGGGCAGCAGCGCTTCCTTCACAGCGACGGGCGATCCTCCGGCGAAGCTCGCGGACTCGACGGCGGCTGACACAGTCGAACTTGCCCACGACGTCCTGCTCAGCGCCTGGCCACGCCTGCGCTCCTGGCTGGCGGAGGAGCAAGCCGATCGCATCCTGCACGGGGAGATCTGCCAGGACGCCACCGAATGGGAGCGGAACAACCAAGATGCGTCGTTCCTGTACCGCGGCGTCCGGCTGGACACGGCCCAGCTAGCCGCGGCGAGCTGGCAGTCCGACCCCGGCCGCCATCTCATGCTGCCCGAGGTCGCCAGCGCTTTCCTTCACGCCGGCGCCCGGGCCGCCACCCGTACCCGGCGTCGCTGGCAGGCCCTGTTCTCTGCCCTGGCCGGGCTCCTGGTCATCGCTGTCATCACCGCGATAACCGCCGTGCGCTTCGCGCAGGACGCCGACCGGCAGGCCACCGAAGCGATTCAGCAACACATCCAGGCACTGTCTAGCCAGGTAGCCGCCTACAGCCAATCCTTGCCCGGCGACCCGGTGACGGCGGCGCGCCTGGCAGCGGCGGCTTGGGCGATCGCCCCGACCGACGACGCCCGCACAAGCATGTACGCGGTGCTCAGCCAGCCCGCACGGGGCGTCCTGAGCGGCCCCAGCCCAGCGTGGTCGGTGACGTTCAGCCCGGACAGCAAGCGGCTGGCCAGCGCCGACGGAGACAAAACGGTGCGGATATGGGATGCGGACACCGGCGACCCGATCCGCACCCTCACCAGCCACGAAGCGGTGCGGTCAGTGGCGATCAGCCTGGACGGCAGGCGCCTGGCCACCGTCGGCCACGACGGGACGGTGCGGGTGTGGGAGGTGGACACCGGCCACTCGATTCGCACCCTCGCCGGCCGCACCGAAGCGGTGGAGTCGGTGGCGTTCAGCCCCGACGGCGAGCGCCTGGCCACCGCTGGTGCCGACCCGAGGGTGCGGATATGGGATGCGGTCACTGGCCGCCAGATAGGCGCCCCCTCGCCGGCCACACCGAAGCGGTGGAGTCGGTGGCGTTCAGCCGAGACGGCAAACGCCTGGCCAGCGGCAGCCGAGATGAGACGGTGCGGGTCTGGAATGCGGACACCGGCCGCCCGATCCGCACCCTCGACGGCCACAGCGAAGCGGTGCGATCGGTGGCGTTCAGCCCGGACGGCAAACGCCTGGCCACCGCCAGCCGAGACACGACGGTGCGGGTGTGGGAGGTGGACACCGGCCACTCGATTCACACCCTCGCCGTCGACAGTAGCGAGGTGTACGCGGTGGCGTTCGACCTGGCTGGCAAGCGCCTCGCCACCGCAGGTGCCGACCCAGGGGTGCGGATATGGGATGCGCTCACCGGCCGCCAGATAGGCGCCCCCCTCACGGGCCACACCAGCTCGGTGGTCTCGGTGGCGTTCAGCCGGGACGGCAAGCGCCTGGCCAGCGTCGACTCAAGCGCGACAGCGCGGATGTGGAATACCACCATCGGCCGCCCGATTCGCGCCCTCGCCGGCCACGCCGAAGCGGTGCCGTCGGTGGCGTTCAGCCCGGACGGCAAACGCCTGGCCACCGCCAGCTACGACCAGACGATACGGATATGGAATGTGGACACCGGCCACTCGATTCGCACCCTCACCGCCGACACTAGCGAGGTTCACGCGGCGGCGTTCGACCCGGCTGGCAAACGCCTGGCCACCGCCGGTAATGGTCCGACGATACAGATATGGAATGTGGACACCGGCCGCCCGATCCGCACCCTCGACGAGGACGCCTACTTAATTTACTCGGTGGCGTTCAGCCCGGACGGTACCCGCCTGGCCAGCGCCGACGGAGACAAAACGGTGCGGATATGGGATCCAGCCACCGGCCGCCCGATCCGCACCCTCACCACCTACTCGGTACTCTCGGTGGCGTTCAACCCGGACGGCACCCGCCTGGCCACTGCCAGCGTAGACGGGACGGTGCGGATCTGGAATC
>NZ_JBFAOH010000072.1:4256-13527 GCF_040675175.1 Nonomuraea sp. NPDC049649
TCCAGCCACCGGCCGCCAGATCGGCACCCCCCTCGCAGACCACACCGGCCCGGTGTACTCGGTGGCGTTCAACCCGGACGGCACCCGCCTGGCCACTGCCAGCGCAGATGGGACGGTGCGGATCTGGAATCCAGCCACCGGCCGCCAGATCGGCACCCCCCTCGCAGACCACACCGGCCCGGTGTACTCGGTGGCGTTCAACCCGGACGGCACCCGCCTGGCCAGCGCCGGCGAAGACCGGACGGTGCGAATCTGGGACGTCGGCTTGCCGACTGATCTTCTTTCAGAGGTCTGTAGCATCGCGGTTCGTCCGTTCACGCCTCAGGAATGGCAGCAGTACATCCCCAAGGAGAGGTACCGGCCGAGTTGTCTCACTTCCTGAAAGAAACACCCTGGGCTCAGCCATTTGCGCAGCATCTCAGCTCACCCAGTATTTCCATTATTTGTCGCACAACTTGGCCGGGCCACTCCCGCCCAGGGGTAGCGCCTCGCTCCGGCTGGGCCGACTCGGTAGTGTTAGGCAGCCGAATTCGTGAGCGGCCCGCATCGCGACGGCCGAAGGAGCTTATTCACGCCGAAGGACGCAGAACCATCCTGAGAGTGTTCGTCGTTACGAGCCGTCGACTGCCGATCCGCGATCGACCGACAGGCCTCGCCAGGAGGGGACTAAGTGCCTGTCCTTGAACCGAATTTGAGATCTTGATTCGGTGTCGTTCCTGGTCAGGGTGTTCCGTAGAGGACGCGGGGTGCGGGATTGTCGGGTGGTCGACAGCCCCGATGCCCCAGGAGGTACCCCTTGCCCTCGATCGATTACCTGCTGGATCGGCATGAGGTCGAGGTCCGCGCCCGGGTCCAGGGCCTGCGTGAGGAGGCCGAGAGGATCAACGCGGCGCTGGTTGAGGCTGAGCGGGATCTGGACCACGTGGAGATCACCCGCGCCACGCTCGCGGCCGTGGTCGGCCGACAGCCCGCCCCGGCCCACGCCGAAACACCCGAACCGGTGGCTGAGCCCGCGGCGACGGTACCGGCCACGGTGCCGACCTGGCAGGAAGGGCAAAGCGTGGCCGACCTGCCCGCGCATTACCGGCCGTTGTGGCGCGCGATCAGCCGATACGATCGGCCGGTCCGGGCTGGGCAGCTCCGTGATGACCTTGGTTTGGAGCCGGTCGCGGCCAAGACCGAGGGGGTGCGAGCCAAGCTCAAGAAGTTGGCGGCCCGCGGCTGGATCGAACGCGGGGATCGCGGCGCGTTCTGGGTGCCGGCCGACCGCCGCTGCTAGAGGCGTGGCCGCCCGTGCCGGTTATCGGCCGGAGCGGGCCAGCCGGCGCGCCATCGGCAAGATCATCGCCAGCCGTACCATGGCCTCGTGGCTGGAGGTCAGCCGTTCATAGTCGCGCACGCAGCGGCGCCTGCGCACTAGCCAGGACAACGTGCGCTCGACGACCCAGCGGCGGGGTAGCACCACGAACCCGGTGGCATCGTCGCTGCGTTTGACGATCTGGACGGCGATGCGGAGTTTCTCCTTGGCCCAGCCGGCCAACTGCCCGGCATAGCCGCCGTCGGCCCAGGCCAGACGGATCCGCAGGCAGGTCCGGGCCAGGCGAGACAGCAGCGGACGAGCACCGTCGCGGTCCTGGGTGCCGGCGGCGGTGACGTAGACGACCAACAGCAGCCCAAGGGTGTCCACGGCGATATGCCGTTTGCGGCCGTTGACCTTCTTTCCGGCGTCGTAGCCACGGCTTTCGGCGCCGACGGTCTCGGCCGCCCGTAACGACTGAGAGTCGATAATCACCGCGGTCGGCTCCGGGGCGCGTCCCTCGGCCTGCCGGCATCGTCGGCGGAGCCGATCGTGCAGGACATCGATGACGCCGCGCTCGCGCCAGCGGGTGAAGCACCGGTGGACGGCCTTCCAGTGCGGGAAGTCCACCGGCAGCGCCCGCCATTTGGTGCCGTTGTCGACCAGGTAGAGCATCGCGTCGAGCATCTCGCGGTGGCAGTAGGCCTCGGGTTGGCCCCCGCGGCCTTGGAACCAGGCCGGTATCGGGATGGAGGAGGCGATCGCCTTCCATTGGGCGTCTGTCAGGTTGAAGCGCTCCGGGTTGGGTGGAGGCTCTACGGGCTGACTCCAGCCACCGGTTGGGGCTGGTGTTGAGCGTAGTAGCTGGTCTCGTGTTCGGCGGGCGGGATATGCCCGATCGCCGTGTGCAGGCGCTGGTGATTGAACCAGTCGACCCATTCGGCGGTGGCCATCTCGACATCGGCCAGGCCCTTCCACGGCTTACGGGGTTTGATCAGCTCTGTCTTGTACAGGCCGATGTGCGATTCCATCAGCGCGTTGTCGAGCGCGTCGCCGACGGTGCCGATGGAGGCGTCGATGCCCGCCTGCAGCAGGTGAGCGGTGAAGGCGAACGAGGTGTACTGGCTGCCGGCGTCGCTGTGATGAACCAGCCCCGGCCCAGCCGGGCGGCCGGCCCGGTCGCGCCGCCACAGCCCCATGTCCAAGGCGTCCAAGACGAGCTTGGCGCGCTTGGCGGTGGCGGCCGACCAGCCGACGATCGCCCGGGAGTACACATCGACGACGAACGCGACATACACGACCCCGGACCAGGTCATCACATGCGTGAAGTCCGCGACCCAGCGCTGGTCCGGGCGCATGGCGGTGAAGTCCCGCTGCAGCAGGTCGGCGGCGCGTTCATGGCCATCGTCGCGCACGGTGGTGCGGATCGTTTTGCCGCGGCGAGCGCCGTAAAGGCCGAGTTCACGCATCAACCGGGCGACGGTGCAGCGCGCCACCTCGATTCCTTCACGGTGCAGTTGCCGCCAGACCTTACGGATGCCGTAGACGCCGTAGTTGTCGGCGTGCACCCGGCTGATGTGCTCCTTGAGCTGCTCATCTCGCAGGGCACGGGTGCTGGGCCGCCTGCTCTTGGCGGCGTAGTAGGTGCTGGTTGCGATCTTCAATCCGTGTGCGGACAACACCCGGCAGATCGGCTCGACCCCGAACACCTTCTTGAACGCGTCGATGAACGCTACGAGCGCTTGTGTGGCCGGTCGAGCTCGGCCGCGAAGAAAGCCGAGGCCGCCTTCAAGATCTCATTTGCACGCCGCAGTTCGGCGACCTCCGCACGCAGCCGCTTGATCTCCTCAGCCTCCGCCGTGGTCGTTCCCGGCCGCTGGCCAGCGTCGATCTCGGCCCGGCGGACCCAGGTGCGCACGGTCTCAGCCGCGCCGACGCCCAGCTTCGCCGCAACTGCCTTCATCGCGGCCCACTCGGTCGGGTAGTTCGGGCGAATCTCGGCGACCATGCGCACCGCACGCTCGCGAAGCTCGGCCGGGTAGGGGGAAGGACGTGCCATGACTCGATCCTCTCAGGGAATCGAGCCTCCATCAGAGCCGGAGCGGTTCACCACGATCTGCTCCGGAAACCACTGGTTGTCGAGCAGTTCGATCACCAGATGGCGCAGCACCGGGTTGTCTTGCAGGGCGGACGGTTTTGGGCGACGTGCCTGCTCTTGAGCGCGTTGCTCGGCGGCGACCGCACGGTACTTCGCCCGGCCGCCCTTGCGGGCGACCTCCCGGCTCACCGTGGACGCCGACCGGCCGATCGACACGGCGATCGAACGTAGTGAAACTCCAGCTTCAAGGCCGCGAGAGATCGATTCCCGCTCCTCGGCACTCAAACGGTCGGCCCGGCGCCACCGCTCGGCCGGCGCGATGCCGCCATGGTGCTTCAGCACGGTGAAGACCGACCCCGGGGGCTCAACTTTACATCGTAGATCAGATCCTCATGATGCGAGGTCGTGGTTCAAGTCCCACCCGCCCTACACGCTGACCTGCGGCTTTCGTCCCCGCCCCCCTCGGCCACGAGGCCGGGCAGACGCGGCGATACCGCCGTAGGTCAGGCGGCAGACGAGCTCGTAGGAGAAACCGATTGAGTCATCCGTCGTTCATGACGATGACCAGTTTGCCGATCACCTTCCTCTCGCTCACCGCGCGCAGCGCGTCGGCGACCTTCTCCAGTGGGTAGCGTCTGCCGATGTACGGCCGGAGCCGGCCCGAGCGGAAATGCTCGGCCAGTTCCGCCTCGTCGCGCCGGGCGTCCTGCGGACGGTGTTCGGCGAAAGTGCGGATTTCCATCCCGCACAAGAGAACCCCCTTGAGGAGCACGAGGTTGAGCGGGATGGCGGGGATCTGGGAACTTGCGAAACCGAGGCAGACGAAACGCCCGCCCCACGCGGTGGCACGGAGCGCCGGTTCGCTGTAGGGACCACCGACCGGGTCGATCACCACGTCGGCGCCGCCTCCGGTGAGCTGTTTGATCCGCTCCTTGAGATCCTCGTGGCTGTAGTCGATCGTCTCGTGAGCGCCCCGCGCCCGGCACACAGCCGCCTTCTTCGGGCTCGAGACCGCAGCGATCACGCGAGCGCCCAGCGCGACGGCGACGTCCACGGCGGCCAGCCCCACCCCACCGGCCGCACCTAGGACCACGACCTGGGCGCCGGGGCGTACCTCGGCCACGCTGCGCAGCGCGTGGTACGCGGTCAAGTAGGTGACCCGGAACGCCGCTGCTTCGGCGAGGCTGGCCTCCGCGGGTACCGGCCAGAGACCTGCGGCGGGTACGGCGATCCGCTCGGCGAACGCGCCGACGGCCACGCTGCCCGCGACCCGATCACCGGTGGTCACGCCGGTCACGCCGGGCCCGACGGCGCGGACCGTCCCTGCGAATTCCGAGCCCGGGATCAGCGGCAATGGCCATCTCACCTGATAGCCACCGCTCATGATCAGCAGATCCGGATAGTTCACCGCCGCTGCGGCGATGTCGACCAGGACTTCGCCAGGGCCCACAACCGGGTCGTCGACCTCTTCCACGCGCAGGGTGTCGATGGGCCCGTAGGCGGTGATGCGGGCCGCTCTCATAGCAGGCTCACGACTTCCATACTCTTCTCCTACTCCGGGGGTCGGCGGGAGCGTACGCGCCCCCGCGCCCGAGCCGGCCGACTGCATCCCGCGGTACGACCGGCCTGGGCGCATGAGCTGTCACAGGCTGCGGTAGGCTCCGCCGTCGGCGAGAATCTGCGCGCCGTTGATATAGCTTGAGGCGTCGGAGGCGAGAAACACGCATAGCGCGACGAGGTCCTCAGGGCGCCCGATGCGCCCCATCGGGTTCGTCTCGCCGGCCCGCTCCTTCATCTCGGGCGCCCATGCCTTGGTGATGTCGGTGTCGAACGCGCCGGGAAGCACGACGTTCGCCCGCACTTTCGGTGCCCACGCTCCGGCCAGGCCGAGCGTCATGGCGTTGAGCCCTGCCTTGGCCATCGCATAGGGCAGGTCTCCCACGTCCGGGCGCAGTGAGCCGGCGGTTGAGACGTTGATGATGGAGCCGCCGTCGCCGGAGTGCATACGTGAGCCGAACAGCGTGGCCAGCCGGAACGGGCCCTTGGCGTTGACCGCGTGCGTCTTGTCATAGAGCGCCTCGGTGACCGACACGAGGTCGGTGTAGAGCGGGGACATCCCGGCGTTGTTCACGAGCACGTGGCAGGTTCCGAAAGCGTCGTAGACGGCGTCGACGAGCCGGTCGCAGTCGTCCCAGCGGCTGACGTTGGCCTCCAGTGGCAGCGTTCGGCGCCCGGTGGCCCGGTGGATCTCGTCAGCGGCCCTCTTGCAGTTGTCGAGTTTGCGGCTCGCGACGACGACGTCGGCACCCGCGGCCGCGAGGCCCTCGGCGATGGCTCGCCCGATGCCCCTGCTGCCGCCGGTGACGACCGCGACCTTGCCTGACAGATCCAGCCTCATCGGGAGCTCCTGTAGTCACTCGACGCCGCGAGGTCGGCGGCGCCGGCCATCAACTCGAGAACCAGCGGGCCGAAGGACTGCAGTTTCGGGTCGTCCCCGGCGCGCTGGTATCCCTGCTCCAGGACGATCGCGAGCTTCCACTTCGCGAGCACCTGGTAGTAGTCCATGTCATCCACTTGTCGTCCGGACCGTTCGGCGTAGTACTCGATGAGGGCGGTCCGGCCCGGCATTCCGGTGAGATCGACGTAGCCCTCCGCCCCGGAAACTGCCGTGTCCTCAGGCCAGGAGTGCATCAGCCACCCGAGATCGAGCTTCGGATCCCCGACGGTGCCCATCTCCCAGTCGATGATCGCGGCGAGTCGCGCGGGGGCGCCGTACTGGAACATCACGTTCGCGAACTGGTAGTCGCCGTGCATGATGCCGGGTACGAAGTCCAGGGGACGACGCTCAGCGAGCCATCGGGTCGCCTCCTCATAGCCCGGTAGGTCGCGAGCGCGAATACGCTCGTAGAAGCTCGTCCAGCGCGGCACCTGACGGTCGTGGAACCCGTCTGGCCGGCCCAGATCGCCGAGTCCGCGTGCCCGCCAGTCGACGGCACCGAGCAGGGCCACGCCCTCGACGAGCTGCTCGGCCAGGCCTCTGCGGACGGACAAGTTCGCGTCGAACGGAGCGGGCCACCCCTCCCCGCCCATCGGTGACCAGCCGTCTACGAAGCCCATGAGGTAGAACGGCCGTCCGAGAACGGCCGGGTCGGAGCATACGGCGATCGCCGTCGTATGCGGCACGTCAGTGCCGTCGAGGGCGTGGATGATCCGCCACTCGCGCAGAATGCCGTCGTCGCGAGAGGCAGGAGCGGTCAGTGGCGGCTTGCGCAGCGCGGCGTGCAGATCGCCGCGCCGAATTTCGAAGATCTCGTTCTGGCTGCCCCCGGAGACGAAGCTCCACTCCAGCGGTGCGCCTCGACCGGGCAGGCCGGCGGCATCCATCCAGGCTTCGAGGGCTGTCGTATCGAGCACGGCGGTTGTGGTCATCACGCGGCTCCTTCACTGAGGAACTCCGCCTCAGCCTGGGCGCGAAGCGTGGGAATGTGTTCACTCGGCCAGGGACCCGGGGAGGGAGAGTAGCCGCGAAGCAGCTGCCTGGCGACGGTGCTCTGATGCACCTCGGTAGGGCCGTCGGCGAGGGCGAGCACCATTCCGCCCGACAAGAAGCGGGTCAGCGGCAGGTCATAGGTCGTGCCGAGGGCTCCGTGCACCTGGATCGCGCGACGGGCGACTGATTCCAGCACACGAGGGGTCTGAACCTTGATTGCTGCGATGTCCTTACGTACTCGGTTGTAGTCCTTGTACCGGTCGATCTGCCAGGCGGTGTACATAACGAACAGCCGGAACTGCTGAATCTCCAGGTAGGAGTCAGCGATCATCGCCTGCACAGCTTGCTTGGCCCCCAGCAGCTCGCCCTTGGTGGTGCGGGACAGGGCTCGCTCGCACATCATGTCCAGGCATCGCTGCGCACCGCCGACTGCGCGCATGGCGTGGTGGACGCGTCCGCCGCCGAGCCTGGTCTGCGCGACGCCGAACGCGTCGCCTTCCGCGCCGAGCAGGGCTGACGACGGAACGCGCACGTCGCGGTAGTGGATGAGCGCTTCGGAGCCATCGTCCGGCAGCTCGCCGAGATGTGCGAGGTTGCGCTCGATATCGATCCCTGGGGTGTCGGCCGGCACGAGGAACATCGACATGCGCTTGTTCACGGGTGCGTCCGGGTTGGTGACCGCCATGACGATGAGGAAGCTCGCCCATCGCGCGTTGGACGAGAAGAACTTGGTGCCGTTGATGACCCACTCGTCTCCGTCGCGCTCCGCACGGGTCACGAACACGCCGGGATCGGCGCCGCCCTGGGGCTCCGTCATCGAGAAGCACGACACGATGTCGCCCTCCAGCAGTGGCTCGAGGTAACGCTCTCGCTGTTCCGGTGTGCCGTAGTGGGCGATGATCTCCGCGTTGCCGGTGTCCGGCGCCTGCGTGCCGAAGATGCGCGGACCCCAGATCGACTTGCCGAGGATCTCGTTCAGCAGTGCCAGCTTCAGCTGGCCGTATCCCTGCCCGCCGAGTTCGGGGCCGAGGTGGCAGGCCCACAGACCCTTGTCACGTACGGCTTGCTTCATCGGGGCGATCACACAGCGCTGCTCCTCGGTGAGCGGCCGGTAGATGTCGTGCGGCCACAGCGCATCCAGCTTGTACACCTTGTCGGTCACGAACGCGTCGGCCCAGTCCAGCAGCTCCTGGAACTCTGGTTCGACCGTGAAATCCCAGCTCATACCACTCCTATCGACGAGCCTTGATTCGCAGAATACTCATACTCAATATGCAGAATCAATATTCTGCACTGCTAGGATGGCGGTTACGTCCACTTGGGAGGCTCCGGATGCCGGTACCTGAAGCCGCTGGTGAGAACCCTGAGCCGACCGTTCTCGCCGCGGTAGAGCGCGCACTGTCCAAGCGGCGCGGCGATGCCCAGCGAGAGGTGGAGGCCATCCTCGATGCCACCCTGCGGGTCGCTGAGCGCGCGGCGCCCCATATGCCCCGCGTGGCGGACATCGTGGCCGAAGCGGGTACGTCCAATCAGGCCTTCTATCGCTACTTCAGCAGCAAGGACGAGCTGCTGCGCGCGGTGCTGGCACGCGGCACTGAACGGTTGCACAGCTATCTCGCGCACCAGGTCGCTAAGGCGACGCGACCCGCGGACCAGATCGAGGCGTGGATTCGTGGCATACTCGCCCAGGTCATCGATCGCAACGCAGCGCGCCAAAGCCGGGCCATCGTCGGCAACCTCGAGGAGGGGGCGGCGGTCGCAGCCGGTCAGGATAGCCTGAACCGCCTGCGTGGCCTCCTGCGTGAGGCTGTGCAGGCCGCGGGGAGCGCACAGGTGGACCTGGATACCAATGCCGTCTTCGATCTGACCTTCGCCGTGCTGCGACGGCACAGCCAGGCAGGCACGGCGCCGTCGCAAGCGGAGTGCGCGCACCTCGTGCGGTTCTGCCTGACGGCGGTGGGCATCGCGTCAGAACAGTGAATCTTGTTCGATGCAGAGGTGAACCTGCAGATGACCCCTCGCGCGAGGGTCTTCCGGCAGGGGAGGACGATCAGAGGCGCTGAAATGACCTGCTCCGGTGAACCCGCGTTCCGCGTAATTCGGGGTTCCTAGAGGCCAATGCAGCCTGAACGTGCTGGTCAACGACTGGGAGCGGGGCCGGCAAGCAGAAATCGCCTAGAGACGCGATTTTGACAGTTCAGCTGCACTGACCTGAAACGTACGTCTACGGTCTAGAGCTGTGTACGTGAAAACGACGAAGCGGGAGAACAAATCCGGCCCCGTCCGGTACCGGGTCTGTCCAGTAAACGGTGTAACTCGATCTTGAATGGTTCTATCGGATGGTCGGGGTCAGGCGGCCTTCGAAAGTGATGGCGAAGGCGTTCAG
>NZ_JBFAOH010000073.1:0-13476 GCF_040675175.1 Nonomuraea sp. NPDC049649
CGGCGTCGCCTACGACCCCGCCAAACACGGAGCCCTTCAGGCTCTGATCCAGCAAGATCAACAAGCAGCAGCTTGACACAGGGCTACTCATGACATCACCACCGGTTTGATCTGATCTCTCTCTGTCGCGAACACGATGGACGGGTCGGGAATCCCCGGCGCGTTGACGAAGCTGACGAACCGGGCGAGCTTGTCCGGGTCCTCCAGCGTGGCCCGCCACTCGTCGGCGTAGCCGGCGACGTGCCGCTCCATGTGGGCGTCCAGGTCGGCGCAGATGCCGAGCGAATCGTCCATGATCACAGAGCGGAGGTAGCCGAGCCCGCCGTCGAGCGACTCGATCCACGCCGCGGTGCGCTGCAGCCGGTCGGCCGTGCGGATGTAGAACATCAGGAACCGGTCGACGGTCCTGATCAGCTCCTCGGTCGTCAGGTCGGCGGCGAGCAGGTCGGCGTGGCGGGGCTTGAACCCGCCGTTGCCGCCCACGTACAGGTTCCAGCCCTGCTCGGTGGCGATGACGCCGAAGTCCTTGGAGCGGGCCTCGGCGCACTCGCGGGCGCAGCCGGACACGGCAGACTTGATCTTGTGCGGCGCGCGCAGCCCGCGGTAGCGCAGCTCCAGCGCGATGGCCAGGCCGACCGAGTCCTGCACCCCGTACCGGCACCAGGTGGAGCCGACGCACGACTTGACCGTCCGCAGCGCCTTGCCGTAGGCGTGGCCGGACTCGAACCCGGCCTCCACGAGCCGCCGCCAGATCTCCGGAAGCTGGTCCACCCGGGCGCCCAGCAGGTCGATCCGCTGCCCGCCGGTGATCTTCGTGTAGAGGCCGAAGTCGCGGGCCACCTCACCGATGACGATGAGCTTGGCGGGGGTGATCTCGCCGCCCGGGATGCGCGGCACGACCGAGTACGTGCCGTTCTTCTGGATGTTGGCGAGGAAGTGGTCGTTGGTGTCCTGGAGGGCGGCGTTCTCGCCTTCCAGCACGTGCCCGTGGAGCAGCGACGCGAGGATGGAGGCCACCGCCGGCTTGCACACGTCGCAGCCCCGGCCCTGCCCGTGCTCGGCGATGAGCTGCGAGAAGGTGCCGATGCCGCGGACCCGGACGATGTCGAACAGCTCCGCCCTGGAGTACGCGAAGTGCTCGCACAGCCCCTTGCCGGTGTCCACCCCGGCCTTCTCCAGCAGCTTGCCGAGCATCGGCACGCAGCTGCCGCAGACGGTCCCGGCCCGGGTGCACGCCTTGACGGCGGCCACGTCGGCGCAGCCCCGCTCGGTGATGGCGGAGCGGATCTCGCCCGCGGTGACGTTGTTGCACGAGCACACCTGCGCGTCGTCGGGCAGATCGAGCTGGACACCGCCGCCGGTGAACAGCAGGTCGGCGGGGGGCGCGGGCAGCGGCTTGCCGACGTAGGGGCGGAGCGTGCCGTACGGGGAGGCGTCGCCGACGCAGATGCCGCCGAGCAGCGTGCTGGCGTCGTCGCTGATGAACAGCCGCTTGTAGACCCCGCCCACCGGGTCCATGTAGGTGACGTCGAGCGCCCCCTCCATCGCGCCGAACTGGGCCACCTCGACGCCGAGCAGCTTCAGCTTGGTCGACAGGTCGGCCCCCGCGAACGCCGCGTCTCCCCCGGTGATCCGCTCGGCGGCGACCTCGGCCATCGCGAAACACGGCCCGGCGAGCCCGTACACCATGCCGTCGTACGCCGCGCACTCGCCGACGGCGTAGATGTGCGGGTCGGTGGTGCGCATGGCGGCGTCCACGACGACGCCGCCGCGCTCCCCCACCGCCAGCCCGCACTCCCGGGCCAGCTCGTCGCGCGGCCTCACCCCGGCGGAGAAGACCACGACCTGCCCCTCGACCAGGCCGCCGTCCGGGGTGCGCACCCCCGCGACGCGCCCGCCGTCCACGACGACCTCCTGTACGCCCGAGCCCGTGTGCACGCTCAGCCCGAGCGCCTCGATGTGTCCTTTGAGCACCGCGCCGCCGCCCTCGTCCACCTGGCGGGGCATCAGCCACGGGCTCATCTCCACGATGTGCGTGCGCAGCCCGAGCCCGCGCAGCGCGTCGGCGGCCTCCAGGCCGAGCAGCCCGCCGCCGATCACGACGCCGCTGGTGGCCTCCTTGGCGGCCATCCGGATCGCGTCCAGGTCGGCGAGGGTGCGGTAGACGTGCGCGTGCTCCGCCCCGGGCACCGGCGGCACGAACGGCCGCGAGCCGGTGGCGAGCACCAGCACGTCGTACGGCTCCGGCTCGCCGCCCTCGACGGTCACCACCCGGGCCCGGCGGTCGATGCCGGTGACACGGCTGTTCAGCCTGGTCACCACGCCGGGCGGGACGGGGTAGGCCAGGTCCTCGGCGGAGACCCCGGTCAGGTAGGAGGTGAGCGCCACCCGGTCGTAGGCGGGCGCCGGCTCCTCCCCGATGACCGTGATCGTCCCGTCGAACCCCCGTTCCAGCAGGACCTCCACGAGCCGGTGGGCGGCCGGGCCGTACCCGGCCACGACGATCTTCCTCATGCCGAGACCCCTTCCTGTTCGCACAGCCAGGCGACGATGCCCGCCACGGCGTCGCGGCAGGTGCCGCAGCCGGTGGTGGCCCTCGTCGCGGCGGCCACGCCGGCCACGTCCCTGGCGCCCGCCTCCCAGCAGGCCCTGATCTGTCCCTTGGTCACGTCGTTGCAGTGGCAGACCTTCGCCGCGTCGGGCATCAGCGTCGGGCTGTCCGTCTCGGGCGCCGCCGACAGCCCCGGGAACAGCAGCCCGGCGCGGTCGCCCGGCAGCGGCCCGCCGCGGTCGTAGAGCTGGGTGAGGGTGCCGACGGCGTCGATGTCGCCCAGCAGGATCGCGCCGACCAGCCGGTCGTCGCGGATGACGAGCTTGCGGTAGGTGCCGCGGGCGCGGTGGCTGAAGCGCACCACCTCGGCGTGCTCGTCGGTCAGATGCGTCTCGCCCATCGCGGCCAGCTCGACGCTCTTCGCCTTGAGCCGGGTGACCAGCCGGGAGCCGCGGTAGCGGGACTTGCCCCCGGTGATCACGTCGGCGGCCACGGCGGCCTGCTCCCAGGCGGGCGCGACCAGCCCGTAGACCGTGCCGTCGTGCTCGGCGCACTCACCGATCGCCATGATCGACGGGTCGTCGGTGCGCAGCTCGTCGTCCACGACGATGCCGCGCCGCACCTCCAGCCCGGCCTCCTCAGCCAGCGCGGTGAGCGGGCGGACACCGCAGGCGAGCACCACCAGGTCGCCCTCCACCAGCTCGCCGCCCGCCAGCCGGACACCGCCGTCCTCCACGGCGGCGGCGCTGACGCCGGTCCTGATCTCGACGCCCAGCCCGGCCAGCGTCTCGCCCAGCACCAGGCCCGCCTCGGCGTCGAGCTGCCGCTCCATCAGGTGGTCCGCCAGATGCAGCAGCGTCACCGGCAGGCCGCGCCCCGCCAGGCCGCGGGCCGCCTCCACGCCGAGCAGGCCGCCGCCGACCACCACCGCGCGGCGGCCGCCCTCGGCCGCCTTGATGATGCGGTCGCAGTCGTCCAGCGTCCGGAACGGGATGGCCCGCCCGACGCCGGGGATCGGCGGCACCACCGCCTCGCTCCCGGTGGCCAGCACGAGCAGGTCGTACGGTTCGCGCCTCCCGCAGGCGGTGTGCACGGCGCGCGCCTCGCGGTCGATCCAGGCGACGGTGCTGCCTGGCACCGCCTCCACCCGGTGCGTGTCGTACCAGGACAGGTCGTGCAGGCCGAGCTGGTCCGGCCTGGCCTGGCCGGCGAGCACGTTCGACAGCAGCACCCGGTTGTAGGGGCCGCCCGGCTCGGCGCCGAACACGGTGATCGGCATCCGCCGGTCGCGCGCGCGTACCTCGCTGACCAGGCGCGCGCCCGCCATCCCGTTGCCGACGACGACGAGCCTCACGTGGCCCGCTCCACCCGTACGGCGCAGACCTTGAACTCCGGCATGCGGGACGTGGGATCGAGCTCCGGGTTGGTGAGCAGGTTCGTCCCCTCCCAGTGAAACGGCATGAACACGGTGTCGCTCCTGATCGCGTCGCTGATCCTGGCCACGCCCCCGGCCCGGCCGCGCCTGCTGGTCACCCGCACCCGGTCGCCCGCCCCGATCTCCAGCCGGGCGGCCAGATCGGGGTGGAGCTCCACGTACGGTTCCGGCTCGGCCTCGGTGAGCGGGGCGATCCTGCGGGTCTGCGCGCCGCTCTGGTAGTGCGCGAGCACCCGTCCCGTCGTGAGATAGACGGGATACTCCTCATCGACCTCCTCGGCCGGCCCCCGATGCTCCACCACCACGAACCTGGCCCGCCCATCGGCGGTGGCGAACGAATCCAGAAACAACCGCGGCGTCCCCGGATGCCCCGCCCCGGGACACGGCCAGAACACCCCGACCTCCCCACGCCCCTGAAGGTGCGCGCCGCCCTGGGTTTCCTCGCGCCCTTGACGGTGCGCGCCACCCTGGGTGTCCCCGCCGCCCCGAACCTCCGCGCCGCTGCGAAGCAGCGCGCCGCCCTGGGGCTCCGCACGTCCGTGGAGGGGCGCGTCGTCCTGGGGTTCGCCGGGGTGAGGGGGCTGGGGGGCGGCGGTGAGGCGGGGGTAGGTGATGCCGGAATAGTCGGCGGGGCCGCCGGCGGTGGCGCGGCGGAGTTCGTCGAAGACCTGGGCCGGGTCGGCGGGGAAGTCGTGGCCGAGGCGGCGGGCCAGCGCGGCGATCACGTCCAGGTCGGTGCGGACGCCGGGCGGGGGTTCGACGGCCTGGCGCCGGAGCAGGACGCGGCCTTCCAGATTCGTCAGGGTGCCGGTCTCCTCGGCCCACTGGGTGACGGGGAAGACCACGTCGGCCAGGGCCGCGGTCTCGGACATGACCACGTCGCAGACGACGAGCAGGTCCAGTGCGCGGAGCCGGGAGGCAACGCGGGAGGAGGCGGGCGCGGAGACGACCGGGTTGGAGCCGAACAGCAGCATCGCCTTCGGCCCGTCCGGCGTGCCGAGCGCGTCGAGCAGTTCGAACGCCGACCGGCCCGGCCCCGGCAGGCTGGCAGGGTCGACACCCCACACGCCGGCGACGTGCGCGCGGGCCGCCGGGTCGTCGATGCGGCGGTAGCCGGGGAGCTGGTCGGCTTTCTGCCCGTGTTCCCTGCCGCCCTGGCCGTTGCCCTGGCCGGTGAGGCACCCGTACCCGGAGCCGCGCCGCCCGGGGAGGCCGAGCGCCAAAGCGAGGTTGATGAACGCGGTGACGGTGTCGGTGCCCTGGGCGTGCTGCTCGGCGCCCCGCCCGGTGAGCACGTACGCGTTCTTCGCGTGGGCGAGCGCGCGGACCGCCTCGCGCATGCGCGGCACCGGCACGCCGGTGATCCGTTCGACGCGCTCGGGCCACCAGGCGGCGAGCGAGGTGCGTACGGCGTCGAACCCGCTGGTGCGGCCGGCCACGTACGCGGTGTCCACCAGGTCCTCGGCGACGGCCAGGTGGAGCAGGCCGAGCGCGAGCGCGAGGTCGGTGCCGGGCGCGGGCCGCAGGTGGAGCCAGGCGAGCCGGGCGGTGGCGGTGCGGCGCGGGTCGACGACGATGAGGCGCGGCCCGGTGAGGTGGCGGACGAGCGGCGGCATGGTCTCGGCGGGGTTGGCGCCCGCGAGCAGCACGACGTCGGCGCCTGCCAGGTCGGTGACGGGGAACGGCAGGCCGCGGTCCAGGCCGAAGGCCCGGTTGGAGGCGGCGGCGGCCGACGACATGCAGAAGCGGCCGTTGTAGTCGATCTGGCTGGTGCCGAGCGCGACGCGGGCGAGCTTGCCGAGCAGGTACGCCTTCTCGTTGGTGAGCCCGCCCCCGCCGAACACGGCCACGCCGTCGGGGCCGTGTTCGCGCTGGACGGCGGCCAGCCGGTCGGCGACGTGGTCGAGCGCCACGTCCCAGTCCACCGGGCGGCCGTGCAGGAGCGGGCTGGTCAGGCGGGTGCCGTTGGTGAGGAGTTCGGCGGCGGTCCAGCCCTTCTGGCAGAGGGCTCCGGCGGCGTTGGCCGGGACGTCGGTCCGCGGGGTGATGGTGATCCGGGGCCTGTCGGCGCTGATCGCCATCCCGCACTGCAGCGCGCAGTACGGGCAGTGGGTCTTGACCGGTTCGCCCATCAGACCCTCGCGTGGGCGAGGCTGGCCACCCGGGAGACGCCGACGGTGCGCAGGTAGCACCACCAGGTCAGGGCGGCGCAGCTCGCGTAGAAGGCGCCGAAGGCGAGGAACGCGGCGGCCGGGCCGCCGGTGGCGGCGAACGACATGCCGAAGGCCCGGTTGATGAGGAACCCGCCGAGCGCGCCGACGGCGGAGATGATGCCGATGGCCGCGGACGCCTGCCGCCTGCCGTGCCCGGCGTCGCCCCGCTCGGCGGCCGCCTTGGCCTGGAAGATCGCGGGGATCATCCGGTAGGTGGAGCCGTTGCCGAGGCCGGAGGTCAGGAAGAGCGTCTGGAAGGCGAGGAAGAACAGCCAGAAGCTGCCGGATCCGGACGCCAGCCAGACGAGCAGCACACCGCCGCCCATCGCCGCGAAGTTCCAGAGCGTGACCGGCGCCCCGCCGAGCCGGTCGGCCAGCCAGCCGCCCACCGGCCGGACCAGCGACCCGATCAGCGGCCCGGTGAACGCGACCGCGGCCCACGGCGAGTCCGGGAAGAGGCCGGTGCTCAGCAGCGGGAACGCGGTCGAGTAGCCGATGAACGACCCGAACGTGCCCACGTACAGGAACGCCATCACCCACGTCTGCGCCTTCCCGGCGACGGCGAGCTGCTCGCGCGGGGCGGCCTTGGCGCCGGTCAGGTTGTCCATGAAGAGCCACGCGCAGACGGCGGCGGCGACGATGAACGGCAGCCAGAACCACCCGGCGGCGGCCAGCCCGAACGCGCCGATCACCAGCGGCATCAGGAGCTGGACCGAGCTGACGCCGATGTTGCCGCCGGCCGCGTTGAGGCCGAGCGCGACGCCCTGCTGGGAGCGCGGGTAGAAGTAGGCGATGTTGGCCATGCTGGAGGCGAAGTTGCCGCCGCCGACCCCGGCGGTGGCCGCGATCAGCAGGAACATCCAGTACGGGGTGTCCGGGCTGCTCACCGCCACCCCGAGCAGGACCGCGGGCACGATCAGCAACAGCGCGCTGACCACGGTGAAGTTCCGCCCGCCGAACCGGGACGGCCCGAACGTGTACGGGATCCGCAGCACCGAGCCGATCAGGTTCGGCAGCGCGACGAGCCAGAAGAGCTGGTCGGTGCTGAAGGCGTAGTCTCCCAGCCGGGCGGCCACGACGCTCCACACGGTCCAGACGGTGAAGCCGAGATGCTCGGCCAGGATCGAGAAGATCAGGTTGCGCCGGGCGACCTTCCGGCCGGTGGTCCGCCAGAAGGCCGCGTCGTCGGGATGCCACTCGGCGATCCAGCGCGCCATCGAGTCCTCCTACGTTCTGAGCTGGTTCGAACGTAGGAACGGCGGGTTACGCACAGAGGCGGATCGGCGCTGTGCGTGCGTTACGAGTGGCTCACCCGCGCAACAGCCGATACACATGCGTCACAGCGGAAACACGCCGTTAACATCCCGGCGGGGCCGCCGCACACCCCCTGAGCTGCCGGAATCGTCGCGGGATAGGCGGACGCGGGCTGAGGTTACAGCTCTTCGGACAGGGGAACAGCTTTCACAGCAAGGGGGGACATCATGATCAAAATGCTCCACAAGATGGGCATCAAGTCGAATCACATGTACCTGGCGGGACTCGGCTCCATCGGCCTGGCCTTCGCCACCTGGATGGCGTCCAAGAACAAGGAGGCCGCCGGCCTCGACCGCGCCGACCGCTGGGGGATCTTCGTCGGCGAGTGGGCGCCCACGTTCTTCGCCATGGGGGTCGCGCTCCGCATCGAGGAGACCCACCGCGAGCTGGGCGAGGGCATGGAGGAGGAGATGTACGGCGAGACCGGCCGCAAGACTACGGAACGGGTGCACGCCGGCACCGGCATGTGACTTCCCGGAAGGCCCGCGGCCCGAGGGGGCCCGCGGGCCTTCTCATGTCCGGACGACGACCTTCCCGCGGACGCCGCCGGACTCCAGCGCCCGGTGGGCCTCGGCGATGTCGGCCAGCGGGTAGGCGGTGTCGAGCACCGGCCGGACCGCCCCGCTCTCCACGAGCCGCGTCAGCTCGGCGAAGAGCTCGTGGCCCGGGTTCCCGCTGAAGAACCGCACCCGGCGCGGCCCGTACACGCCGGAGACGAGGATGTGGGCCAGGGAGCGGACGGCGCGGTCGAGGTCGAAGGCGATCGCCACCATGCGCCCGCCGGGCGCGAGGAGCCTGCGGTAGGCCTCCATCCCGCTGCCGACGGTGTCGAGGACCACGTCGAACCGGCCGAGCTCCGCGGGGCGGATGGTCCGGTAGTCGAAGGCGTCGTGGGCGCCGAGCTCGCGGACGAAGTCGAGGTTGGCCGCCCGGGCCAGTCCGGTGACGTGCGCGCCGTACGCGCGGCCGAGCTGGACGGCGACGCTGCCGACGCCGCCGCTCGCGCCGCGCACCAGCAGCCGCTCCCCCTCCCGGAGCCGGGCCTTGTCGCGCAGCGCGGTGATCGCGGTGGTGCCGACGCCGGGCAGGGTGGCGGCCTCCACCAGGTCGATCCCGGCGGGGGCGTGGGCGAGGTGGCGGGGGCGGACGACGACGTACTCGGCCGCGGCGGACCAGACGGCCCGGCCGCCGCCCCACACCCGGTCGCCCACGGCCAGGGCGCGCATGGGAGAGCCGAGGGCGGCGACCTCGCCGGCGAAGTCCAGGCCGACCCCTCTGGGGAAGCCGCGGCCCATCAGGCCGGTCAGGAGGCGGAGCCGTCCGGCGCGAGCCGCCGGCTCTCCCCCGTTCACGCTGCTGGCGCGGACCCGGACCAGCACCTCCCCCGGGCCCGGGTCGGGCTTGGCCACCGTCCCCTCGTACAGCACCTCCGGCGGCCCGTACCTGTCGTAAAGCGCGGCGCGCATCTCGATCACCGTCCCTTCTACGAACCGACCCTAGGTCCGCAACCGGAGGGGGTGCTCCACTTACCGCTAATGTGAGAAGAGTGCCTGCCCGTCCTTCTCGGATATCGCTGCGCGCCGACGCGCTGCACAACCGCCACCGCATCCTCCAGGCCGCCCGCGAAGCCTTCGCCACCCGCGGGCTCGACGTGCCGATGGCGGCGATCGCGCGCCGCGCCGGGGTCGGCGTCGCCACCCTCTACCGGCGCTTCCCCACCCGGGAGTCGCTGGTCACGGAGGTCTTCGCCGACCAGCTCACCGCCTGCGCCGCGACGGTCGACGACGCCCTGGCCGACCCCGACCCGTGGCGGGCGTTCCGCACGGTGGTCGAGCAGGTCTGCGCCATGCAGGCCGCCGACCGGGGGTTCACCGCCGCGTTCCTGACGGCGTTCCCCGACGCGGCCGACCACGAGGAGAGACGCGCCCGCGCCGAACGGGGGCTCGCGGAGATCATCCGCCGGGCCAAGGCCGCCGGCAAGCTCCGCGCCGACTTCCACCAGGCCGACCTCACGATGCTGCTGCTGGCCAACGCGGGCATCGCCGCCGAGGCGTCGCAGGCCGCGCCGGCCGCCTCCCGGCGGCTCGTCGCCTACCTGCTCCAGGCGTTCCGGGCGGACCACGCCGATCCGCTGCCGCCGCCTCCGCCGCTCACCCTGAGCGACCTGTACGGCCGGGGTCGTGGAGCCGGGCGGCCGGGCGTGACACAGTGAGCGCATGATCCAAGGCGTTCACCTGCTGCTATACAGCCGGGATGCGGAGGCCGACCGGGCGTTCCTGCGGGACGTGCTCGGCTGGACCGCGGTGGAGGACAGCGGCTCGGGCGAGGGATGGCTGATCTTCGAGACGCCTCCGTCGGAGCTCGGCGTCCACCCGACGGACGGCCCGCCCTCGGTCGAACTGCACCTGATGTGCGACGACATCGAGGCCACGGCCGACGAGCTCGCCGCCAAGGGCGTGCGGACCACGCCGGTCGCCGACGCGGGCTACGGCCTCACCACCACGCTCACCCTGCCCAGCGGCGCCGAGCTCGGGCTGTACGAGCCACGCCACGACAGCCCGCTCAGCCGTTTCCGTAAGACGTGACTCAACGGGTGGCGAACTTCTCCAGGGCGTCGCCGCTGAGCCGGTAGCGGATCCACTCGTCGCAGGGGACGGCGCCGATGGACTCGTAGAACTTGATCGACGGCTCGTTCCAGTCGAGGACGGACCACTCGAAGCGGTGGTACCCGCGTTCCACGCAGATGCGGGCCAGCTCCGCCATGAGCGCCTTGCCGTGGCCGCCGCCCCGGTGCTGCGGCCGGACGTAGACGTCCTCCAAGTAGATGCCGTGGGTGCCCGTCCAGGTGGAGAAGCTGAGGAACCAGAGGGCGAAGCCGACCACCTCGCCGTCGTCGTTCTCGGCCATGTGGGCGAACACCTTGGCCTCGGGGCCGAACAGCGCGGCATGCAGCTGCTCCTCGGTGGCCTGGGCCTCGTCGAGCGCTTTCTCGTACTCGGCGAGTTCGCGGATCATCCGGTGGATGGCGGGGACGTCGTCAGGGGTGGCGGAGCGAATCACGAAGCACAGGTTAAGGCACACCCGCCACCGGTTCGTCCCCCGATCGGCGGATTTGAGCGCCCGCGCCGCCGGCACCGTCCCCTCGATCCGGTACGTGTCGCCGTGCGGCGGCGAGCCCGACGGGACGGCGCGGAGCCGCGACAGCACCGGCAGCACCGCGCCGAGCAGGCCGGCGAGGATCTCCAGGTGGAAGCGGTACAGCGGCTCGTGCACGCGGGCTTGAGCGCGTCCATCAGCACCAGCGGCGTCAGGCCGCGGAAGTCGCCCGCGGTGCTGGACCTGCTCTTGTCGAAGCTGCCGTGGGCGTGGCTCTGCCGCGCCCAGTAGCCGGTGTGGGTGAGGGTGACCACGCAGTCGATCACCTCGCAGCCGTGCAGGCCCTGCCGGAGCGTCCGCCGCGCCGTCTCGCCGACGTCGCGCATGAACGTGTACGGCATCGAGCCCAGCTCGACCTCCAGCCGGAACGTCACCCCGGACCCGGTCGGCCCCGGTTCGGCGCGCAGCCCGACCTGCCGCCCTGGGCGATGAACTCGGCCGCCGCGCCGCTGCCCGCCGGGCGTTCGACGCAGATCGTGGTGGTCTCCTGGAACGTGACCGCCAGCCCGAACTCCTCGGCCGGCGTCTGCTGGATCACTTCCTTCTGCACCTCCCCGTACAGCGAGTCATAGGTCTCCTGCCGCTCGTCGTCCTGACGCAGGCCGATCAGCGGGTCCTGCTGGGCGAGCGCGGCGTGCAGGGCGCCCCGGTCGGCGGGCCGGGCGGGCACCACGACCGTCTCCAGGGAGGGCGGCGGGAAGTGGCGGCGCGCCCTTCGGGGACCGGCCCGATGCGGACGCCGCCGAGCCCCGAGAGCAGGCCGAGCCGGAGTACATCGGGTGCACCAGGCCGGCGCGCGCCTGGCGGACGAGCGCGCGGCGCAGCCGGGCCCGCGGAATGGGCCGTTCGTCCACGTACGCGGCGAGAAGGTACTCGTCGTGGTCGGCGAGGAGCTCGGCCAGGCGCGGGTCGGCGGCGGGGGTGACGGCGGCAGCTCACGTGCCGAAGCCGGTGACGGCCGTCATGGCGACGCTCAGCGGGGCCAGGCGGGCTCTGAGGACGTCCAGCACCGCGCCGGCGAGGACGTGTTCGACCTCGGCGATGAAGTCGGGGTGGCCGGGCGTGTCGATCGGGTTGACCGTGACGTCGCCGAGGGGGAAGGAAACGATGTGCCGGTCAGCTCGGCAGATCGGCGCCGGCCCGTACAACCGATTTAAGTCGGACATTTCATGTTTCTGACTTTGAATGACGATTTCTCGTGATATGAATTGTCATGGAGATCCTGGGAGGTCAAGCGTGACGAAGGCCCCGGCCGTGCACAACGACCGGGGCCTTTCCCTGTTCACGCTCAGTCGCCGTTGATCACCGGCTCGATCCACTCCAGCGTGCCCGTCCGCAGCACCTCGTCCGCCAGCCGCTTGCCGGTGACCGTCCGGAGCGCGGCCAGCGAGCTGTCGATCCACGGCTGCACGTTCTGGTTGCCCTGCTCTCGGTACTCGACCGCCTGGATCAGGCACTCCAGCTTGTCGGCGTCACGCGCGCACACCGCCTCCAGGCTGGCCTTCTCCTCGTACTCGCGGACCGCGTCGCCCACCATCTCCGCGACCTGCCCCGGCAGGCCGCGCGTCTGGTCGGCGGTGACCTCCTCGTTGGAGGCCGCCTTGAGATAGCGCTTGCCGATGTACGGGATGTCGGTGATGCGGGTCTCCTGCGTGTCGTGGAAGAGGCTCATGAAGGCGGCCCGCTCGGGGTCGCCGCCCTCCAGCTTGGCGATCATGGAGGCGATGACGGCGGTACGGAAGGAATGGTCGGCGATGCTCTCCGGATCGCGTACCCCGGCCACCAGCCAGCCGGTGCGCTTGTACCTCTTGAGCAGCCCGAACTCGTACAGCAGCCCAGCCACTCCCGCCAAATCGCCGGTCACGGAGATCCCCCCTTTTAACCTCGTCCGCTCTGGAAAGCCCGAGCGTAGACGACGGGTGCCCGCGCGGCGGTGAGGCGAAACCCGTGGCGGCCGTTCGTCCAGGCGGTGTCTCCCGGTTCTCCCCGTTTTCCGTCATGAGCAGGCCGGGGCCCGATTCGCCGCCACGGGCCGGGGTAGCGCCCCAGGCATGTCCACTGGCACGTCCGCGCGACTGCTCACCGCCGCCGCAGCCCTCACCCTGGCCGCGACCGGCTGCGCCACCACGGTCGAGCTGAACGACCCCAACCGCCTGTATCGCCCGCAGAACGCCGGGGCCAACGGCGACGTGCGGGGCGTGCACATACGCAACGCGTTCCTGCTCGGCGGCCCGGAGGACGCGACCGCCTCGCCGTCGGGCGGGCAGGCCCTGTACGCGGTGCTCATCAACGACCGAGACCAGCCCGACCGGCTGGAAAAGGTCACCGTGGAGGGCGGCGGGAACGTCCGGCTGGCCGGGCCCGTCGAGATGCGCCCGCACGAGGCCGCGAACAAGCCGAACCAGCCCATCGGCACGGCCACCGGCACCCGCGGCGCCTACGTCCCGATGACGTTCAGCTTCCGCGACGCGGGTGAGGTGCGGCTGACGGTCCCGGTGATGCCGAGGGAGGGCGAGTACTCCGACCTGCCGTCGTCGCCCGCCGGCCCGCCGACGCCCACGTCCACCCCGTCGCCGAAGAAGCCGGGCACGTCGCCGAAGCCGACCAGGCAGCCCGAGCACGCGACCGGCGCCCCAGGCTGATCACGGGCGTTCTAGCATCGGTGACGTCCCGTATCACGACGAGAGAGAACACATGATCTAATCAGTTCATGGGTTTTCGGACTATCTCAGGTCGCTTGTGGGACGATTAGCGCGTGGCGAAGTTAGGGCGGCGAGCCAGCTTTGAGGAGCGCCTGCGAGCGTGTC
>NZ_JBFAOH010000074.1:0-13428 GCF_040675175.1 Nonomuraea sp. NPDC049649
TGATCCGGCCTTGGCACCCGTCACCGAGGCCGCCTAAGATCCACTCACGGCACCTACCTCGTCGAGCTTTTTACACCGCTCCGAGGACGCGACCCGTCCACCTGCCCGACCACAACATCTCCGGCCCCGCCACCGATGATCAGCGGATCGCCTATCGGCTTACGAGTGGCCAGATCCCACATGCGCGTCGTACCGTCAACGCTGCCTGTGACGGCAACTGCTCGGCCGTTCGCCTGTCCGAGCGCCACAGTGAAGACGAGGTCGGTGTGCCCGACCAACGGTTCGCCGAAAGCTTCATGTGTAGCCAGGTCCCACACGTGCACAGGCAATCTCTGGGCGGCATCGCCCCAGTCTCCCGCAGCGACGAAGACGGCTCGGCCGTCCACTTCCCCGACCGCCACCGCATCGATGCGTTCAGTGTTGCTGAGCCTTATCGGTTCGCCGATGAGTTCGCGTGTAGTCAGATCCCAGATCCGGACAGCGTCGTCGTAGCCGCCTGTGACGGCTACCAGTCGACCGTTCACTTCCCCGAGCGCCAGCGCTACAACACCGACCGGGTGAGCGACAATTGGTTCGCCGATGGGATCGCCTGTGGTCAGGTCCCACATCCGTAGAGTGGTGTCGTCGTAGCCGCTGCCAACGCTTACAGCGACCGGCCGGCCTTCCAGTTCCCCCACCGCCATTGCCCCGACTGGGTCATCGTGGTGCCCCAGCAGATCCGAGGAAGGCCACACAACGACGGCCAACGCTCCCAAGAGCGCCAGCACGCCTATCCACGACAGGCTTCGACATAAGAATGATGGCTGCATCGATATGGGTGACGCCCCCACGCTCCCGCTGACAGGCATCGCGTGATTTCCGCCCCAGAGGACTGTCGGACCGGGCCAAGTGGACGAGGCAGATTGGTCGTCCACCAGAGACCCAATCGCGTCCTGCCCGGCCGGCTCGTGTCCGACCGCGTCGGGATCACCCATGTTCAGCCGCTTCCGATCCGACACCGCTCACCGTCCTTGAGGCCGAATCGCGCCATGCGGACGGCCGGAGGAGTCATACGATCACAGACGGCCGAGGGTAATGGACGCCCTGACCCTTTTTCATCCTCGACCAGTCTGAGCCACGCGGTGATTCTGGAGAACGGCGATGGCCTTGCAGAGGTGGCCGGCCTTGGAAGGGCTGCAGCGTAGCTTCCGGAGGATCTTCCAGCCCTTGAGCTGGGCGTTCGCGCGTTCGCCGGGGCCACGGAGCTTCGCATGAGCGGAGTTGGCCTGCTTCTGGGACGCGGGCTTGTTCCGGCCCTTGTACGGGGTCATCACCGGCCCCTCGACCCCCTGATAGCCCTTGTCGGCCAAGGTGACGATCCCTGCCTGCTCCAGCGCGCGCTGGATACCCCAGATGCGGGCGGCGCTCAGGTCGTGGGTCTGGCCCGGCAGGGCTCCCGACGTCCACAGGATCGTCCCGTCTGGCGTGGCGATAACCTGCACGTTCATGCCATGCACGCGGTGTTTACCGGAGTAGTAGGGCCGGTCGGCTTTGACGCGGTCGGTGCGGATCAGCGTGCCGTCCAGCACCAGGTAGTGCAGCCCGTCCCGCTTGGCCTTCCGTAACGCCTGGCCGAGCTTGGGCGAGCGCGCCGACAGCAGCGCCACTGTCTCCTCCACATACCTCCACGCGGTCGCGGTTGACACTTGGAAGCCGGCGCCGAGTTCGGTGTATGTCTCGCCTTTGCGCAGGTAGACCAGCACCAGCAGGGCCTGCTGTCCCGGGTTGAGCCGACGCCAGGGCGACTTGATCGTCTTGCGATGCCGCCGGAGGATTCCGGCGACGTAGTTCAGCGTCTGGGACGACAAATCGACGGCAGCACGATAGAACAGCATCCGGAGCCCCTGGTTGCGACGGTGTGGATTGTGGTGATCAGCCCGTCTACCAGGGGCTTTCTGTGTCGTCAGGCGAACGCTGACCTTGCGATCATGCTGTACACGCACGCCTCACGCGACCGCAACAGCAGGGCTCGCGCAGCGTTCGCTGACTTTTCGCTGACTCCGGTCCCAGACCCGCATCCCGATCGGGACACCAAGCAAGAGCGAACGAAAGACACCGAGTAGCCGAACAGCCCCTCTGAACAGCACAAAGGCCCGTCCGATCATCTCGGACGGGCCTTTGTCTGTCTGGTGGAGATGAGGGGATTTGAACCCCTGACCCCTTCGATGCGAACGAAGTGCGCTACCGGACTGCGCTACATCCCCAGGACCCCGACTAGATTAGCAAACCTTCCGGGGTACTCGCGCCACAGTTATCAGTCGCCCACCGCGCGGCGGGGTGGTTCGGCGTACTGGTCGAAGAGAACGTCCTCGTGGGCGCCGGTGAACTCGATGACCTCCGCCTCCCTGGCCGCCAGTTCCTCGGCGCGGCGGCGGGCGCGGATGCGGCGGGCGCGTTCGCGGGCCTGGAGGGCGCGCTGGCGGCGTTCGCGGTCGACTTTGACGGCGATGCGCAGGAACACGAGGTAGAGCATCATGATGGCGACCGACGGCGCGACGCCCCACCAGGGCATCATCTGGACGGCGGCGGTGACCACCGAGGCGATGACGAGCAGGACGGTGAAGAACAGCAGGCGCCGCCGGCGCGCTACGATGATCGCCCTGCGCCGGACGCGGAACTGGCGCGGGTCGACGCGTTCGGTCTCCACCGGCTCCTCGTCGGGCGCGGTGGAGAGGTCCGGGATCTGGTGTTCGCCGGTGTAGTGCTCTTCGAGCTCGGCCAGCTCCGCCAGGTTGGACTTGTCTCTGCGCAGCCACATGGGCACCAGGACGCAGAGCCACATGACGACGATGGCGAGGTAGAGGAGAGCACCGCTCACGGGCACCTCCGGGCAGCACGAGAACGCCTCGCGGCTTCGGGCGTTCTCATTGTGCTCACGTCACGCACCGTAAGACCGCGTGTCACTGATTGACGAGCATTCGATGCGGTGTGTCGCGAGATCGTCAAACCTCTTCCACAGACGAGCGTGCGCGCCGCCACTGTACGAGCAGGCCGCCGGGCACGTCCTCGGCGATCAGCGCGTAGCAGATGTGGTCGCGCCAGGCTCCGTCGATGTGGAGTTGGCGACGTCGAATGCCTTCTTCCCGGAACCCGAGCTTCTCAACCACTCTACGGCTGGCATGGTTCTCGGGGCGGATGTTCGCCTCGATCCGGTGCAGCCCGGCGGTGAAGAAGCAGTGGTCGACGGCCATGGCGAGGGCGGTGGGGGTGATGCCGCGGCCGGCGAGGGCGCCGTCGATCCAGTAGCCGACCTGGGCGGAGCGGGCCGAGCCCCAGACGATGGCGCCGATGGTGAGCTGTCCGGCGAAGCGGCCGTTGTACGTGATCACCCAGGGCATGGCGAGCCCCTGCCGGGCCTCACGGCGCAGGGTGGCGACCATGGAGAGGTACGGGCCGAGGCCGGTACGGAAGAGCGGCGTCTCGGGGTTGCTCGGTTCCCAGGGGCGCAGCCAGTCGGCGTTGCGCACCCGGGTGTCGCGCCAGACGCGTACGTCGCTCAGCCTGAGTGGCCTGAGGGACACCGGGCCCTCGGTCAGCGTCGCAGGCCAGCCGCGTAGTCGATCCACAACTCACATCATCCCCCCAATGGGTGCGATGCCGCCACAGAAGGATCGACGGGCTCAGCGCAGGTAATCGCCGCCCGAAAATCCGGTCGACGGCGTGCCTCCCCCAATAGGTGCGAGCCCACCGCAGAACGCCGCGAAGTGGATCCTGTCGACGGCACAGCACCCCAAGAGATGCGAACCCGCCGCACAGGGTCAGCGTGGGTGATCGCCGCCGCGAACTTGGACGACGGCGCGCCGCCCCCCAGCGAACCCGCCGCAGAGGGTCAGCGCGGGTGTCCTCACCGCGAACCTGGACGACGGCGCGCCGCTCCCGCACGATCCCGCCGCCGAGAGTCAGCGGGGGTGGTCGCCGCCGTGGATCTGGTCGACGGCGTGTTTGAGTACGGGGGCGAGCACGGCGAGGCCGTCCCGGACGCCTCCGCTGGAGCCGGGCAGGTTGACGATGAGGGTGTTGCCCGCCTGTCCGGCGAGCCCGCGGGAGAGGATGGCGGTGGGCACCTTGTCGCGGTTGGCGGCGCGGATGGTCTCAGCGATGCCGGGGATCTCGCGGGTGATGACGCGGGCGGTCATCTCCGGGGTGAGGTCGGTGGGGGTGAGGCCGGTGCCGCCGGTGGTGACGATGACGTCGTACTCCTGGGCGACGCCGTCGCGGAGGGCGGCCTCGACGGGTTCGCCGTCGGGGACGACGACGGGCCCGTCGACGGTGCAGCCGATCTCCGTGAGGCCGGAAACCAGGATCGGTCCCGATTTATCGGCGTAAATCCCGGCGGCCGCCCGGTTCGACACCGTCACCACCAACGCCCGCATCACGACCGCCTCCACTCCCCGGTCTTCCCGCCCGTCTTCTCCTCGACCCGGATGTCGGTGATGACCGCCTCCGGGTCCACAGCCTTGACCATGTCGAACAGCGCCAGCGCCGCCGTCGACACCGCCGTCAGCGCCTCCATCTCCACCCCGGTGCGGTCGGCGGTCTTGACCCGGGCGGTGACCGCCACCCCCCAGTCGGCCACGTCCAGCGTGACCTTGACCCCGTGGATGGCGATCGGATGGCAGAGCGGGATCAGATCAGGCGTCCGCTTGGCCCCCATGATCCCCGCGATGCGGGCCACGCCGAGCGCGTCGCCCTTGGGCACCTCCCCGGACCGCAGCAGCGCCACCACCTCGGGCGACAGCAGCACCCGTCCGGTGGCCGTCGCGGTGCGGGCGCTGACGTCCTTAGCGGACACGTCGACCATGCGCGCGGCGCCGGTCTCGTCGATGTGCGTCAGTTCGCTCACAGCCTGATCACCTCCACCTGCTCGCCGGCGGGCACCGAGGTCACGTCCTCCGGCACCACGATGAGCGCGTTCGCGGAGGCCAGGGCGGCGAGCTGGTGTGACCCCTGGCCGCGCACGGGCGCGACGGACCCGTCCTTGTCCAGCCTGCCCCGCAGGAAGGACCGCTTGCCGGCGGGGGAGCGCAGCGCCTCCGCGGCCCGGGCGGTGACGGTCTCCGGCAGCCCGGCGGGGAGCCCGCGCATCTTGTCGAGCGCGGGCCGGACGAAGAGCGTGAACGACACGAACGACGAGACGGGGTTGCCGGGCAGCGCGAAGACCGGCACCTGGTCGTCGCCGACGGTGCCGAACCCCTGGGGCATGCCGGGCTGCATGGCGACCTTCTCGAACCGTACGGTGCCGAGCGGGGCGAGGGCTTCCTTGACCGGCTCGTACGCCCCCATGGACACCCCGCCGCTGGTGACGATCGCGTCGGCGCGGACGAGCTGGGCGTCGAGGCGTTCCAGGAACGTCGCCGGGTCGTCGCCCACGGTGGGGGCGCGGAAGCCGTCGGCGCCCGCGGCGCGGGCGGCGGCGGTGAGCGTGAAGCTGTTGGAGTCCCAGATCTGGCCGTAGCCGAGCGGCAGCCCGGGCTCGACCAGTTCGGCGCCGGTGGCGAGGACCACGACGCGCGGCCGGGGCCTGGCCAGGACGGTGCGGCGGCCGACGCCGGCGATGATGCCGAGCTGGGCGGGGCCGATCAGGGTGCCGGGCTCGAGCACGACCGCTCCCGCCTGCACGTCCTCGCCGGCCATGCGGACGTTGCTGCCCGGCGGCACGGTCTCGTCGATGCGGACCGAGACGGTGCCGCCGTCGGTCAGCTCGACGGGCACCACGGTGTCGGCGCCCGCGGGCATCGGGCCGCCGGTCATGATGCGTACGGCGTGGCCGGGCCCGACGGCCCGCAGGTCGTCGGCCCCGGCGGCCACGTCGTCTATCACGGGCAGCGTGACGGGCACCTCGGCGATGTCGCTCGCTCGTACGGCATATCCGTCCATGGCGGAGTTGGCGAACGGCGGCAGCGGCACCGGAGAGGTGACCTCTTCGGCGAGGGTCGCGCCGAGCGCCTGCTCCAGGTCGAGCTCCAGCGGAGCGAGCGGGCGCACCGTGGCCAGGATGTCGGCCAGGTGCGCGTCAACCGACTTCATCGAGGAACTCTCGCAGCCAGGGGAGGAACTCGGGCGCCAGGTCGGGCCGCTCGGCGGCGAACTTCACGACGGTGCGCAGGTAGTCGAGCTTGTCGCCGGTGTCGTAGCGGCGGCCGCGGAACAGCACGCCGTGCACGGGGCCGCCCTGGTCGGAGCCGCGGCCGGCGAGGGTGCGCAGCGCGTCGGTGAGCTGGATCTCGTTGCCGCGGCCGGGCGGGGTGTTCTCCAGCACGGCGAAGATCTCGGGGTCGAGCACGTAACGCCCGATGATCGCCCAGTTGGACGGCGCCTCCTCCACCGGGGGCTTCTCGACCAGGTCGACAACCTTGACGACGTCTTCCTGGCCGGTCGCCTCGATGGTCGCGACACCGTACAGCGAGACCTGCTCTTTGGGGACCTCCATGAGCGCGATGACGCTGCCGCCGAAGGTGTTGCGCACCTCGATCATGCGCTGCAGCAGCGGGTCACGCCGGTCGATGAGGTCGTCGCCGAGCAGGCAGGCGAACGGGTGGTCGCCGACGTGCTGCTTGGCGCAGAGCACCGCGTGGCCGAGCCCCTTGGGCTCGCCCTGCCGTACGTAGTGAAGCGTCGCAAGAGAGGCCGGTTCGCGAACCTGGGACAGCCGGTGCTCGTCGCCCTTGGCCTCCAGCACGTCCTCCAGCTCGTACGCGCGGTCGAAGTGGTCTTCGATCGACCGCTTGTTCTTGCCGGTGACCATCAGCACGTCGAGCAGGCCAGCGGAGGCGGCCTCCTCGACGACATACTGGATGGCGGGCTTGTCGACGATAGGCAGCATCTCTTTGGGTGTCGCCTTGGTCGCCGGAAGGAACCGGGTGCCCAGACCCGCGGCGGGCACGACGGCTTTCGTCACAGGGTCGAAGTCAGCCATGCCTATGACCCTAGTGGAGGTACTCATGGACAAGCTGCACCTGCGTCGCGAGGTGCTGGCCGCGCGTGCCACGCTCACTCCCGAGCAGCGCCGCGCGAACGCATCGAAGATCCGGGAGACCCTGCTCGACCAGCCCTGGGTGCAGATGGCGGGGCTGGTCGCCTGCTACTGGTCGATCGGGTCGGAGCCGGAGACGCACGGGCTGGTGTTCGCGCTGTGGAAGCACGGCGCGACCGTGATCCTGCCGGTGCTGCGCGAGGACGACGATCTCGACTGGGCGGTGTACGACGGCCCGGACACCCTTGCGCCGGGCCGGTTCGGGCTGATGGAGCCGGTCGACACGCGGCGCGGCGTCGACGCGATCCGCACGGCCGCGCTGGTGATCGTGCCCGCGCTGGCGGTGGACCGGCGCACGGGGGTGCGGCTGGGCCGCGGCGGCGGCTCGTTCGACCGGGCGCTGGCGCGGGTGGGGCCGAACGTGCCCACCGTCGCGCCGCTGCACGAGGGCGAGCTGCGGGACGACGTGCCGGCCGAACCGCACGATCGGGCGGTCCGCTATGCCATCACCCCTTCGGGGCTATTTACACTGAGCTAGACATATTTGATCAGAGGGGGGCGGATGACGCTTGATGTGCTGCTCCTCGCGGGCGCCGTCGTCGTCATAGCCGCCATCATCTCCGTACGGGTCGCGCATCGCAGCGGCCTGCCCAGCCTGCTGTTATTCCTCGGGTTCGGGCTGTTACTCGGCGACGCCGGGCTGGGCATCCCGTTCTCCGACCCCGGCCTGGCCAAGGACGTCGGCTTCCTCGCGCTGGCGGTGATCCTCGCCGAGGGCGGCCTGACCACGAACTGGCGGCACGTCCGCCGGTCCGTGCCGCTGGCGCTGATCCTGGCCACGGTCGGCGTCGCGGTCAGCATCCTGGCCGTGGCCGTCCCCGTCCGGTTCTTATTGGGCGTCGACACCGTCACCGCGCTGATCATCGGGGCGGTGCTGGCGCCGACGGACGCGGCCGCGGTCTTCTCGGTCCTGCGCCGGCTCCCCCTGCCGGCCAGGCTGACGGGCACCCTGGAGGCGGAGTCCGGCTTCAACGACGCCCCGACGGTCCTCGCGGTGGTGCTGCTGAGCAGCGCCGCCCACGAGATGCCCGACCTCGGCACCTTCCTGCTGGAGACCGGCGCCGAGCTCGGCATCGGCGCCGCCGTCGGACTCGCCGTCGGCCCCGCGGGCGCCTACGCGCTGCGCCGCATCGCGCTGCCGGTCTCGGGCCTGTACCCGATCGCGGTGCTGGCGCTCACCCTCCTCTCGTACGCGGGAGGGGCCCTCCTGCACGGCTCCGGCTTCCTCGCGATCTACTTGACCGCGCTCATCCTGGGCAACTCGAACCTGCCGCACCGGGCCACGACCAGGGGGTTCGCGGAGGGGACGGCATGGCTGGCGCAGATCGGGCTGTTCGTGATGCTGGGCCTGCTGGCCAGCCCGGAGGAGATGACGTCGGCGCTGGCGCCCGGGCTCATCGCCGGGACGGTCATGGTGGTGGTGGCCCGGCCGCTGGCGGTGTTCTCCAGCTCGGTGCTCGGGCAGGTCTTCCGGCAGGGCTGGGTGCCGTGGCGGGAGCAGGCGTTCCTGTCGTGGGCGGGCTTACGCGGCGCGATCCCGATCGTGCTGGCCACGATCCCGTGGGCCGCCGGGGTGGAAGGTTCCAAGGACATCTTCAACGAGGTGTTCGTGATCGTCATCGTCTTCACCCTGGTCCAGGGGCCGACGCTGCCGCTGGCCGCCCGCCTGCTCAAGGTGGGCTCGCCGGGCGAGGCGCACGAGCTGGAGGTGGAGGCGGCGCCCCTGGAGGAGCTGAACGCCAACCTGCTGCAGGTGACGGTCCCGCTCGGGTCGCAGCTGCACGGGGTGGAGATCTTCGAGCTGCGGCTGCCGCGCGACGCCCAGGTGACGCTGGTCGTACGGGACGGCAGGCCGTTCGTACCGGCCGAGACCACCCGGATCAGGGCCGACGACCAGCTCCTGCTCGTCACCACCGCGGCCACCCGTGAGCAGGTCGAACACCGATTACGCGCGGTCAGCCGGCGCGGCAAGCTGGCCGGTTGGTACGGGGAACGGGGTTTGGAATAGCCGTTTGACCGCATCGGTTACCATTAGCAGTCGCAAGGGCCGAGTGCCAATCCGGAGGAGGAGCACGTGCCGACCTACCAATACGCCTGCACCGACTGTGGCGAACAGCTCGAGGTCGTCCAGAAGTTCACCGACGACGCGCTGACCGTGTGCCCCGCGTGCGAGGGCAAGCTGCGCAAGGTGTTCTCGGCGGTCGGGATCGTGTTCAAGGGCTCGGGCTTCTACAAGACCGACAGCCGCTCGTCGTCCAGCTCTTCCTCGTCCTCGTCCTCGTCGTCGTCGTCCAAGTCTGAGACAAAGACCGAGACGAAGTCCGAGAGCAAGCCCGCCGAGTCGTCGCCCGCCCCCGCCGGCGCCTCCAACTGACGGCCCGGGGGGCGGCACGGAGGTCGTCCACAGCGCCGGACTCCCCGTCCGCGCTTATCCACAGAACCTGATTCGCCCTCCTTTGCCCCCTCCCCCCGCCCGCTACTCTCGGCGCCATGGTCTTTCGCGCAGACATCGGCGTCATCGGCGGCTCCGGCTTCTACTCCCTGCTCGACGAGGCGGAGGAGGTGGAGGTCACCACCCCCTACGGCGCGCCCAGCGACGTCGTGACCGTGGGCCGCATCGGCTCGCGCACGGTGGCCTTCCTCCCCCGCCACGGCCGGGACCACCGGTTCCCGGCGCACCGCATCCCCTACCGCGCCAACCTGTGGGCGCTGCGCTCACTCGGCGTCCGCCAGGTGCTCGCCCCGAGCGCGGTCGGCTCGCTCCGGCCCGAGCTCGGCCCCGGCGCCATCGTGGTCCCCGACCAGCTCGTCGACCGCACCTCCGGCCGCGTCCAGACCTACTACGACGACGGCGCCGTCCACGTCTCCTTCGCCGACCCCTACTGCCCGTCCGGCCGTGAGACCGCGGTGGCCGCCGCCCGCGCCGGCGAGTGGCAGACCGCCGACGGCGGCACCCTCGTGGTCATCGAGGGCCCGCGCTTCTCCACCCGGGCCGAGTCGCAGTGGTTCCAGCGCAACGGCTGGACCATCGTCGGCATGACCGGCTTCCCCGAGGCCGTGCTCGCCCGCGAGCTGGCCCTCTGCTACACCTCGCTGTCGCTGGTCACCGACCTCGACGCCGGCGTGGAGGCCGGCGACGGCGTCACCCACGAAGAGGTCATGGCGTTCTTCGCCCGCAACGTCGCCCGCATGCGCAGCCTCGTCGCCGACACCGTCCAGGCCCTGCCCGGGGAGCGCACGTGCTCCTGCGGCTCGGCCCTCGACGGCATCAAGCTCCCGTTCGAGCTGCCGTGATCCGGGCCTGGCTGCGGCGGTGCGAGCGGCGCCGCCGCCTCATCGCCGCCGCCCTGGCCGCCCTCGGCGTCCTGTGCGGCTACCTCGCGCTGCGCCCGCCCGCGGGCCCGCCGGTGCTGGTCGCCGCCCGTGACCTGTCGCCCGGCGTGCTCCGCCCCGGCGACCTGCGCACCGTCCCCATGCCGGACCCGCCCGACGGCGCCCTCCGCACGGGCGCCACCGGCCGCGTCCTGGCCGCCCCGATGCGCCGCGGCGAGCCGCTGACCGACGCCCGCCTCCTCGACCGGCTGCGCCTGCCACCTGGCATGGTCGCCACCCCTGTACGCATCTCCGACCCCGGCGCGGTGACCCTGATCTCCCCCGGCTCCCGCATCGGCGTCCTCGCGGCCGGCGACGCCCAGACCGCCTCGCTGGTGGCCGACGACGTGACCGTGCTGACCATCCCGGCGACCGGCGACGACCACGGCGCCCTCGTCGTGCTCGCCACCACCCTCACCCAGGCGGAGGCCCTGGCAGGCGCCCAGGCCGCGGGCCACCTGTCCATCGCCATCAGACCCGCTTAGACCACCGAGTCGATCTCGGGATCGTACTCCCAGTGCCACGGCTCGAACGGGCTGCGGTAGGCCCAGTCCGGGTGATACCACCCGTACTTCTTGCCGTGCTTCTCCAGCCAGTTGAACTCCGGCGACCGGAACCGCTCCACCCCGCCACACAGGTCGACGGCCAGCCCCAGCCCGTGGTTGCTCCGCCCCGGCACCGCCGCGAACCCCGGCCGCCGGTAGTAGATCGACTGCTGCTCCGCCAGGCTCCGGTACGCGTCCGTCACGCACATCGGCTTGCCGAACTGCCTGCGGTAGGCCTCGTTCAGGCTGACGAACGCGATCGCCGCGTCGGCCCGCAGGCTGAACCCCTTCTGCTGCAACGGGCAGAGCATGCTCTTGGGGATCAGCCCGTTCGGATACTCTTCGGCCGTGGCCGCCCGCAGCGGATTGCAGCCGAGCGCCGCCTTCTCCACCTTGTCGACCTTGATGCCCAGCTTCACCAGCGCCTGGGTCAACGACTTGACGACCTTGTCGGACTTCTTCCTGAGCAGGTCGATCTCGGCCGACATCTGCGCCTCGGCCAGCAGGTTCCCCGCCCGCAACTCCTGCGCCTCGGCGGCCAGGCGCTGGGTCTGGCGGGCGAGCGTGCTCGTCTCCTCCACCGCGTGCTGCCGCACGGTGACCATGTGGTTGACGTTCGCCAGCGCCCGCAGGGTGTCGCTGTTGGAGTCACCGGCCAGGAACGACGCCACCCCGTTCGCCCCGATCGGCTGCTGGTAGAGCAGCTCGGCCAGCTGAGACACCGGCTGCCGCACCACGGCCAGCTTCCGCTCGGCCGTCTCCAGGGCCTTCAGCTTCTCCTTGAGCTCCTTCTCGGCGGCGGCGAACTCGGTGCGGCGCTTCTCCAGGGCCCTGGTGGCATCCTCCAGCTCCTGGGCGGAGCGCTGCGCCGCCTTGCGCAGCTCGGTGAGGTTCTTGGGGTTCTTGGCCGCCGCGACCTCCTGCGTGGCCTGCTGCCCGGCTTTCCCGGCTTCCCCAGCCTGCCCGGCTTTCCCGACCTGCCCGGCCTGCCCGGCTTCTACGGCTTGTGCGGCGGCCGGAGCAGCCGCAGGCACGCCTGCCAGGGAGGTCATCGCCATGACAACCGCGATCAGACCTGCTGACCGAGGGGCTGACACGTTGACTCCTCCGCTTTGCAAACTCGTGACGCGGGTCCGGCACGCACGTTACTACAGCCCTCTGAGTGTCCGGACCGAACTCCGGCGAGCCGTTATGACACGAACGACGGTTTTGCCCTTTTGAGACGACTGCGGCCCATGTCTGTCAGTACGCGCCGAGCAACCCCCCGGTTCTATCCCGAGCCGTATTCAAAGACGGGAGCCTGGAACATCCGGATGGGGCTGAGAGCGCAGCCCCATGCGGAGACGGGAACCTGGGACTCAGGACGCGGCACCGAGCCCCAGCCACCCGCGCCGGAAGTCAGCCACGGCCGCGCATGCCGGCCGCCACCCTCCACTCACGCTCCCGGCACATCTCCCACAACCACGTGTCCTCCCACTCCCCCGCGCACCCCTCCACCTCGGGCGCCACCTCCCGCCCTCGATCCTTCACCCGGGGCTTCCGAGACTTGCCGCGAGGAGCCACCACAGCCTTCACCACCGGCACCTCTTCCGCCGAAGGCACCACCCGTTCCGGCGAAGGCACCCGCCCAGGCACAGCCGCCGCGAACGCCCGCACCGGCCCCGGCATCGCCACCGGCCCGAACCCCACCGGCCCCTCCCCCGCCGTCACCACCGGCCGCCCGCCCTTAGGACCGGACCGCCCCGCATCCCCGGCCAGCAACCCCACAGCGAAGATCGCCGGCGTCAGCAGCGCCGCAAACAGCACCACCGGCCGCCGGCGCACCTGCCTCCGTCGCCTCGCATCCACACGTGGGACGGTAGCCGCGCCCCCCATCCCGGTATCTGATCAGTTGCCATGGCTTTACCGCCGCCCACACCAGCCATGACGTGGGCTCCGGCAAGTCGTCGGGGGTGGGTGGCACACGGAGGGCCGGACTTTCGCTAGGCTTGGTCTGTCCGCCTCCGTAGCTCAGGGGATAGAGCACCGCTCTCCTAAAGCGGGTGCCGCAGGTTCGAATCCTGCCGGGGGCACTCATCTTTATCAGGCTTTCGTGCGCTGACCTGCGGTTTCTTGGCCGCAGGTCTTTTGCTTGTCAGGCCCCTCGTAGGTTGCCGAGGGCACCCGTATGCAGCCGTAGGACCATGATCACGGGATATATGCGGGATGATCTCCGCTGCGTTTCCCCAGCTCAGGGAAATAGTTCGGCTGCACCCGGGGCATCAGCAACCCGCCATGAGAACTCATGCGGGGACTCTGTGGAGGCCGTCCCAGCACTGCCAGACGCCGCCGGTCCTTCCCAATCCGGTAGCTGTCAAACCGGATGACACACGTCATGCTGCGTTGCTTGCCTGCCGGTCCTCCATAGTCTCGATGGTGGCGGGCTGCGGCTCGTTGATC
>NZ_JBFAOH010000075.1:0-12941 GCF_040675175.1 Nonomuraea sp. NPDC049649
GGTCGCGTTTGTCATCTCTCCAGCGGGGTGCCCTCTTCCGCCTGCCCGGGCCAGGGGTGGGGCCGTCTCACCAGTCGAGAACGCATCGGCCTTGGATCGTCCCTGCCTGTGCCGCGACGGGTGTTCTTACGATCCTGCTGCTCGTCATGGGCGCCAAGGGTGCCGAGATCTCTCAGACACTGTCCCTCGGGGTCGGCATCATCGGTTGTCTCATCAGTGTCTACTTCCAGAAAACGGAAGCGCCTCTCCCCTCTCTCCAGTCGTGGTGGTATTGGCTGCTATCGGCGGTGCCGCTGGCCATTCTGGCCGTGGCTGTCGGCTGGTGGTTCTTCATCCACAAACCGGATGAGAACGTCACCGACCTGGTCCAGATTTCCGTGAGCAACGAGGCGAAAGGTGACCAGAGCAAGGTGATAGGTGACCAGAGCAAGGTGATCCTGACCCTGCCCCTTGAGAACGGCTCCGCCGCGGGTTTCGTGCGGGACAACCTCGCTCTCACGCTGAGACTTGTGAATACGAAGACGGTCGGCAACTGCGTTACCCCCGCGACGCTCGACATCACTCCGAAACTCGACGGCAAAGACGGGGAAACGGTGAAGGGGGTGCGCTCCGAGAAGGAGGTTCTCCTGCCGCTGGAGGGATCGAAACGTGGGGTAAAAGCAGAGATCGTCGTCCATCTGCCCGACCCATCATGCACAGTGAATCTCACGGTCAGTGAAGCGGTCCTGTTCAACTAGCAAGGGAGCACGCCCGGTGGTTCGAGTCGGTCAGAAGGCCGCGATGGTCGCTTTCATCCTCTTGGCTTCCGCCTGCGCGTCCAATTCGCCACCGCCGCAACAGCAATCCCCCTTCCCGAAGGAAACTATCTTCGTCGGTGTCACCCCTGACCATCCCGGCTTTTCGACCGAGGAACCGGGGACCGCCCGGCGCACCGGATTTGACGTCGACTTGGCCCGCTGGCTGGCCAGCCGCCTAAACAAAAAAGCGAGGTTCGTAGATATTACGCTGGAGGAGCGGATGGAGGTATTGGAAAAACCATCCTCCGGGATCGACATGGTGATCTCTACATTCTCCATCAATGACGATCGCCGGGATGTCATCGACTTCGCTGGGCCGTACATGATCACCCGCCAAGGGGTGATGGTCAGGAAAGGCGACGACCGCATCAAGGACTTTGAGAGCCTGACCAGCAACAACAGAAATATCTGCGTCCCGCGTGGCACCACGTCCGAGGCCCAGCTCGCTTCCTTCAAGAAGAGCGGCCTGATTCTCACGGATGAGATCGCACAGAAGAACTGCTTCAACAGACTACTCGACGGGCAGGTTGACGCGTTCTCCACCGACCAGCTCATATTGCACGGGTTCGCCACGGAAGCGCCGTCGAAGACCCACGTCACAGACGTGTCGTTCGGAGCAGAAGAGCAATACGGCATCGGCCTCCCGAACAACGACAGAGCAAAATGCGAAGTCATCACCCGACTCCTGCAGCAGTTCATCGACGAGGGAGAATGGGAGGACGTGCTCGCCCAGAACCTCAGGCTCGAAGAACCGCAGAATCACAAACCATTCAAGCTCGATCCTTGCGAATAGAACGGCGGCGGACCCAGCACACGGCTGCCTCACCACGTGACCACGACCGCACCGAACGCCGGCCAGAACAACGACGCCTCACCAAGAGTGACACTCCTTGAACCTGAGGACGTCCCCGTCTTCGATCAGCCCGCCGCCTTGCGGCTCAGGTGCTCCCAGGCGCGGTACTCGTCCAGTCGCGCCCCTTCCATCTGCAGGACCATGTCGTACGAGGCGCCGCCCACGATCAGCCGCCGGGGCGGATCGGGCAGGTCGACCAGTTCCATGACCACGGGTGCGGCGGTGCGCGGGTCGGGCCCGGCGTCGTCGCCCCACATCTCGGTCAGCTGCTTGCGCAACGGGTCGTAGGCGGGCAGCGGCTCGGCCTGCGTGGTGCCGGTGGTGAACAGGCCGGTGTCGTAGCCGCCCATCTGCAGGTTGGTCACCTTGATCCCGAACGGTTCCACCTCCATCGCCAGCGCCTCGGTGATCGAGTCGAGCGCCGCCTTGCCCGCCCCGTAGAAGCCGACCCACGCGAACCCGCCGCCGGACCCCATCGAGGTGACGTTCAGGATCCGCCCGGCGCCCTGCCTGCGCAGGTGCGGCACGACCGCCTGGCACACCCAGACGGCGCCGAGCGTGTTCACATCGAAGTGCGCCCGGATCGCCTCCTCCGACGCCTCCTCGATCATCCCCAGCAGCAGGCCGCCGGCGTTGTTGACCACGACGTCGATCCGCCCGAGCGAGGCGACCGCGCCGTCCACCGCCTCATGGACTGCGGCCCGGTCGGCGACATCCAGCGCCACCGGGATCAGCCGTCCGCCGTGCTCGGCGGCCAGCTCCTCCAGCGGGGCCACATTCCTCGCCGCGCCGACGACGCGGTCTCCCGCGGCGAGCGCCGCCTCGGTGAACGCCCTGCCAAGCCCCCGGGACGCACCCGTAATGAACCACACTCGCGCCATGAGCCACCCCTTTTCCTAGACGAGACGTTCCGTCTCGACACCAAACCCTGCACCACCCGCCTACGTGTTGTCAATACGGACCGTCTCGTCTCAGCTCAGGTTCAACCGGTACACCGCCGTCTCCCAGCGGCGGAACCCGGCTCGTTCGTACAACCGATGGGCCGCCACCCGCTCCGGCCGCGACGTCAGTTCGATCGTGCGCGCCCCGCGCTCCCGGGCCAGCTCCACCGCCCGCTCCGTCAGCGCCGCCCCCACGCCCCGGCCACGGGCGGCCTCATCCACCACGACGTCCTCGATCCGCGCCCACAGACCAGTGCCCAGCGGGATGGCCACCAACGTCAGCAACCCCACCACAGCACCTTCGACCCGCGCGGCCAGCACCGTGTTCCCCTCGAACCCGACCACCCGCTCCACGACCTCCCGGTCGGGCGCCGCCCTGGTCGAAAGCTGAGGCAGCAACCGCTCGAACGCCGCCACGACCTCGTCACTCGCCTCACGCACGATCTCGATCACGACACCCATAGCCCGACCCTACGAAACGCCCCCTCCCCCGCCCCTTGGCAACCCGTCCACAACACGGCGCTCGCCGACACCTGCCGGAGTCGGTCCGGCTGGTGGCGCTGTCGACCACGGTCAGCGACCTGGGCAGGGTCGTCCGCCATCCGAGCCTGACCGGTCGCCCCGCCGAGCTCCTGGTCGTCACCGGCAACCCGTCAACGGCGCGGTACTCACCGACCTGCGCAGAGTCGTCCGCTACGTCGCCCGCATGCACCTCCTGCATCGCCGCCGAGGGGCGCGAGGGCCGTGAAGTGCGGTAACACAACGTGCGGGGGTGGGGTTGGGGGCAGAACGCTGGGTAGTTTGCGGGTTATGGGGGATACGTATGTGCTGGGCCCGGAGACGGGGCGGCTGGTGGTGGAGACGAAGCGGACCGGGCTGGGCGCCAAGGCCGGGCATGATCTGACGATCGAGGTGACCCAGTGGCGCGGGGAGGCCGTGGTCGATCTCGATGATCCGGGGGCGTCCGGGGTGAACGTGGAGGCGGACGCGGGGTCGCTGCGGGTGGTGTCGGGGTCGGGCGGGGTGAAGCCGCTCACCGCTTCCGACAAGGCCGACATCGAGCGGACCATCCGGGAGAAGGTGCTGCGCACCGACCGGTTTCCCACGATCACGTTCCGGTCGAGACAGGTGAGCGGCACGCGGGAGTCGTTCCGGGTGGAGGGTGAGCTGACGCTGGCGGGTCAGACCCGGCCGCTGACTCTCGGCTGCGGGTTCGACGGCGACCGGGTGCAGGGCGGCGCGACGGTCAAGCAGAGCGTCTGGGGCATCAAGCCGTACTCGGCGTTCTTCGGGGCGTTGAAGCTGGACGACGACGTGACCGTCCGGTTCGAGGTGGCCCTCTCGAAGAGCTAGCGCGGCTTCCGGTAGAGGTTCTCCTGGGTGATGCTGGCGGCGAGCCGGCCGTCGTGGGTGTGGATGGTGCCGGTGTACCAGCCGCGCCCGGCCGCGACGGTGTGCGGCACGAGGTCCATGAGCACCCATTCGTCCATGCGGGCGGGCCGGTGGAACCAGACCGCGTGGTCGAGGCTGGCGCCGGAGCGCGCGCCTTCGCCGTCGGCGATGCCGGTCACGCCGCTAGAGATGTCCGAGAGGTACGTGAGCACGCACGCGTGCAGGAGTTGCCCGCCGGGCAGGTCCTGGGTGCAGCGGGCCCAGAACCGGGTGGGCCACTCGGCCGCCGGGTAGGGCTGGGGCGGCAGCCGGCTCTCCATGGAGAAGAGGCGGGGCAGTTGGACGGGTTCGAGCCCGTCGGGGCCGGGGGTGTCGGGCGCGGGGTGGATCTGCACGTCGGGGCCGGATTCGGGGACGTGGAAGGACGCCGACATGTTGAAGATGACCTCGCCCTTCTGGATGGCGACGACCCGCCGGGCGGAGTAGGACCGGCCGTCCCTGTCGCGGTGGACGCGGAACACGGTGGGCCGGGCGGCGTCGCCGCTGCGCAGGTAGTAGCCGTGGAGCGAGTGGGGCAGCCGGTCGGCCGGCACGGTGTCGCCGGCGGCGGCCAGCGCCTGCGCCGCCACTTGTCCCCCGTACAGCGGGAACGGCTCCTCGAAGACGGTGGTGCCCCGGTAGAGGTCCTCTTCGAGCTTCTCCAGCGTCAGCAGGTCGAGCACGGTGGGGGCGGCCTGAGGACGGAAGGTCGTCATGAGCGAGACCGTAGAGGACGCGCCGGACCTGGCGCGAGGCGGGGGTGGCCCTCGTGAGAAGCTCGGCGAAATGTCCCGGAGTGAGAGGAGTGACCGGTGGCTGAGGACGAGCTGGTCTACGAGGTCGACGGCGGGGTGGCGGTGATCCGGCTGAACCGCCCGCGCTACATGGGGGCGTTCACCTGGCCGATGATCAACGCCTGGGCGCAGGCGCTGCGTGATGCGCAGGAGGACGAGAACGTCCGGGTGGTCGTGCTGACCGGCACCGGCGACGGCTTCTGCAGCGGCATCGACCTGAAGGCGCTCGACGAGATCGAGGCGACCCCGATCGAGCGCAAGCGCATGTTGACCGACCGGGTGCACAAGGTGGCGCGGGCGGTCGAGGACCTGGAGAAGCCGCTGATCGCCGCGGTGAACGGGGTCGCGGTGGGCGCCGGGATGGACATGGCGCTCATGTGTGACATGCGGTTCGCCGCCCGGTCGGCCCGGTTCTCGGAGGGTTATATCCGGATCGGCCTGGTGCCGGGCGACGGCGGCGCGTACTTCCTGCCCCGGCTGGTCGGCCCGGCCAAGGCGATGGAGCTCCTGATGACGGGCGACTTCGTGGACGCGGAGGAGGCGCTGCGGCTGGGCATCGTGAACCGGGTCTACGACGACGAGGCGCTGCTGCCGGAGACGCTGGAGTTCGCCCGGGGCATCGCGGCCAAGCCGCCGATCGCGATCTCGATGATCAAGCGGGCGGTCTACCAGTCGATGCGCACCGACCTGCGCACGAGCCTGGACCTGATCTCGTCGCACATGGCGGTGGTGCAGGCGACCGACGACTACGCCGAGGCCATGAGCGCTTTCCTGGAGAAACGCCCCGGCCACTACCGCAACCGTTGACAGAACAGAACATTATTCGATAGGCCAGGGGCATGGTCGCAGCCGACGAGTTCGACGAAGTCCTCAAGCAGGTACGGCAGTTCGTCCGCACCCGCGTCGTGCCGAGAGAGCAGGAGATCGCCGACTCCGACGCGATCCCCGACGATCTGCGCCGCCAGGCCCAGGACATGGGCCTGTTCGGGTACGCCATCCCGGAGGAGTACGGCGGGCTCGGGCTCGACATCATCCAGGACGTCCGGCTCGGCTTCGAGTTCGGCTACACCAGCCTCGCGTTCCGGTCGATGTTCGGCACCAACAACGGCATCGCCGGCCAGGTGCTGGTCGGGTTCGGCACCGACGCGCAGAAGGAGCGCTGGCTGCCGACGCTGGCGTCCGGCGAGGTCACCGCGGCGTTCGCGCTGACCGAGCCGGAGGCCGGCTCGGACCCGTCAGGGCTGAAGACCACGGCGACGCCCGACGGCGACGGCTGGGTGATCGACGGCGGCAAGCGGTTCATCACCAACGCCCCGATCGCGGGGCTGTTCGTGGTGTTCGCCCGGGTCCGCCCGGCGGACGAGGCGGGCAGCGGCATCGCGGTGTTCCTGGTCCCGGCCGACGCCCCCGGCGTGACCGTGGGGCCGAAGGACGCCAAGATGGGCCAGGAGGGCGCCTGGACCTCTGACGTCACCTTCGACCAGGTCAGGCTCGACGCGGACGCGCTGGTCAGCGGCGAGGTCGACGCCGGTTTCCGGGCCGCCATGACGGTGCTGGCACGCGGCCGGCTGCACATCTCCGCGGTGGCCGTCGGCCTGATGGAGCGGGCGCTCGACGAGTCGGTGGAGTTCGCCGCGCACAACCGGCAGGGCGGCCGCCCGGTCGGCGACTACCAGCTCGTGCAGGCGATGCTCGCCGAGCAGAAGTCGCTCTGCATGGCGGGCCGGGCGATGACGGACGAGGCCGCCCGGCTCTGGCTGACCGGCGAGGACCGCAGGCTCGCCCCCTCCGCCGCCAAGCTGTTCTGCACCGAGTCCGCGAGCCGGGTCGCCGACCTGGCCGTCCAGGTCCACGGCGGCAGCGGCTACATGCGCGGCGTGCCGGTCGAGCGCCTCTACCGCGACGTGCGCCTGCTCCGCCTGTACGAGGGCACCAGCGAGATCCAGAAGCTCATCGTCGGGCGCGAGCTGATGAGGCGGGCGCGCGCGTGACGCTGAGCGAGGAGGAGCAGGAGATCGTCGCGCTGGCGCGCGCGTTCGTGGACGAGCAGGTCCGCCCCCGGGTACGGGAGTTCGAGCAGGACGACCTCTACCCGGAGCCGCTGATCGAGCGGATGAAGGCGCTCGGCTTCTTCGGCATGCTCGTCCCCGCCGAGCACGGCGGCGCCGACGTCAGCCCGGCCTGCTTCGCCCGGGTCAGCGAGGAGCTGGCACGCGGCTGGATGAGCCTGTCCGGCGCCATCGGCGGCCACTCGGTCGTCGCGTACCTGCTGCGTACCTACGGTACGGACGAGCAGCGCGCGAGCCTGCTGCCCCGCATGGCCGACGGGAGCCTGCGCGCCACGATGGCGCTCACCGAACCCGACGGCGGCAGCGACCTGCAGGCCATGCGGACGGTCGCCACCCCCGACGGCGACGGCTACCGCATCGACGGCGTGAAGACGTGGATCTCCAACGCGCAGCACGCCTCGCTCGTCGCGCTGCTGTGCAAGACCGATCCGGCGGCCGAGCCGCGGCACACCGGCATCAGCGTGCTGCTGGTGCCCCGCGAGAGCGGCTACACGGTCTCGCGGAAGCTGCCCAAGCTGGGCTACCGCGGCGTGGAGGCGTGCGAGGTCGTCTTCGACGGGGTGCGGGTGCCGGGGAGCGCGGTGCTCGGCGGCGTCCCCGGCCAGGGGTGGACGCAGATGATGCGCGGGCTGGAGGTCGGCCGGGTGCAGGTGGCCGCCCGCGCCGTCGGCGTCGCCCAGGCCGCGTTCGACGACGCGCTCGCGTACGCGCAGGTCCGCGAGTCGTTCGGCAAGCCGATCCACCGCCACCAGTCGGTCGGCAACCTGCTGGCCGACATGGCGACCAAGGTCCACGCGGCCCGGCTGCTCACCGCCGACGCGGCCCGGCTGCTCGACTCGGGGGCCCGCGCCGACCTGGAGGCGGGCATGGCCAAGCTGTTCGCCTCGGAGGCCGCGATGCAGGTCGCGCTGGACGCCATCCGGGTGCACGGCGGCAACGGCTACTCGCGTGAGTACGACGTGGAACGCTACTTCCGCGACGCCCCGCTGATGATCGTCGGCGAGGGCACGAACGAGATCCAGCGGCTGGTGATCGCCGACCGGCTGGTGGCCCGGGCCAGGGAGGCGGGCCGCTGATGGCCGCCCCGCTGGCGGGGCTGCGCGTCGTCGAGCTGTCCGGGTACGTGGCGACGCCGCTGTGCGGGATGACCCTGGCGCGGCTCGGCGCCGACGTGGTCCGGGTGGAGCCGATCGGCGGGCAGGCCGACCGCTCCCGCTGGCCGCTCGCCCCCTCCGGCACCAGCCTCTACTGGACCGGGCTCAACCAGGGCAAGCGGGCCGTCGAGGTCGACTTCCGCTCCGCCGAGGGCCGCGAGGTGATCGCCGCCCTGGTGGCGCGGCGCGGTGTCGTGGTGGCCAACGCCGATCTGCCCGGTCTCTCGTACGAGGAACTGCGCGAGCGGCGGGAGGACCTGATCCACGCGCTGCTCACCGGCAGGCGCGACGGCGGGACGGCGGTCGACTACACGGTCAACGCCGAGACCGGGCTGCCCGCGGTGACCGGGCCGGCCGGGATCGAGGGGCCGGTGAACCATGTGCTGCCCGCGTGGGACATCGCGGCCGGGCTCTACCTGGCCACCGGGCTGCTGGCGGCCGAGCGGCACCGGCTGCTGACCGGCGAGGGGCGGCGGATCACGGTGGCGCTGCGGGACGTGGCACTGTCCACGGTCGCCGGCCTGGGGTATCTCGCCGACGCCCAGCTCGGCGGGGCGCCGCGGGAGAAGGACGGCAACCACTTCTACGGCGGGTACGGGCGCGACTTCCGCACCGCCGACGGGCGGCGCGTCATGCTCGTGGTCCTCACCGCGCGCCACTGGGCCGACCTGCTCGACCTCACCGGCCTGACCTCCGCGGTCGAGGCGGTGGAGCGGGCGCTCGGCGCCGACTTCCGCCGCGAGGGCGACCGGTACACGCACCGCGCGGTCATCGGCGGGCTGCTGGAGCCGTGGTTCGCGGCCCGGCCGGGGGCGGAGGTGGAGGCGGCGCTGTCGGCCAGGCGGCTGCTGTACGCGCCGTACCGGACGTTCGAGGAGCTGGCGGCGGACCCGGAGGGGCTGCTGGCGGCCAACCCGGTGCTGGGGATGCTCGACCAGCCGGGCGTGGGGCCGCACCTGTCGGGGGGCTCGCCGGTGGTCGTGGACGGCGAGCAGGTCCCGCCGCGGCCGGCGCCGCCGGTGGGCGGGCACACCGTGGAGGTGCTGCGGGAGGAGCTGGGCTACTCGGCGGCGGAGCTCGCGGAGCTGCGCGAGCGGGGCGCGATCGGCTGAGCCGTCAGCCGACCGGCGCGGTCATACGGCGGACCAGCGTGTGCAGGTAGGCGCGGAACTCCTCCACCGCCTCGGGGTCGGCCTCGTCGCCGCGCTGCCGCGAGACGTACCGCACGCCGCCCGACAGGAACCCGTACACGCACCACACCACCGTCCACAGCAGGTGGTCGACGCTCACCCCGTCCGGGGTCAGCCCCTGCATGGCCTCGGCCACCTCGAAGGCGAGCGGCCGCGAGTACAGGCCCTCCAGGTCGGGCGTGTCGGCGGCGTCGCCGGTCCAGCGGTGCAGCCAGAGCGACAGGTACTCGGGGTGCGCGAGGTTGAAGTCCAGATAGGCGTCGACCAGGTCGAGCGCCGCCTGCACGCCAGGGGTGGCGGACCTCAGGGCGGACCGCACGACCTCCTGTTCGGCGCGGAGGGCGCGGGCCATGACCTCCTGGTACAGCTCCGGTTTGTCGCCCACCGCCTGGGTCACCTGCTCCGGGTCGACCCCCGCGGCGTCGGCGATCATCCGCATCGACGTCCAGTCGTAGCCCAGCTCGGCGAAGAGCCGCGTCGCCACCCCGATCAGCCGGTCCCGCTCCGCATCCATGGCCATCACCCTAAGTGATGTCCTGGTCGCGTTCCCGTAGCAGGCCCGGTGTCGTCCCTGGTCAGCGGTAGGCGAGGCGGCGGAGCAGGATCTCCGCCGGGCCGCGAAGGTCCGCCCGGCGCATCAGGTCGGCGAGGACGAGCGACACCAGCCAGGTCGCCGCCGCCACCGCCGTGGCCCCCGCCATCCCGAGGTCGTCCTGGAGGCCCAGCCCGAAGGGGGAGAACACGCCGACGAACGCGACCGACTGGAACAGGTACAGGCTCATCGAACGCCGGCCGAGCGCCTCGACGGCGGTGATCACGGAGCCCCGGCGCCGGGCCGCCCACGGGGCGAGCAGAGCGACGGCGGTGGCCAGGGCGAGGCCGCCAGCGTAGCCGGTGAGCGGCTGCGCGAACGAGGCGGCCACGACCACCGGGGCGGGCGCGCCGGTCCACAGACCGGTCTGCATGAGCGCCGCCGGGACCGAACCCGCGACGGAGACCGCCGTGGCGAGCACCGTGAAACGGGCCAGGATCCGCCGGTGCCGCTCCGGCTCCTCCAGGACGCGCCGCCGGGCCGCCCACACGCCGAAGAGCACCCCGGGAATCACCAGGACCACACCGAAGACCAGGCCGAACGGCCAGATCACGACCCGGCCGATCATCAGCTCGCCGAAACTCTCCGTCCCGGGGGCGAACCCGCCCATGGTGAAGGGAGAGACGCCCTGCGACAGCGGCGCCCACAGGCCCAACCCGGCCAGCGCCGTGGCGGGCACCAGAGCCGCGACCGCCGTCCCCAGGATCGTGGCGTCCTTGCAACGCAGCATCCCGGTCAGCAGAACGGCCGCGACCCCGTACACCGCCAGAATGTCGATCGGCACCAGCAGCACCACGTGCGCGAACCCGAACGCCACCAGCCACCAGCCGCGGCGGCGCAGCAGCTTACGCGCCGACACCCAGTCGGCGCCGCGCCGCGTCCTGCTGTTCAGCAGCTGTACGAGCGAGTAGCCGAACAGGAAGGCGAACATCGGCCGCGCGTGATTGTTCACGAACAGCACATGGAAGAACTCCGAGACCACGTTGGCCACCGCCGGGCCGCGGTCCACGGCGACCACGTACAGCGGCGCGTGCGCGAACGCGATCGCCAGCAGCATGAGGCCGCGCGCCAGGTCGGGGGCCGGCGCCCGGACCGTCGCCGGCGGCGCCTTCGTGTCCAGCATCGGGGTTCCTCCCAGGTCATGAGCTCCAGTGACTCCGACGCTACGGACGCGGGCACCCGCCCGGAATCCGGCTGGAAACACGATGGGGGTGGACCTAGGTGCACCTTTCCGGACCGGTCGCATACGGCTTGTGAGGACGGGTGGCGCGGGCGCGGGACGTGTGAGGACCGGTCGCGCGGGCGTACGGCTTGTCAGGACCGGTCGCGCGGGCGTAGGAGCGGACCGTCGCCGCCATCAGCGCCACCGCGGCGAGCCCGGCCAGGCCGTGGTACCAGCGCCAGCCCACCCCGAGGCCGACGAACCCGTCCACCGCCATGACCGCCGCCCCCGCCCCCACCCCCAGCAGCGCGACGCCCAGCACGACCAGCATCGGCAACCGGGGCAACCGGCGGCCCAGCGCGGTCACCGTCAGCAGGACGAGCACCGCCCCCAGCACGCCGTTCCCGGCGGCCGTCCACTGGGCGGCGGCGACGTCCATCATCTCCCGGGCATACCGCTCATGCTCGGCCGCCGGGACCGCCGGGCCGCCGGGAAACCCCAGACGGCCCTGCGCGGCGTAGACGGCCTTCCCGGCGGCGTAACCGAGGAACAGCACCGCCGTGGCGCAGGCGGGCCAGCGGGTCATGGCTCTCTCCTTAGGGTCGGGCCTCCAGGATCAACCGCAGGTCCCGCCTGGACCTCCCCCGCGCGGGGGAGCCCCCTCCCTCCCGAGAGCTTCAGTGCGGCGGGCGCTGGGCGAACCCGTAAGCCGCCTCGGACGCGCTGCACACGCCCTCGCCCGGCATGACCTGGATCCGCGCCGGCTTCCAGACCTGCACCGTCCCGAACCGCACCCGGGCGAACAGGCACTCCCCCGGCCCCTTCGCGCAACGCCACCCCCAGCACGCCGTCCACCAGGGCGACGTCCTGCTTGATCCGCTCGTCCAGTCGTGATCCGATCGTGGCGCCGTCTTCGGGGCATAGGGCGCGTGACGGTCCACTAGGGTGCCCCTCCTTTCGCCCGTTCCCAACGCGCCCCGGGGTGCGGAAGGTTGTAGTCGGACTGAAAGGAGACGGTATGGGCGGCGGGCACGCGCATTACGTCGTCGTCGACGGCGCCGGTCACCGTGTCTGGTCGCGCCACCGGGCGGCCGAAGACCTCTACGGGGATCTGCTCCGCGGCCCCGACGCCATGATGGCGTTCATCCGGGAGCAGAAGGGCGGGCACCGTGATTTCTGGATGAACGCGCTGCTGTGGCACGGCGTCGCGCTTCTCGACCTGCGCAGACGCCTGCTGCTCGTGCAGACGTACCAGTGGATCCCCGGGCGTGAGGTCACGTCGGTGCTGGAGATCCGGGCGTGGTTGCGGCTGGTCCGGGCCGCCTGGCCCGGCTGGACGGTGACCTGGGTGCCGCGCGGTCTGCACCAGGTCATGGAGTACCTGGGTCTTCCGTACGAGACCGTCCTGGACATGAATGCGCGGCAGGCGCCGCGCGCGGACTGGGCCCTGGCGCCTGTGCAGGAGGATGACCTGTCCGTGTCCGCCGACGTGGTCATCGCCGTCCGGGACGTGGAGGGGCGGCTGTCGTTCGGGGGCTGGTGGTGCGGGGGGCTGGACGAGCCGTTGATGGCGGGGCCGGAGGTGTTGCTGATCCCGCAGGACGAGGCCGTGCCGTTCGCGGTGCTGGAGAGCGTCTCGTGGAGCGGCCTCTATGTGGACGCCCCGAGGCGGCGGCTGGACTGGTGGTCGCTCGACTGGCCGCTCGATCCGCGGGAGCTGCCCGTGCGGTGGCCGGGGTGGGAGCTGACGGATCACGGTGACGCGTTCGAGGAGGTCGCGGCGCTGGTAGGACCCGAGCTGCTGCTGGACGTGGACCGTGAGGAGGAGGTCTTCCGGGAGGTGGCCGGGCTGTTCGGGCGGTGACGGAGGCGCGGCGCCGAAGACCATCAAGGACGCGATGGAGAAGCAGATGCGGGCCGAGCGTGACAAGCGCGCCGCCATCCTCACCGCCGAGGGC
>NZ_JBFAOH010000076.1:0-11064 GCF_040675175.1 Nonomuraea sp. NPDC049649
GATCCGGCCTTGGCACCCGTCACCGAGGCCGCCTAAGATCCACTCACGGCACCTACCTCGTCGAGCTTTTTACACCGCTCCGAGGACGCGACCCGGACGGCGCCCGGGACCGGACGGTTCACTTCATCGACTGGAAGACCCCGGGCAACAACGACTTCACCGTGGTCAACCAGTTCCGTGTGGACATCCCCGGCACCGGCGGCAGCAAGTCGATCGTCCCGGACCTCGTCCTGTTCGTGAACGGCATCCCTCTTGTCGTCGTCGAGTGCAAGACGCCCACCCAGAGCAACCTCGGCGTGGCCGTGGACCAGATCCGCCGCTACCACACCGGCAACCCGAAACTCTTCCACTCCGTACAGCTGACGGTCGCGACCAGCGGCGAAGACGCCAAGCTCGGCACCATCACCGCCGCCCACGAACACTACGTCCCCTGGCGCGACCCGTACCCCCTGACCATGACCGAGCTGGCCACCCGGCGGAAGAAGACCGAGCAGCAGCTCAGCAAGCAGGAGATTCTCGCCGCAGGCATCCTCGACCCGGTCAACCTGCTCAACATCGTCCACAACTTCGTCACCTTCATGACCATCGACACCGGCACGACGGTCAAGGTCGCCCCCCGTTACCAGCAGTTCCGGGCAGTCGAGCGGACTGTCCACAGGCTGTTGACGGGCAAGCCGGGGCAACGCGGCGGGATCATCTGGCACACCCAGGGCTCGGGCAAGAGCCTCACCATGACCTTCCTGGTCCGCCGGCTGCGTTCGATCGACGAGCTCGCGCACTACAAGGTCGTGGCCGTCACCGACCGCACCCAACTCCAGGACCAGCTCCAGGAGACCATGCAGCTCAGCGGCGAGAAGGTCGATGTCGCCAAGAGCAGCGCCCGCGCCAAGACGTACCTGGCCCGCAGCGGCCCCGGCGTCGTCTTCGTGATGATCCAGAAGAACCAGGACGGTTCTCCCAAAGACCGTATGGACCTGGGCCAGGTCAACGCCGACGACTCGATCGTGGTGCTGATCGACGAGGTGCACCGCTCGCACACCGCCTCCCTCGGCGCGAACCTCCGCGAGGCGCTGCCCAACGCCGCCCGGATCGGCTTCACCGGCACGCCGATCATGACGAAGAAGGGCCGGCGCAAGACCAGTGTGGAGCTCTTCGGCTCGTTCATCGACACCTACCGCCTCCGTGAAGCCGAGGAGGACGGTGTGATCGTGCCGATCCTGTACGAGGGCTTCAAGGTCAAGGGCGCGCTCCGCGACGGCCAGGACATGGACGAGCTCTTCGAGGAGGAGTTCGAGGACCTGACCGACGAGGAACGGCAGCAGCTCCAGCAGCGCTGGGCCACCAAGGGGACGGTCTCGACGGCGCAGAAGCTCGTGGACGTGAAGGCCAAGCACATGCTCCGCCACTACGTGGACAAGGTGCTGCCCGAGGGCTTCAAGGCCCAGGTGGTCGCACACGACCGGGAGACCACGCTGCGCTACCGGGACGCGCTGCTCGACGCCCGCGACGAACTGGTCAAGGACGTCATGAAGCTGCCACCCAAGCTGCTGGACCGCGCCCCTGACGAGTTGAGGCCGCGCCAGGCCCAGCTCGTACGCGCCTACAAGCAGCTCGACCTGCTCAAGCGGATCGATTTCGTGCCGGTCGTCTCCAAGGGAGACGCAGAGGACGAGAGCCGGTTCGACGAGTGGACCGACGAGGCCAAGCAGAAGGCGAGGATCGACGGCTTCACCCGGCCGTTCGGGGAAAACGACATCGCCTTCGTGATCGTCAAGTCGATGCTGCTGACCGGCTTCGACGCGCCGATCGAGCAGGTGATGTACCTGGACCGCAAGATGGAGATGCACGACCTGCTCCAGGCGGTGGCCCGGGTCAACCGGACTGCGGACGGCAAACCGTACGGCTATGTGGTCGACTATCGCGGCGTAGCCCAGAACCTGGTGGACGCGCTGCGTGTGTACGCCGACGAGAGCTTCGACTCCGGAGAAGGCGGAGACGTGGCCGAGGCGCTGCGCGAGATGCGGGTCGAGGTCGCCAAGCTGGAGCCGCAGGTGCAGCGGCTCCGGATGATGTTCCGCGATCACACCGACGTGGACGGCTGCGTTCTTGAGCTGGCCGATCCGCAGCGGCGCGACAAGTTCAGCGCCGAGCTGGCCATCTTCGCTCGTACGGTCAACACGGTCCTGCCCGATCCGGCGGCGAAACCGTACCTCCCGGACCTCAAGCGGTTCATGGTCATCAAGCTGACCGCGAACCGGCGCTACCGCGTGGACGGCGGCGAGTTCGATCCCGGCGCGTACGGCAAGAAGATCAAGCTACTGATCGACGATCATGTCACCTCGCTCGGCATCGAGCAGCAGCTGCCGCCCATCGCGCTGACCGCGGCCAACTTCGCGGCGAAGGTCGAGGAGATGACCGGGGGTTCACGGGCCAAGGCCTCGGAGATGGAGAACGCCATCAGGCACCACATCGAGGTGCACCGCGGCCAGGACCCGGCCCGCTACCAGCTCCTCAGCGAGCGCCTGGAGCAGATCATCACCGAGCTCAAGGACGAATGGGACCAGCAGTTGCTCGCGTTCAAGGATCTGATGGCCGACATCGTGGAGGATCGGCGGGACAACCCGCACAACCTCAGTCCCGTCGAGAACGCCCTGTTCGGCCTGCTGCTGACCGAGCTCGCCACCTCCGCCGAGGACGTCGACGACCTGCGGTACGTCGAGGCCAGCCGGGAGATCTACCAGAAGGCCGCGCGGACCATCCACCTCCGCGACTTCTGGAAGAAGAAGCAGGATGTGGAGGACTTCCGCAAGGAGATTCTCGAAATTCTGGTCACCCACGATCTGGGGGAGTTCCATCGGCTGGATCAGGTCGCAGATAAGGCGCGCGACGTGGTTCAGCAAAACCGGGCGGATATCCCGAGGGCATGAGGCTGGCATGCTGGTGGCCGTGAGTGATTTCCCTGGTGTCCTGCGGGTCGGTGACCTTGAGGTCGCCGTCTCGGTCAGTGAGCGCCGCAAGAGCGTGCGGCTCACCGTGGAGCGGGACGCCTCCATCACCGCGGTCGTCCCCGTGCAGACTTCCCGTACCGAGTTGACCAAGGTGGTCGAGGCCAAACGCTCGTGGCTCTACGGCAAGGTCGCCGAGAAGCGGGATCTCGGCGAGACACCGCCGGACAAGCAGTTCGTCTCGGGTGAAGGGTTCCTGTATCTCGGCCGGTCGTACCGGCTGCGCATCGTCGATTCCGGTGACGTACGCCTGATTCGAGGTCGATTGGAGCTGGCTCGGGGTGGAGGCGCGAAGGAACTGGTCGCCTGGTACTGCCGCGTCGGCAGGCCGTGGCTCACCAGGAGGGTTCAGCCGTGGGTGACGCGGATCGGAGTCGAGCTGGGCGGGCTGCGCGTGCGCCCGCTCGGCTACCGCTGGGGATCGTGCTCCCGTGACGGCCAAGTCAACATTCACTGGGCGACGATGCAGCTTCCTCCGACTCTGATCGACTACGTACTCGTGCACGAGTTGGCGCATCTTCACCGGCCTGATCACAGCGCCGAGTTCTGGAGGGTCGTGGAGCGGGCGCTTCCCGGTCATGAGGACTATCGCGAGCGGCTCCGCCGTACGGGAAATGATCTTTGGTTGCCGGAAGAAGGACGGTAGATGCACGACGACGTCACGGTGAACGCGGCGGACATCGCCCGGCTTGCCGACGTCGGCCGGGCGGCCGTCAGCAACTGGCGCAAGCGGTTCGACGATTTTCCCCATCCTGTTGGCGGAACTGCTACAAGTCCGGCCTTCTCGCTCAGTGAGGTCGAGGCTTGGCTTCGTCGTCACAACCGCTACGTGGAAGTAGCGCCTGTCGAACGGCTCTGGCAGAGGCTCCGCGCGGCCACCGATGATCTACGGCTCGGCGAGGCCGTGGGATTCGCGGGAAGCGTGCTCCTCCATCTCCAGCAAGAGCCCGGACTCGATGAGAAGGACCTGTTCAAACGTTTGTGGGAGACAGCTCCGGACGGCTTGGACATCGATGCGGGACTCATCGCGGCGATCGTCGAGGTAGGTCGGTCCGAAGGCCCGGTCGACGCGTTCGACAGCATCTGTGACCGTTACGTGGACCTGCACTCCCGCCGGCTGCTCACCACCCCCCGAGACGTAGCCAAGCTCATGGCGCGCATCGGCGAAACCTCCGACCGCGTTGTGCTCGATCCGTCATGCGGGCTAGGAACGCTGCTCCTCGAATCCTCCGCAGCGCGCACGCTCGGCCAGGATTCGAGCGTGAGCGCGGCTCGTCTGGCCGCCATCCGCTTGCAGCTCCGGGGCTACGATGCGCGCATCGAGACAGGTGACTCTCTGCGCTCGGACGCCTTCGCAGGGGAGCAGGCGGACGTGGTGATCTGCAATCCACCGTTCAACGAGCGCAGCTGGGGCTACGTGGAGCTCGCTAACGATCCCCGTTGGGAGTACGGCCTACCGCCCCGGGGCGAGTCGGAGCTCGCCTGGGCGCAGCACTGCCTGGCGCACGTGCGACCCGGCGGCACCGTGGTCATCATGATGCCTGGTGTCGCCGCGAGCCGCCGACCAGGTCGCAGAGTCCGGGGTAATCTGCTCCGGGCCGGCACACTCCGGGCGATCATCACACTCCCGACAGGCGCTGCCCCCGCTTCCAGCGGAGCCCCTGACCTCTGGGTTCTACGTAGACCTGAAGCCGGCATCGAACCGCCGTCCGAGGTTCTGATGGTGGACGCCAGAGAGGACCTCGCGCTCGCCGCAACGGCATGGCAGGCCTTCCGCGCATCCGAGGACCTTCCCCAAGGCAGCAAAGCCGTAAGGATCATCGACCTCCTTGACGAAGAAATCGACCTGACGACCGGCCAGTGGATCTCACCCCTCGGGCAACCGGACCCGTCGAGTTTCTCCGCCCTGCGAGAGAAGGCGGCGGCCTTGGCCAAGTCATTGGCCGCCACTCTGCCTCGGCTTTCGGCCACTCAGAGACGCGAACGGGCGATGTCCAGTGTCGGAGAGCTCGCCCGTGCCGGGGTCGTGACCATCCTGCAAGGCCCGCTCAAACTCCCGGGCGAGGGCGAGCTTCCCGTCCTCACCGCGAAGGACCTCCTTCTGGGGCGGGCGCCCACGGGCCGCAGCTCCGACGCGCCAGGACTGGTGCGGGTGGAACGAAACGACGTCGTCTCTCCGGTCGTTACGGACAGCGGCTGGTTTCCGCGAGTAATGACGGAATCAGGGGCAGTCCTCGGCCCGCAACTCCTGCTCATCCGTGCCGACCCCAACCGACTGGACCCTCACTTCCTGGCCGGTTGCCTGCGCGCCAGTGGCTCACGCGTCCGGCCCGGCACCTCGGTACGGCTCGATCCACGTCGCGCGCAGTTGCCCAGGCTGACCATCGACGAGCAACGCCGGTACGGAGACGCCTTCCGCCAACTACTGGCCTACGAGGACACCACCCGCGCGCTCCGCGAGATCAGCGATAATCTTGTGGCGGCCGGCATCGACGGCCTCTTCGACGGAAGCCTGCATCCCGAGTGATCCCCCTTCATGGAGGCATGGGTGACCCTCGTCCTCGATCGCTATCGCCTCGACCCGATCCACCTGGGCAAGGGCGGTATGGGCGTGGTCTGGGGCGCCCAAGACGAGAAGCTCGGACGGCGGGTAGCGATCAAGTTCATCCGGTTTCCGGACGGAGTGCGTGATCCAGAGCTTGAGGCCAGGTTCACCCACGAGGCGAAGATCATGTCCAGGCTCACCCACCCTGGCGCGCCTGTGCTGCACGACTTCGGCAGCTATCAGGATCCGATCCTGGGGAGCCGCCTGTTGATGGTGATGGAATTCGTGGAAGGCACCGGGGTCGACGACGTCATCGCCGAGCACGGCCCTCTTCCCCTTGGGTGGGTCGCGTCCATCGGTGCGCAAGTGGCAGCGGTACTGGCTGCAGCACACGAGCTCGGCATCCTGCACCGAGACCTGAAGCCACCCAACCTCATGCTCCGTCGAGACGGCTCCATCAAGGTGGTGGACTTCGGCCTTGCCCTGATGGACAATCCCGAGCTGACCAAGCTGACCAGGACCGGCCAGCAACTCGGCACCGCCGCCTACATGTCTCCCGAACAGGTCAGCGCTGACAAGCCCACAGAGCGGAGCGATATCTATTCGCTCGGCGCCGTACTGCACGAACTCCTCACCGGACAGCATCTGTTCACCGGGCCGTCCGAGTACAGCGTGATGGACCAGCACGTCAACACGTCACCCCCCGCCGTCGGGCAGCTTCGGCCGGACGTGCCAAGGGAACTGGACGAGTTGATCCTGGCGATGCTCGCGAAGCAGCCGGAAGACCGTCCTGCGACAGCGGCGGAGGTGCACGAGCGGCTCATGACGTATCTGGCGGGGACTGGTCCGCTCGGTGACATGACCGTTCCCGGGTCCAGCCCCGTCCGGATGTACGCGCACGCGATCAGCCGTACTCTCACTGACGGGGTCCGGCCAGTAGGTTCCCCCACGAGGAACGCCCGAGCGGATGACGACTTCACCCGTAGTGACATCGGCCGCGCTCGCCGGCAGGCGATGTCTCTTGTCAGGGAGTCGCGTTATGGAGATGCGGCGGGCGTGCTGGCCAAGATTGCCGACCCGGCAAGCCGCAGTCTAGGTAGCGCTGACCCGGATGTGATCGGCCTGCGCGGGCAGCTCGCGGATGTCCTGTTCGCGGGACAGGATTACCTTCGAGCGGCCCAGGAGTTTCGGCAGATCGCGGACGATCTGCTCCTGTTGCCCGAACCTGACCATGAGCAGATATCTCAATGCAGGTTGCAGGAAGCGACCTGTCACGTCCACGCGGGCGACCCCGGCCTCGCACTCCACATCATGCGGGAGTTGCTGGCGGATGAGATGAGCCGCTTCCCTGAGGATGATGCGCGGGTCCTGGAACTACGTCGCCAGATAGGCGAGTTGGAAGTCAGCGTCGGCACTCTCGATAAGGCCCGAGTGACACTCACGGACCTGCGAGACGACCTCACCCGGCTCTACGGCTCGGACCACGGCGCTACCATTCGCGTGTCCGAGCTGCTCGCAAGTCTGTCCTGAGACCCGTCCTCAAGCGAAGGATCACCGGCTTCTCCTCAGAAGACAGTGACACGACGAACCTGCTGCCGTTCGGTGCCCTCTCAAGAAAAGAGGCGGGATGGAGACCTCAGAGCTTCGGCTGGCGGTGGGGGCGGCCAGGGGGGCGACAAGCCGCGTACGGCCCGCCATCCGGTAGGCCAACTCTCCCGATCGGGCCAAGGCATTGACGCGCCCGGCCGTTACTCCGTGCAGGCTCGCCGCCTCATCACTGGTCAGCCAGTCCTCCGGCATACCATCAACTATGACGCTGACGTATTAGATGATGGGATGCCACTCCCACGGGCGACAGCCGTGATGTGGCTCCCCGACTGATTTACGGCGGCGACCCGTAGCCTGAGGAATCCGACGTAGCGGGAGCGCCGATGACCGTTGAGATCGTTTACGAGACGCACTCGATAAGCGAGCACAACGAGGCCGGCATCGCCAGCGGCTGGTTGCCCGGTGAGCTGTCGGAGCGAGGTCTGGCCCTTGCCGTGGAGCTGGGTGAGCGGCGCCGCGACGACGGGTTGGACGCGGTGTTCAGCTCCGACCTGCGCCGTGCCGTGCAGACGGCGCTTGTCGCCCTGGGGGACTTGGGCATCCCTTTCATCCAGGACCGGCGGTTGCGCGAGTGCCACTACGGGGAGTTTGACGGCATGCCGGTGAGCCTGTTGGAGGCCCGGCGGGTGCGGCACATCGACTAGCCCAGCGGATGGGCTGTGCCCACGCAGAACAGCTGAGGGTGTGGAGATTAGGCTGATCGTTTTTCGGATGGCACGTTGCGTAGTTGCGCTAGGTCGAGTTCAATGCGGCGTCCGTGAACGGTCACGACGATGCTGGCGCTTTCGGCTCCCGTGGCCGTGAGGTAGTCGAACAGGGTGGACAGCAACATGTCGTTGCGGTTCTCCAACCGGGACACCACAGCCTGCCCCACGCCGAGTTTCTTGGCTACCTCGACCTGGGTCAGTTGTCCGGCCTTGCGAATCATCGCCAGGTTCATGGCGTAGGCGCGATCCATCTCCTCGGCCGCCTCGTGCGCCTGGGCCACTTCAGCGGCGAGTTCGGGGTCCGCGAGCAGCCGGTCCAGGTGTTCATTGCCGCGGACGAAGGTGTTGTCTGGCTCGGTCATGGCTTCTCCTCAAACGCAGTCTCCCGTTTCCACTGATCGATCAGCCCGTCCGCGCGTGCGGCCACGCTGTCGTAGAACAGGTCGCCTAGTTTGGCTTTGTCTCCCGAGAACAGGGCCACGACGACCTTTCCGGTGTTCGGTGGAAACCAGCAGATCAGTCGGACCGCTACCTCTGGGTGGTAGGCATGCGAGACTCGCCAGAGTTGATGGCGGCGCGACTGGCGCACCCACCGGAGGGTGGCCGTTTCCGCCCCCGGAGAGGGCGGCTCGCTCAGGTTCCGAAGCTGATCCAACGCGCGGGCCGTGAACACCAGCAGCAGCCGTGATCGTTGGTCGCCAGCCCTGGCTTCCGCTTCGAGCCGGTCGAGCCACGCACCGAATTCGGCTGGCCAGTCAATGTCCACACAGTTACTATGCCACCGAAGTCATATGCTTTTCAAGTCATACCCAGCTGAGTCAGCAGAGGGACGCAGCCAGCGACGGAGAAGAGGCTTGGCCATGATGCGGGCGTCAAAGGTTCGGCGGGCAATGGCGGCGGCCGGGGAGGTGGCTGCGGCGGTCGGGTTGGCGACCCACGACGCGGTCGTGCTGCAGGACTCGAACAAGGTCAGCCTTCGGCTGTTGCCCTGTGACGTGCTGGCCCGGGTGGCGCCGGTGGCGCATCAGGTGGCGTGGTTCGAGGTCGAGCTTGCCCGGCGGCTTGCCGAGGTCGGGGCTCCGGTGGCCACGCTGGTGGAGCCGGGTGTCCATGAGTGGGACGGGTTCGAGGTCACGTTGTGGACCTACTACGAAACGGTGGCGGAGGCCTCGCCGGTCGACTACGCCGAGGCGTTGGAGCGGTTGCACGCCGGGATGCGCCAGGTCGACGTGCCGACGCCGCACTTCCTGGACCGGGTCGCGGAGGCTCAGCACCTCGCCGCCAGCCGGGACCGTAGTCCGGACCTCGCCGACGAGGATCGGGAGCTGCTCGGCGACGCGTTACGGGACCTGAGCGCATCGGTCAGCGAGCGGGGCGGTGCCGAGCAAGTGTTGCACGGTGAGCCGCATCCGGGCAACGTCCTGGCCACCACGAGCGGCCCGGTGTTCATCGATTTCGAGACGTGCTGCCGCGGGCCTGTCGAGTTCGACGTCGCCCACGCGCCCGAGGAGGTCGGCGAGCAGTATTCGAGTCTCGATCGGGAGTCGCTGCGGCTGTGCCGGATTCTCGTGCTGGCGATGGTCACGGCGTGGCGCTGGGATCGGGACGACCGGTTCCCGGACGGGCGCCGCCTGGGTCTGGAGGGTCTCGCCCAGATCCGGGCGGCGCTCGGTCGCACGTAGGTTCAAAGGCCGTAGCGGCTCTTGAGGTGGCGCCACCAGTCGCGGAACATCCAGGCGTCGAACTCGGTGATCGATGATGCGCTGCCCGCCTTCATGAGGAAGCAGCACACGCCGCTCGGCGTCCAGTCGTAGAAGTCGTCCAGGCCGAACGAGTGGCCGATCTCGTGGAGCAGGATGTGCATGTTGTCGGCGTCGAGGTTGGCCAGGTAGTACTCGCTGCCGAGCCGCTGCCCCCAGTCGCCGCCCGCGCCGCCGCCCATGCCGGCCGTGAGCCAGAGGGACATGTCGTAGTGGCGGGCCGCGCCGCCGGGGCAGTTGGGGTAGGTGCCGTTCTGGTTGAAGAAGCGGCCGCAGGCGGGGGCGCATTGGGGTGCGTTCTCGCGGATGTCGCCGACGTAGATGTCGACGGAGTCGTCCGTCCACTGGAGCTGGTTGCGGTCGCGGACGGCCCAGCCGACGACCTTGACGGGGACGTCAGTGTACGGCCAGCCTTCCTGGCCGATCATGAGGTCCGTCCACTTCTTGAACTGGCGGGCCAGGGTGGCGTGGATGCGGTCGCGCTGGGCGGCGGTGACGGTGGCGTTGGAGTCCCAGCGGACGCAGTAGTTGATGGAGCCGCCGTTGGCCATGACCTGGTCCCAGCCGTAGTTGCGGAACCCGTACAGGTTGGGGTACGTGCTCTCGACGTGCTGCCAGACCTCGTTGAGCGGGGTGACGAGGTGGGCCGGCGGGTTCCAGGGGGCGGGTGTGCCGCTCTCGCCGTACGCCTTGATCTCGAGGAGGCCGACGGAGGCGGCGCCGCTCTGCAGGACGACGCGGAGCCGGACGGTGCTGATCTCGGGGAAGGTGACGCGGTTGTAGGTGTCGGCGGCGGTGGGGTAGGTGCCGGGGATGTCGATGTACGTCCCGCCGCTCCAGCGCTGGAGCTTCCAGGAGGCGGGGAGGCGTACGCCGCCGCCGTCGTCGAAGAAGTAGACCTCGGCGGAGGTGAGGGTCTGGGCGGTGGGCCAGGTCAGTTCGGCCCAGTGGGTGCCGGTTTCGGGCCAGGTGCCCCAGCGGGGGTTGGCGGTGTCGTTGGAGCGGGGCGGGTCGACGCCGTCGTTGATGGCGTTGACGTTCTCCCAGGGTGAGGTGTACGAGGCGGAGGGGGTGGCGGCGACGGCCAGGTTGGTGGCGGCCGCGGCCGGGGTGGTGGGGAGGAGCAGGAGAGTGAGGAGGATGATGGCGAGGAGTCTCATGCGTCTCCTTCTGTTATCGCTAACATCGCTGCGCCGGGTGCCGGGGAAGGCCCGGCGCAGCGACCGGTTAGCGGTAGGTGATGTCGGAGGATGAGTACAGGCAGTTGGTCCCGTCGGCGCCTTCGCCGATCTTGCTCGGTTCGCTGCCCTTGGGGACGCCACGGTACTTCTCGCAGATGGTGGTGTTGCCGTAGACGGTGATGCGGCGGAAGCGGGCGGTGTCGCCCCAGTTGGTGTTGATCCCGGCCAGGACCTTGGTGGAGCGGGCGGTGATGCCGT
>NZ_JBFAOH010000077.1:0-8734 GCF_040675175.1 Nonomuraea sp. NPDC049649
CCGGCTCGATCAGGGCCCACCGCTCATCGGATAAGTCCGTCGCGTACGGCTTGCGTTCACTCACCCGGCTATCTCAGCACGTCCACGCTCACCAGCCGGGCATAACGCTACAGATTCACTCGATCACAGTACGACATCACGGGCATAGGCTCACAGACCGCCCTCTCAGATGGCGTGCGGGGAGCGGCAAGCAGTGCCGTTCGAGCCGGTTGTGGCCGGAGAACAGGGCGAACGCGGAGGCGATCGCGTGCGCCCGACCCCGGATGGCGCTGCGCCGGGCTCTGCGGGCTGCTCGGTCCTTTCCGTCGTCGCCCTGAACGGTGTAGCGGACGGCGACCTCGTACCTGGGAGACATGGACTTGTCCCGGATCGCACGGGCCTCTGCGTACTGCTCCAGGCGTACAGCGTGATCTTGTGGGCTATGGGGGGGATTTCCAGGGCTGGGCGAGAGGAGATTCAGAACACCTCGTAGCAGGGAGATGCCTGCGGCGCCGCGGGAGAGCCGATGGCCAGAGGCCGGCCGGGCGAGGATCTGCACGGCGGCGTGCTGCCAGGTGGGCATGCCCACGCCGGCCCCGAGCAGAGCCCGCAGCGGGTCGTGATCGTGGTCGTACCGGATCGGGAGCCGCTCGCTACGGGCGGTCCTGAACTGCCCGCCGGTTGCCTGCCCGGCCAACGGGACCGGCGGAACAGCCTCCAGCACGGCGGTACGGGCGGACGGCCAGGCCGCCTCGATCGCGTGCTCGACCAGATGCTGCGGGACGTTGCCAGGGACCCACAACCTGATTCGAACGCCGCCGGCGCCGAAGACGTACTCGAAGGCCAGGTGCGGCTGGCCGCACAGGACCCGCTTCCAGGCTGGACGCAGCAGGCCGATCAGGTTGGCCCACAGCGCCTCCGCGCCGGGCAGGTCCGCCTCGGGCGGGGCCAGGATCTCCACGCACCGCGCGCCTTTGACGAGGGCGCGGTGACGGAGCTGTACGAGCAGGAAACGGAGCAACTCGATCACGATCACGGCGGCTGCAACCAGGACGGCAAGGTCCCAGGCGTGCGTTTCCAGCCAGGCCAGCGTCAGGTCCAGGACGGCGTCCGGGTCGTAGAGCATCAGAGCTCGTCCTCCTCGTACTCGGCCAGTTCCTGCGGCGAGGAGGTGACGAGCCGGTGTTCCTGCTCGCTGGCCAGCACCTGGAAGGCCACCCGGGCAGCTCCCGAATCGGCGGCCAGCAGGCCGAAACCGCGATCCGCGGTCAGCAGGAGTTGCCGTTCACCATCGGAGAGGCGGAAGGCGTCCGTGACCGCGTCGATGGCCTGGGGTGCCTGCCGGAGCAGGATCTGCGTGGTCGAGTTGGCGATGATCGCCTGCCCGATGTCGGAGCCGAGCAGGTCGGCGGCGTCCTGGGTGACCACGGACAGTCCCGCCCAGTGCTTCCTGGCCGCCTTCGCCATACGCAGCAGGAACTTGGCGCCCTCCGGGTCCTTCATGAGCAGCCACGCCTCGTCCACCACGACCAGACGGGGCCGCCGGTTGTGCGGGTCGGAGACCCGACGCCAGACCGCGTCCAGGGTTAGCAGCGTGCCGATGGCCTTCAGCTCGTCAGGGAGGTCGCGGAGTGAGAAGACGATCAGGTGAGAGTCGGGCTCGGTGGTGGTGTGTCCGTCGAAGAGTTGGCGGTGGCTGCCGGTGACGTACGGTGCGAGCCCGGCGGCCACCTCCGCGGCTCTGGGATCGTCATCCTTGGTAAGAGCAGTTACCAGATCGCTCATGAGAGGCGGGCGCTTGCCCCAGGTGCTCGGATCGAAGGTGATGCCCGCCTGCTTGTAGGCAGCGATGATCGCCCGGTCCAGGGCGGCCTTGCTCCCCTTGTCCAGCGGACCACCGAGCATGACTGCGATCAACGTGTGCAGGAACAGCGCTCGCCGAGTGAGCGGATCACCGTAACGGCGGCTCTCCCGAGGAAGGTCGAAGGGATTCAGCCGGACGTCCGGCGCCCCTAGGTGGAGGTAGGCGCCGCCGACCGCCGCGCACATCCTGGCGTATTCGTCCTCGGGGTCAATGACTGCGACCTCGACTCCCGCGTACAAGGAGCGCAGCGCTTCCAGCTTGGCCAGGTACGACTTCCCGGCCCCGCTGCTGGCGATGATCGTGGAGTTGTGGTTGGGCTGGGCGAACCTGTCCCAGGCCACCAGCGAAGCGCTCGCTGCGTTCGCCCCGTACAGGACTGTGGTGGGTCCCAGTTCGGCAGTCAGGTCAGGGCTGGTGAACGGGAACGCGGCCGCGAGCGCGGGGGTATCGAACGTACGGGCCACGCCCAGGTTGTCGTAGGCCAGCGGGAGCGAGGACACCCAGCCCTGCAGCTGGCGGAAGGCCACCTGGCGGGCGTCCAGCAGAAGCGAGGCGGCCAGCGACCGGACCTCGGCGCACGCGTCGTCGAGCTCCTCCTGCGTGCCTGCGTGCACGGTCAGGTAGATCGAGGCGCGGAACAGCTTGGCCTGTCCGCGCGCGATCCGGGTGGCCAGGTCTTGGGCGTCCTCGGCGGCGACCTCCGCGCCGGGATCGAGCAGCCGGCCATGCTGCTGGTCGCTGCGCAGCCCGGATTCCAGACGGGCGAGCTGTCTGCGCAACCGGTCCGAGGCGACCAGCGACGGCACCGGGTCGACGTGCAGCGACACATCGAGACGGCCAGGGTAGGTGAGCAGCGGTTCCAGCCAGCCGGGCGTGACCTCGCGTGGAAATCCGCTGATGGCGAGCGTGGCGCACAGCCTGTTGCTCACTTGGAGTTCGCGGGCACGGACCTGGACCGCATCCGGGCCGAACTGCGTGGGTGCCGTACGCCTGCGGGAGAGCCTCATCGGTGTTCTCCTCTCGTGATGACCTCGTCCTGTGTCGCGAACTCGATCTCGGGCGTGGGCGGGGCGGTCGGGTCGAAGCAGGAGGCCAGCAGCGTGTTTGTGGCGGGGGCGTCAAGCGGGCGGACGGTCAGCCCGCATGCCGACAGCAGCCGGGCGGCTTCTTCAAGGCGTCGCAGTGCACGGGCCGCCGCTGCGTCACGGCCCTTCGCGCATGGTTCGCGGATGACCAGCAGCACCTGGCGGCGGAGCAGATCGTGACGCGCGGAGATGTCGGCGAGGAACGCCGCGTGCTCATGTGCGGCGTCGGTCAGTGCCGGATGGGGGAGCGCGCGGGCGTTCTCGACCAAGTTGGTGATGGTGTCCGTGAGATCCACTCGCTCAGCGCGTACGAGGATCTGAGCCGGACCGGACAGCGAGTTGAGCCAGCCCCCGAACACCGAGACCAGCGCGTCCTGCTCGTCCGGCGTCCGGAGCGCGAAGCTGACCGTGGATACCTCCGAGACCGCCGCGACCCCGTCTGGTCCGAGATCAATCAGCCCATCGCTTCCCACCCCGCGTGCCGGAAGACGGAGAGGCGCGGGTCGAGGGTCTGACCGGGCGGCTATCCAAGAAGGTGGCGGAGTGGCCTTCCCAGGTGCGGAGACCAGGGACTTCGGTGAAAGCTGGTGGCGGGCCGCGGCCAGCAGGTAGCGGTCCAGAGAGAGTCCATCACGCCGTCCAATCGCGAGGAGAACGCCGAGAATCCCCACCGGGAGCGCTACGGCGGCACACATCACCAGCGGCACCTGATCGCCGACGAGCAGGTAGGCCGTGTAGAGAATGCCGCCGGTGGCGCCGAAGATGGCTACCTGACGGGCGGTGAAGCCGCCGATGATCCGGTCTTCCCGCTCGATGTCGGCAGGGATGCGGACTGGTTGCCCCCAGCTCATCGGCCACCACCTCCCGGCTTACGGCGCGGCGTGCGCCCTGGCTGCGGGTTGTTGGGTCGGCCGGTGGCACCGGAAGCGGGCGGGGCCGGAGGACGGGGGACTCCTGGCGCCGATGGGCTGTTCTGATTGCGGAGCCAGTACATCTGCGCCAGACCGGCAGGCCCATTGGCGTAGTAGGTCTCGCGCGGGTACCCGTACACCGGGGTGTGCCGAGGAATCGGGGCCTGCACGGCGCCCCGGTACTTGCCGGGGACAGACGGCGCTGGCTGGCCGGAGCGGTGCGTGGCAACGGGTGCCTGCTTTACAGCTCCAGCCCGATTACGGGCTGCCGAGGCTGCCGTCGCGGCACCGGCGGCAGCGGCACCGGCAGGACCGCCGGCAACCGCCGGCAGAACCTTGCTGGCCATGGCGGAGACCGCCGCATGCCTGACGGCACCGGAAGCCCTGCCGCCTCGGCCGCTGCGACCGCCCCGGCCGAGGTGCAGTGCGCTCAGCACCGGCGAGGTGAGCTTGTAAGCCAGGGCGTACTTGATGATCCGGGTGATGGTCGAGCCGCGCCCGGCTGTCTGGGCGAAGACCCTCCGAGTGATCCAGCCCGGGATCCGGACAAGGATGATCAACAAGGAGAGGGCGAGCACCAGGTTGACGAGCTGTCCGGTGGGCGTGAGACCGAGTAGGAGCCGGCCGTCCTGGTTGAAGATGATCCTCACCGCCAGGACCAGCGTGAGCGACTGGGCGACCTGGATGAGCAGAAGCCCGCCGAAGGCACGCGCCCAGAACCGGGCCAGCCCGTCGGCATACGGGAGCGCGAGACCTGCCAGCGCCAGCGGCGCGGCGACCACGAGCAGCAGCACCAGGGCGGCTCGCATGACGAACGAGATCAGCAGCAGGATGAGCAGGATGGCTGCGACCAGGGCGAGCAACGTGTAGAAGATCTGCTGTTGCCCGGGAACGATGACCAGGAACCGGAGAGTGGCCATGGCCCGGCGGCCGTCGAAGTCCTGCCCAAGCAGTGCTGTCGACAGGGCGTTGGCCAGTTCGATGACCTTGCCGCAGATGAGGAAGCTCGTGTTCGCCGCCAGGAAGGCGACACACAGGCGGGGCAGGACCTCCTTGACCGCGAAGCGGGTCTGCACGGTCTCGTGCCCCATGGCCGCGATCGCGCCGGCGGTGGCGAGCAGGACGAGGCTGGCGTCGGCGATGATGGCGTTGGCCTTCCACAGGTCGAACACCCTGCCGCTGCCTGAGACGTCGGGAGTGGCGAGAAGCGTCACTGCCAGCAGGTCCAGCAGCGGCTTGACCGCCATGGTCACCAGGCTCGCGAACCAGGAATTGATCTGACCGGCAATCAGGTCACCGATGCCGAACCCGAACCCGGAACTCTCCGGCAGCGGGGTATCCACCAGATCGGATGGAGATGGGGACGGCGTCGGAGTGGCGGCCTCGGCAGCGGTAGCCATGGCGGCAAGGACCCCGATTGCCGCAGCGGCAACGACAGCGAATCTGCGGTTGGGCCGCGTGAACACCGCGCTCACCCGCCCACGATGCGCTTGAGGACGCTCACGAACAGCGGCGCCAGCACCGCCAGTGCGTAACCGAACGCGGCGGCCTTCAGCGCGCCCTTCGCCTTCTGGACCTCGCCGGGATCACCTCCGGCCACCAGGTAGCGCAGCCCGCCGATGGTCAGCATCAGCGTGGACAGCGCGGCGAGGAGGCCGATCAGCCAGTTCCGCAGGTTGGTGAGGACGGAGTTCAGATCCTTTGGGACGGCAGCCATCGCCGAGGCCCCGAACGCGCCCGTTGCCGCAGCGGCAACCACCAGTACGGCGGCTGCCGTTACGGCCAGGGTCCAGGTGACGACCCAGCATGGCAGCGGTGTCGGGCGCCGGGGACGGCAGTCGGCCGGGCGCCACTGTCTGGCACGGCGGGCGCGGCCCGCGAGTGAGGGGTGGCTGGGGGAGATCCGCGCGGAGCCAGGGGTCGTGCCCCTGCCTCCCTTCAGGTTGGTTGCCGTTGTTGCATCCGGAGTTTCCTGGCTCCGCGCGGAAGTCATGTGAGCTTGTTCGTCCACACCTGTGGATGAAGAAGCGGTAGAGGAGAAGGCGGACGATGCGAGCGTGCGCAGGGGCACGTCCTCCAGCCGTGACAGGGCGATCAGCTCGGCGTCCAGCTCGTCGAGGACGCCTTCGCTCACCGCGTCGATCAGGACCAGGTCTGGGTGGAACCAGGGCCGTAGAGGCGGCGGCTCGCCAGGCTGCTGCCGCTCGGCCCTGGCAGCCAGGTATCGGACAGTGCGTTCGCCCGCGAACCGGGCGGCCTCGCACAGGCGAGGACGGATACCGGGCAGGTCGACGTCCACCCGGTGGATACCTCGCAGGAACCCAGCCATGATCGCGATGTCGACGTCGATGGGATCACCGCCGGGCAGATTGCGGGTGAGCGAGAGGGCGATCGTGCGGAGCGCGGGGAGCGCCATCCCGACCGCCGCGACGGTCCATGCGGACTTGGACCGGCGGGCGCGGGCGACCAACTCCCGCCAGACGGCGTCCCGGGCGTCGTCGCTGATGTGCCGGCTGGTGAGCAGCGTCCGAAGCTCGCGCAGGCCGACCGAGCCTCGGGGCAGTTCAGGCGTGATCGTGGCGCAGTTCAGGGACAGGCCGCCGGGGCCCGTCGTCAGGAGCCGGAATGAGGTCTCCGCGGTGTCCAAAGGTGATTCATCGAGGCGATGCGCGCCCATGTCGTACTCCGGGTCGAGAGAAGTCCGTGGTCTCGAAACCGGTCTACGCACCGCCTCAGAAAAGGCTCAGAAGTCATCTGGGTATTCACTCGGGAATTTCTCAGAACCTCAGATCGCGGCCGGTTTCGGCGACCTCTGAGCGGTGGCATCTGAGCAGACTCTGAGCCTGCTGCTTGCCTGGTGACACGCCCTCGGCGCCGCATCTGCGGCTCCTGGGGCGTGCATCCGGAGAAACGTGTCCCGACAAAGCAATGGAGCACTGGAATGACATCCAGAAGACCGCCCACAACACCAGCCTGAACAACTCGGGAAATTGGCGGCTGGCGATTTCGCCGGTCACCTCCCAAACCGCACGGGCATTCGCCGCCTGGGCCCACCCGCATATCGCCCCTCCGGCCGACGCCGAGTTCGTCATCGGTGCGCAGTCTGATCGGGGAGCCCTCGTCGGGGTCGTGCTCGTTGACCGGCCAGGCCGCTGGGCTCTCGACGACGGCCGTACTGCCGAGATCACCTGTCTGGTCACTGACGGGACGCCCAACGCCTGCCCGGCCCTGCTGAGCGCCGCCTGGCGGGCCATCCGGTCGAAAGGGTACCGACGGTTGATCGCTCACACCTCTACGGGCGAGTTCGGCACCGTTCTCCTGTGGGAGGTCACGACCTTCGGAGGGCGCTCATGAGCGCGCTGCGAAAGCCGTACTGGAGCGACGACCAGGCGGCGCTCTACCAAGGAGACGCTCGCGAGGTGCTGACCGAGATGGACGACGGCTCGGTGAACTGCATCGTCACCAGCCCGCCGTACTGGGGCCTGCGTCACTACTGCGAGGGCCAGTACGGCCAGGAGTCAACGCCAGAGGAGTACGTAGAGAATCTACGGGCCACGTTCGCGGAGGCCCGAAGGGTGCTCGCCGACGACGGCACCTGCTGGCTGAACCTGGGCGACTGCTACGCCGCGAACTCCGACGGCTGGGCCCGGGGCACGGCCTACAACGCTCGTCAACCGGAGGTACGGCCCAAGGCCCGCCTGGCAGTCCCGCCCAAGAACGCACTCGGCATGCCCTGGCGGGTGGCCTTCGCGCTCCAGCAGGACGGCTGGATCGTGCGCAACGCCATCGTCTGGCACAAGCCCAACGCGATGCCGCAGTCAGTCCGGGATCGGCTGTCCAACCGGTACGAGTTGATCTTCCTGCTCGTCAAGCAGCGGACCTACTGGTTCGACCTGGACCCGATCCGCCAGACCTACACCGGAGACCGCTCGCTTACCCGACGCGCCCGCGCTGGCGGCATCAAGGAGAACAGCATCAAGACGCCCTGGCCACCCGGCAGGTACGGGACGACCGGCGAGGACTGCGTTGGCGAGCGGCACGGAGCGTTCATATGCCCAACCGGACAGCGGCACACCACAGGCCACCCCGGCGGCAAGAACCCGGGAGACGTCTGGCACATCTCCACTCGGCCACTACGGGCGGCGCACTTCGCGGCCTTCCCGATCGACATCCCGCTTCGAGCGATCGCAGCAGGCTGCCGGCCGGGCGGAATCGTCCTGGACCCATTCACCGGAAGCGGCACAGTCGGCATCGCCGCCCGGCAACTCGGCCGGAAGTTCGTCGGCATCGAACTCAAGCCTGACTACTGCCAACTCGCCCGGGCCCGGCTCCTCCCAGGGCAACCGCCCCCTCGGAGGGCGGTAGAGCCGGTGAATTCCAGCCCGACAAGTTGTCACGGGGATGAGTGCCCGACTCTCGGCGGCGGAAGCAAGGAGGACACTCCGTGAGGCCGCTGACCCTTGCCGAGGTACAGGCCCTGCCCGCGGTCGTGCCGCTCCTCTTGGCGGCCCGCGCTCTGGGCCTGAGTAGGAACACCGCCTATCGCCTGGTCCAGCGGGACGAGTTCCCCTGCCGCGTCATCAAGGTCGGCGACACGTACCGCGTACCGACCATCGAGTTGCTCGTCCTGATCGGCGCAGACAAAGAGAACGTACGGAGTACCTTCGGCTCTGGCGCCTGAAGTCCGGAAGTGATGAGAGCCTCGTCGCTCAGAAACAGACGGGGCTCTCTACCGGTTCCGAGGCAGAGAGGTGATCATCCCTATCTGAAGCGATTCTCCGCTGGGCCATACGGGCATAGCGGGTCTGTCCAGTAAACGGTGTAACTCGATCTTGAATGGTTCTATCGGATGGTCGGGGTCAGGCGGCCTTCGAAAGTGATGGCGAAGGCGTTCA
>NZ_JBFAOH010000078.1:0-8684 GCF_040675175.1 Nonomuraea sp. NPDC049649
GTGGTCAGTGCGCCCCACATTTCCCAGACGGAGAAGTCGAAGGCGAAGCTGTGGAACAGGGTCCATACGTCCGCCGGTCCGGCGTCGAGTCCGGCCGCGGCGGTGGCCTGGAACAGGCGGGTGACGTTGGCGTGCGTGACCAGGGTTCCCTTGGGGCGTCCGGTCGAGCCGGAGGTGAAGATCACATAGCAGCCGTTGCCGGGGCTCAGCCGCTCGGGCAGCGGCCCGGTGTCCCCGCCCGCCTCCAACTCGGCCACGTCGAGGGTCCGCCACGCCCCGCCGGGCACGCCGCCGGCCACGTCCCCGGTCGTCAGCACCAGCGGTGCGCCGAGGTCGGCCAGCATGAACCGCAGCCGCTCGGCCGGGAACCCAGCGTCCAGCGGCACGTAGACACCCCCGGCCTTCAGCACGGCGAGGGCCGCCACGACCATCCGGACCGACCGCCCGGTACAGACGCCCACGCACACCTCAGGCCCGACGCCCAGTGCCCGCAGCCGGCGGGCCAGCCGGTCGGCGCGGGCGTCCAGCTCGCCGTAGGAGATCCGCTCGTCCCCGCAGGTGACCGCCTCCGCGTCCGGCGTCGCCTCCGCCCAGCGGGCCACCAGCTCGTGTACGAGCCCGGCCTCGAACCGGTCGGCGCCGCCCGCCCATGCCGCCAGCAGCTCGCGCTCGGCCTCGCCCAGCAGAGACACCGCGTGGTGCGGCGCCTCGGGGTCGGCGGTCATCGACTCCAGCGCGCGCAGGTGGTAGTCGCGCAGGGCGACCGCCTGGTCCGCGGACAGCCTCCTGGCGTCATACTCCAGCTCCAGCCGGAACCCTTCGACTCCCGCCTCGCGGCTGACGGCGACCAGCAGCGGGAAGTGCGTCCGCCCCATGCCGGGCGTGTCCGCGCCGCCCTGCGCAAGCGTGCCGTCCTCGGCGAGCCGGCCGAACTGGTGGAAGTGGTTGTAGACGAAACCGGCCTCGAAGAGCGCGCCGCCCCCCAGCTCGCGCTGCATCGCCGACATCGGGTAGCGGCGGTGCGGCAGCAGCTCGCGTTCGGCGCCGAACACCGCCCGCGCCAGCTCCCGCCAGCTTCCGCCGGGCAGCCGGAGCCGGAACGGCACGGTGTTGAGGAACAGGCCGCACGCGTCGGCGGCGCCCGCCTCCTCCAACCGGCCGTCCGAGGACAGCCCCGTCACCACGTCGGAGCTGCCCGTGATCAGGCTCATGACCCGCAGGTGCGCGGCCAGGACGACCGACTTGAAGGGCACCCCGGCCGTTCTGGCGAAGTCCTCCAGGCGGGTCAGCAGCTCGTGGGGGAGCGGTGTGGTGAGGGCGCCGTGGCCCTGGTTCTCGTCGTGCTCGTGCCGCTCGCCCTCGACGGTCTCGCCGATCCGCCGGGCCGCGGGACCGCTCCGGCGCGGCAGCCGGGAGCCGGGCCGGTCGGCGAGACGTTCCAGCCAGAAGTCCCGGCTTTCCCCGGAGGCGAGCGCCGCGCGCTCGGCGGCGATGAAGTCGCGGTAGAGCGAGCGCGGCGGAGCAGGCCGCGGATCCGCGCCGTCCAGCAGCAGCCGGTAGAAGGTGATGATCGTGGACAGCACCGACGCCAGGCTCCACCCGTCGAGGATGGCGTGGTGCTCGGTGACCGTCCACTGGAAGGAGTCGTCGTCCAGGATGTGCACGGCCATGCGGCACAGCGGCGCGGTAGACAGGTCGAAGGCGTCGCGGTGCTCGCGTCGTACGTACTCCGCCAGCGCCGTCTCCTGATCGTCGGCGCCGCGCAGGTCGGTCACCGTGAGCGGGATCTCGGCGGTGGGGTGGACGAGCTGCATGGGTTCGCTGTAGCGGCTCAGGTCGAAGGAGGTACGCAGGATCGGGTGCCGCTCCACGACCCGTGCCAGCGCGTCCCGGAAGCGGCCCTCGTCGAACGGCCCGGCGATGCGGAGGCTGTCCACGTGGTGGTAGGGCAGGCGCTCCGGGTCGAGCTCCATCTCGTAGACCATGCCGACCTGGAGCTCGGCCATCGGGTAGGCGTCCGTGAGCCCGTCCGGCAGCCGTTCCCGGTCCTCGGCCGGCACCAGGGAGAACGGCTCCCCGTCCCGCTCCGCGGGGGACGCCGCGCCCGCGTCCACCACGCCGGCCAGCCCGGCGACCGTCGGGTTCGCGAACAGGTCTTGCAGGGTGAAGCTCAGCCCTGCGTCGCGGGCCTGGCCGAGCACCTGGATGCTGCGGATGGAGTCGCCGCCCAGGTCGAAGAAGTCGTCGTGGCGGCCGATGCGGTTCACGCCCAGGACGCGCGACCAGATGTCGGCCAGCAGCTCCTCCGCGCCCGCCAGCGGGACGGCGAACTCCGTGCCGAGATCCGGGCGGTCACCCGACGGGACCGGCAGGGCCCGCCGGTCCACCTTCCCCTGAGCGGTCAGCGGCAGCGTGTCGAGGTACTCGATCCAGCGCGGGACCATGTAGCCGGGTAGCCGCTCCGACAACCAGGCCCGGAGCTCGGCGCCGGTGACGCCGTCGCCGGTCACATACGCGGCGAGCTGGTGGCGGCCGTCCTGGGCCGGGTGGGCGGTGACGGCGGCAGCACCGATGGCGGGGTGGGCGCGCAGGGCGGCTTCGATCTCTTCGGGTTCGATGCGGTGGCCGAGGATCTTGATCTGGTGGTCGTCGCGGCCGAGGAACTCGATGTGTCCATCGGTGGTGTGACGGGCCAGGTCGCCGGTGCGGTAGAGGCGGCTGCCTGGCGGCCCCCAGGGGTTCGGGATGAAGGCGGCGGCGGTGGCGCCGGGCCGGTTGAGGTAGCCGCGCCCGACCCCGGTGCCCGCGATGTACAGCTCGCCGACGCTCCCGATGGGCACGGGGCGCTGCTGGTCGTCCAGGATGTGGACCTGGACGTTGCCGTACGGACGGCCGATCACCGGGGCGGGATGGTCGGCGACGTTCACCGCCGTCGCCTCGACGGTCGTCTCGGTCGGCCCGTAGGTGTTGTACGACACCGTGCCGGGACGCGCCCGCAGCGCCTCCCACAGGTCACCCGGGCAGGCCTCCCCGCCCAGGCTCACCAGGCGCGGCGGACAAGGCGCGTCGAGCAGCCCGGCCTCCACCAGCAGCCGGATCTGGGCGGTGGTGGCCTCCACGACGTCCACGGCCTGGTCGGGGTGGTGGGCGCGCTGGACGAGATAGCGGGGGTCCTGGCGCTGCCCGGCCGTCAGCACCAGCAGGCGGTGACCGTCCAGCAGGGGCAGGATCTGCCCGAGGAAGAAGTCGGAGATGTAGGCGGAGGTGCCGAGGACGACCCGGGCGTTCGGCCTGACCTGCGCCGCCCGCAGCCGGGGCAGAAGGAAGGACAGGGCGTAGTTGGTCAGGTTGCCGTGCTCGACCATGACGCCCTTCGGGCGGCCCGTCGTCCCCGACGTGTACATCACGTACGCCAGATCCTCCGGCCCCACCACGGGCAGCCCGGCCTGCACGGGCTCCTCCTCCGACCTGACGTCCAGCACCGGAAAGCCGCCCGGGACGTCGCCGTCGCCGATCAGCAGAGCGGGGCGGGCGTCGTCCAGCATGGTCCGCAGCCGCGCGGGCGGCTGGTCGGGGTCGAGAGTGAGGAAGGCGGCACCGGCCTTCCACGTCGCCCACACCGCGATGAGCGCCGTCGCGCCCGGCCGCAGGCAGATGCCGACGACGTCGCCCCGGCCCACGCCGCGATGGGCGAGCCGCTGGGCGAGGTGGTCGCTGGCGGTGTCGAGGTCGGTGAAGGTCAGCTCTGTTGCGCCGTCCTCGATGGCGACCGCGTCGGGGGTGCGCCCGGCCTGCTCGCGCAGCAGCTCGTGGACCGGGGTGCCGGGGCAGGGGGCGGCGGTGTCGTTCCACGAGGCCAGTAGAGCCCGTTCGGCCTCGCCCAGCAGAGGGACCTCCCCGTGTCGCGCGGCGGGGTCGGCGGCCATCGCTTCGAGCGCACGCAGGTGGTAGTCGCGCAGGACGGTGATCTGCTCGGCGGAGAACCGCCGGGAGTCGTAGTCCAGTTCGAGCCGCAGGCCCGCGACGCCGGTCTCACGGCTGACCGACACTCCCAGCGGGAAGTTGGTGCGCGCGATGCCCGGCAGCTCGGCGCCGGGGTCGGCGAGAGCCAGCGCGCCGACCTCCGCCAGCCTGCCGAACTGGTTGAAGTGGTTGTAGTTGAAGTCGACCTCGAAGAACGGTTCGCCGCCGAGCTCGCGCTGCATCGCCGACATGGGGTAGCGGCGGTGGGGGAGCAGGTCGTGCTCGGCGTCGGAGACGGCCCGCACGAGGTCCTGCCACGTGCCTTCGGGCAGCCGGAGCCGGAACGGCACCGTGTTGAGGAACAGCCCGAGCACGTCGGCGCCGTCGGTCTCTTCCGGCCGGCCGTTGGCCGTCAGGCCGGTCACCACGTCGGAGCTGCCGGTGATCAGGCTCATGACCCGCAGGTGCGCGGCCAGGACGACCGACTTGAAGGGCACCCCGGCCGTTCTGGCGAAGTCCTCCAGGCGGGTCAGCAGCTCGTGGGGGAGCGGTGTGGTGAGGGCGCCGTGGCCCTGGCTCTCGTCGTGCTCGTGCCGCTCACCGGGCACGACCTCCGGGAACGACGCGCCGGCGGGCCGGTGCGGCAGCCGGTGGTCCGGCCGGTCGGCGAGCCGTTCCCGCCAGAACCGCAGGCTGTCCTCCGACCTCAGCGCCGCCCGCTCCGCCGCCACGAAGTCGCCGTACGTGGACCGCAGCGGTTCCGCGGCCGGATCCTCACCCGCCAGCAGCGCGCGGTACACGTCGTTGATCTCGGCCAGCACCGACGCCATGCTCCAGCCGTCGAGGATGGCGTGGTGCTCGGTGACCGTCCACTGGAAGGAGTCGTCGCCGAGGACGTGCACGGCCATCCGGCACAGCGGCGCGACCGCGGGATCGAAGCCGTGCCGCTGCTCGGCCCGCATGTGCTCGATCAGCACCGCACGCTGCCCGGCCCAGTCCATCCCCGCCAGGTCCACGACCGTGAGCGGGATCTCGGCGGCGGGGTGGACGAGCTGCAGGGGTTCGCTGTAGCGGCTCAGGTCGAAGGAGGTACGCAGGATCGGGTGCCGCTCCACGACCCGTGCCAGCGCGTCCCGGAAGCGGCCCTCGTCGAACCGCCCGGACAGCCGCAGCCCGTCCACGTTGTGATAGGGCCGCCGGTCGGGGTCGAGCTCCATCTCGTAGACCATGCCGACCTGGAGCTCGGCCATCGGATAGGCGTCCGCGAGCCCGTCCGGCAGCCGCTCCCGGTCCTCGGGAGACAGCAGCGAGAACGGCTCCCGTACCGGCCGGTCCTCGGCGCCGGCGGCCCGGGTGACCCCGGCGAGCCGGGCCGGAGTGGGCAGGCGGTTCAGGTCCTGCAGGGTGAAGCTCAGCCCGGCGTCGCGGGCGCGGCCGAGCACCTGGATGCTGCGGATGGAGTCGCCGCCCAGGTCGAAGAAGTCGTCGTGCCGGCCGACCCGGTCCACGCCGAGAACCCTGGACCAGATCCCCGCCAGCACCTCCTCGGTTCCCGGGAGCGGGGGATCATACGGGTGCGCAAGGTCGGGGCGTTCCCCGGAGGGACCGGGGAGCGCCCGCCGCTCAAGCTTGCCCTGGGCCGTCAGGGGGAGCGCGTCCAGGTACTCGATCCAGCGCGGGACCATATAGCCCGGGAGGCGGCCGGTGAGCCAGGCGCGGAGTTCCGCGGCGGGGACGGGCTCGCCGACCACGTACGCGGCGAGCTGGTGGCGGCCGTCCTGGGCCGGGTGGGCGGTGACGGCGGCGGCGGTGACGGCGGGGTGGGCGCGCAGGGCGGCTTCGATCTCTTCGGGTTCGATGCGGTGGCCGAGGATCTTGATCTGGTGGTCGTCGCGGCCGAGGAACTCGATGTGCCCGCCGGTGGTGTGACGGGCCAGGTCGCCGGTGCGGTAGAGACGGCTGCCGGGTGGCCCCCAGGGGTCGGGGACGAAGGCGGCGGCGGTGGTTTCGGGGCGGTTGAGGTAGCCGCGCCCGACCCCGGTGCCCGCGATGTACAGCTCGCCGACGGTGCCGATGGGCACGGAGCGCTGGTGGTCGTCGAGGATGTGGACCCGGGCGTTGCCGTAGGGACGGCCGATGACCGGGATGGGGTGGTCGGCGATGTCCACGGCGGTCGCGTCGACGGTGGTCTCGGTGGGGCCGTAGGTGTTGTACGACACCGTACGGGGATGGGCGCGCAGCACCTCCCACAGGTCCGGCGGGCACGCCTCGCCTCCCACGGCGACGAGCCTGGGCGGATGCGGCGCGTCGAGCAGCCCGGCCTCCACCAGCAGCTGGATCTGGGCGGTGGTGGCTTCGATGGCGTCGACGGCCTGGTCGGGGTGGTGGGCGCGGTGGACGAGGTAGCGGGGGTCCTGGCGCTGCTCGGCGGTGAGCACCAGCAGGCGGTGGCCGTCGAGCAGCGGGAGGATCTGCTCCAGGAAGAAGTCGGAGATGTAGGCGGAGGTGCCGAGGACGACGCGGGCGTTCGGCTTGACCTGCGCCGCCCGCATGCGGGGGAGGAGCAGGGCGAGGGCGTAGTTGGTGAGGTTGCCGTGCTCGATCATGACGCCCTTGGGGCGGCCCGTGGTGCCGGACGTGTACATCACGTACGCCAGGTCGCCGGGCCCCGCCGCGGGCAGGGCGACGGTTTCGGCCTCGGCCGGTTGCGAGGCGAGGTCCAGCACGGGATATCCCTCGGGGGCGTCACCGTCGCCGATCAGCAGGGCGGGGCGGGCGTCGTCCAGCATGGTCCGCAGCCGCGCGGGCGGCTGGTCGGGGTCGAGGGTGAGGAAGGCGCCCCCGGCCTTCCAAATGGCCCAGACCGCGATCAGGGCGGCGGCTCCCGGCCGCAGGCAGATGCCGACGATGTCACCGCGCCGCACGCCCTGGCCGGCCAGCCGATGCGCCAGCCGGTCGCTCGCGGCGTCCAGCTCGGTGAAGCTCAGCTGGGTGGGGCCGTCCTCGATGGCGACGGCGTCCGGAGTGCGCCTGGCCTGCTCGCGCAGCAGCTCGTGGACGGGTGTGTCAGGACAGGGGGTGGCGGTGTCGTTCCACGACGTCAGCAGAGCCTTCTCCGCCTCGCCCAGCAGGGAGACCTCTCCATGTCGCGCGGCGGGGTCGGCGGCCATCGCCTCCAGTGCCCGCAGGTGGTAGTCGCGCAGGACGGTGATCTGCTCGGCGGAGAACTGCCGGGCGTCGTAGTCCAGTTCGAGCCGGAGCCCGGCGATGCCGGGTTCGCGGCTGACCGAGACCCCGAGCGGGAAGTTGGTGCGCGCGACGCCCGGCAGCTCGGCGTCGGGTTCGGCCAGCGCCAGCTCGCCGAACTGGCGGAAGTGGATGTAGTTGAAGTCCACTTCGAAGAGCGGTTCGCCGCCGAGCTCGCGCTGCAATGCCGACATCGGGTAGCGGCGGTGGGGCAGCAGGTCCTGCTCCGTGTCCGACACGGCCCGGACCAGGTCCTCCCACGTGCCTTCGGGCAGCCGGAGCCGGAACGGCACCGTGTTGAGGAACAGCCCGAGCACGTCGGTGGCGTCCGTCTCCTCCAGCCGGCCGTTGGAGGTCAGCCCCACCAGCACGTCGGAGCTGCCGGTGACCAGGTTCATCACCCGCAGATGCGCGGCCAGCACGACCGCCTTGAACGGCACCTGGCAGCGCCGGGCCAGCTCGTCGAGCCGGGCCGTCAGCTCCGCCGAGAGCGGTGTGGCAAGCGCGCCGTTGACCTCGCCGTCGCTGTCGTGCCGCTCACCGGGCATGGTCTCGCCGATCGGGAACGACCCCTCGGGCAGCCGTGGCAGCCGGTGGTGCGGCCGGTCGGCGAGCCGCTCCAGCCAGAAGCCCCGGTCCTCGCCGGACCGCAGCGCGTGGCGTTCGGCGGCGACGAAGTCCCGGTAGAGCGAGCGGAGCGGAGCCGGGCGCGGGTCCTCTCCGCTCACGAGCCGCCGGTACAGGTCGTCGATCTCGGTCAGCGCGGAGGCCACGCTCCAGCCGTCGAGGATGGCGTGGTGCTCGGTGACCGTCCAGTGGAAGGAGTCGTCGCCGAGGACGTGCACGGCCATCCGGCACAGCGGCGCGACCGCCGGGTCGAACACGTTCCGCTGCTCGGCTCGTACGTACTCACCCAGTACCCGGCGCTGCTCGGGCCGGTCCGCGCCGCGCAGGTCGGCGACCGTGAGCGGGATCTCGGCGGCGGGGTGGACGAACTGCAGGGGCTCGCTGTAGCCGGTCAGGTCGAAGGAGGTACGCAGGACCGGGTGGCGTTCGACCACCCGGGCGAGAGCTTCGCGGAAGCGGGCCTCGTCGAACGGCCCGGCGATGCGGAGGCTGTGCACGTTGTGGTAGGGCCGCCGGTCGGGGTCGAGCTCCATCTCGTAGACCATGCCGACTTGGAGCTCGGCCATCGGGTAGGCGTCCGCGAGCCCGTCCGGCAGCCGTTCCCGGTCCTCGGGCGACAGCAGCGAGAACGGCTCGCTCTCCTGTTGGGCCGCCTCCCCGAGACCATTGCCGGCGATCCGGGCAAGGCCGGCGACGGTGGGGTGACGGTGCAGATCCTGCAGCCTGAACCCGAGCCCCGCGTCGCGGGCCTGCCCGAGTATCTGGATGCTGCGGATGGAGTCGCCGCCCAGGTCGAAGAAGTTGTCGTGACGGCCGACCCGGTCGACGCCGAGGACCCGCCGCCAGAC
>NZ_JBFAOH010000079.1:0-8256 GCF_040675175.1 Nonomuraea sp. NPDC049649
TCCTATTTCTTATTTCTGTTTATACACGGGCCCCGGCCGCCCCCCCCCCCCCCCCCCCCCGGGCCCCCCGCCCCCCCCCCCCGGCCACGAACCTGCCCGCCTCCCTGAGCAAGCTGATCGGCAGGGGAGAGGCGCTGGCCGAGGTGCGGTCGCTGGTGCGGGAGGAGCGGCTGGTCACCCTCACCGGCACCGGCGGGGTCGGCAAGACCCGGCTGGCGCTGGAGGTGGCGGGCGAGCTGAACGAGGAGTTCCCCGACGGGGCGTGGCTGGTGGAGCTGGCCCCTTTGGATCGCCGGACGGCGGCGCTGCCCGAGGCCGTGCTGGCCGCGCTGGACATCCGGCAGGACGCCGCCGCCCCGCCCGCCGACCGGCTGGCCGAGGCGCTGCGGGCCCGGCGCATGCTGCTCGTGCTGGACAACTGCGAACACGTCGTCGAGCAGGCCGCCGACCTGGCCGCACGGCTGCTGCGCGCCGCCCCCGGCCTGCACATCCTGGCGACCAGCCGGGAGCCGCTGGCCGTGGACGGCGAGGTGCTGTGGGCGGTGCCGCCGCTCGACCTGCCCGGCAGCACCGACCTGACGGTCATGGCCAAGTCGGACGCGGTGCGGCTGTTCGTGGCGCGGGCCGCGGCGTCGGCGCCCGGGTTCGGGCTGAACGTGGGGAACGCCGAGGCGGTGGCGCGGCTCTGCCGCCGCCTCGACGGCATCCCGCTGGCGCTGGAACTGGCCGCCACCCGGGTGCGGGCGCTCGGCGTGCAGGGGGTGGTGGACCGGCTCGGCGACCGGTTCCGGCTGCTGGCGTCCGGCCGGCGCGGCGCGCCCGCCCGCCAGCGGACGCTCACCGCGGTGATCGACTGGAGCTGGGACCTGCTCACCGAGCCCGAACGGGCGGTGCTGCGAAGGCTGGCCGTGCACGCCGACGGCTGCACGCTGGACGCCGCCGAGGCGACGAGCCCCGACGAGGACGTGCTCGACCTGCTGGCCCGGCTGGTGGACCGGTCGCTGGTGGTGGCCGTGGACGGCACGGCGGGCGTGCGCTACCGGCTTCTGGAGTCGGTGGCCGAGTACTGCCTGGCCCGCCTCGCCGAAGCGGGCGAGACGGATCGGGTACGGGCCGCGCACGCACGCCACTACCTGGCCCTGGCCGAGCAGGCCGAACCCCACCTGTACGGGCACGAGCAGCGGGACTGGCTGCGGCGGCTGGACCAGGAGGCCGCCAACTTCCGGGCCGCCCTCGACACCGCCGTCCAGCAGAAGGACGCGGACGTGGCGCTGCGGCTGGTCAACGCGCTGGCCTGGTACTGGTTCCTGCGCGGCCGGCTGGCCGAGGCCCGGCGCTCCCTGGAGACAGCCCTGACCGCCGCCCCCGGGGCGGACCGCGCGGCAGGATCGCCGGCGGCGGACCGCGCGGCGGGGTGGTTGGCCGGGTTCGCCGCACTGCTCGGGGAGGAGGTCGAGTGGGAGCCGGTGCTCGCCCGTATCGAGGACCCGGCCGCGCGGGCGAGGGCCACGCTCTTCGTCGGCATGGTCGTCCTCGACCTGCCGTCCAGCGAGGAGCTGGTGGGCAGGGTGCTGCGGGAGTGCCGCGCGCTCGGCGACCGGTGGGGCGTGGCCGCCGCGCTCAGCAGGCAGGCCAGGGCCGCCTTCGCCCGGAGCGAACTGGAGGCGGTCAGGGAGGCGGGGGAGGAGAGCGCCCGGATCTTCCGCGAGCTGGGCGACCGGTGGGGCGTACTCCAGGCCACCGAGTGGCTGGCCGGGCTGGCCCAGACGGTCGCCGACGGCGAGCGCGCCGAGGAACTGTTCGCCGAAGGGCTCGTCATGGCCGAGGAGCTGGGGCTCTGGCCGGAGGTGGCCCGCCGCACCGCGTGGCTGGGCTGGCTGGCGATGTACGAGGGCGACCACGTACGGGCGATGGAGCTGTGCGGCAAGGCGATGCGGCTGGCCGTCGCGCACGGCTACCAGGAGGGCCGGATGATGGCGGAGATGGGCCTCGCCTTCGCCGCCCAGAAGGCGGGCGAGCTGGACCTGGCGGAGAAGCACCTGCTCAACCTGCTCGACGGCGTGCCGCGCGGCCCCGCCGCCGAACCCGCCCTGCACCTGCCGACCACCCTGGGCGCCCTCGGCCACGTCGCCGTCCAGCGCGGCGACTGGGCCGCCGCACTGGAGCTGCACCGGGAGGCGTACGAGGCGGCACGCAAACTGGGCGACCCGCGTACGACCGCGTTCACGGTGGAGGGCATGGCGAGCGCGCTGGCCGCGGGCGGCTCCCACACGGCGGCGGCCCGCCTGCTCGGCCTGGCGGCGGCGGCCCGCGACCGGCACCACACCCCTCCGGTCCCCTCCGAACAGGAGGACATCCGGCGGGTCGCCGGGACGTGCCGGGAGGCGCTGGGCGATCAGGCGTACGCCGACGCGTACGAGGAGGGCGGCAAGCTGGAGCTGCACGAGGCCGGTGACAGTCTCACCCGGTGAGGTGCTCGTCGAGCCGGTCGAAGAACTCCATCCAGCCCCGCCTCGACTCCTCACCGGCGTTCACCCCGTACTCGCGGAAGGTCATCGCGGTCCCGCCGCCGTCGTCGGCCAGCTCGACCGTCACCACCGACACCGGATCGTCCGGGTCGCCGGTGGCGAAGACGAGCCGGTCGGGCGGCACCACCTCGCGGTAGACGCCGTCGAACGTCACCTCGAACCCCTCCTCGGCGGTCAGCGTCACCCGCCACACCCCGCCGGGACGGGCGTCCAGCACGATCCGGTCCACCGGCGCCGCCGTGAACCGCGGCCCGAACCACCGCGCGAACCGTTCCGGCGTGGTCCAGGCGGCGAAGACGTCCTCGCGGGGGACGCCGTACCCGCGGATGATCTCGTACGAGGCGTGCTCTGCCATCGTGGCCTCCCTCATCGTGCCGACGAGGGTCACCATGACCGGCCGCGCTTACGATTTCCTTCACGGATATCGCGCCGGCGGAAGTCGCGGCTAGGCTGCGCGGGTGGACAGCGCAGAACTCAAGGAACGCGTACGCGAGCTGCGGGCCGAGGGCCGGTCGCCCAAGGAGATCGCCCGCGCGCTCAAGGTGCCCCCGTCGGTCGTCGCCCCGCTGGTGCGGGCCCTCGCCGCCGAGAGCAGCGGCGACGACCGCGAGGCCGAGCTGATCGGCTGCTGGATGAGCGTCGGCTGGAGCAACGGCCTCGGCGTCGACCCGTCCCGCGGCTGGGTCGACGAGGCGCCCGACGCCGACGGCGGCATGGTGTCGGTGCTGGTGGTGCGGCGGGAGACGTGGGACAGGCTGGCGGTCGCCGGTTTCCTGGCCGACGTCTACTGCACGGGCATCAAGCACATCATCGGGCCCGACTCGCTCAACGAGCGGGAGATGCTCCGCTTCAGGGAGTTCTTCTTCTCCGACTACAAGGGCTACCAGGAGGTGCCGCTCGACCTGGCCCGCCACCTGGTGTTCGGCGCCGACGCGTACGGCCAGTCGGTGGGCATCGACTCCCACGAGGAGTTCGAGCGGGTCTCGCCGATCCTGGGCGACCCGTGGGAGGGGCCGTCGGCGATCACGTTCGGCCGTGAGGGCAGGCCCTACTACGTGCCCGGCGCGTACGACGACCCGCAGAAGGTGATCCACCTGCTGCGCAGGAAGCTCAGCTACGACGAGTTCGACTACGAGGTCTAGCGCGGCAGCTGCCCGCGCAACCAGGCGGGGTCGGGGTTGACGTGCGGCACGCCCGCGAGCACCACGGTCGGCACCGTCTCGTCGCCCCCGGCGGCGGCCCGCACGGACGCGGCGCCCTCCGGGTCGCGCCAGATGTCGACCCAGTGGGCGCGCCGGGCGGCGCGGCCCAGCCGGAACCGGAGCCGCAGGCAGAAGCGGCAGCCCGCCCGCCAGTAGACGATCGGCCGTCCGTCGGCCGCGCTGCGGCGCCGCGCCTCCGCGTCGGTGACCGACGCCGGGAAGGCCAGCGGCGAGAGCAGCACGGCCGGCGCGCCGAACGCCAGCAGGATGACGGCCGCGCCGGCGGGGGAGCCGCCGGCGAGCCGCAGGGCCGCCAGCGCCAGCCCTGACCCCGCCAGCATCAGCGGGAGCGTCCAGGCGCGCACGCGCTCAGCCCTTCTCTCCGGAGAATCTCTCCCACGCCGACTGGCGCGAGGTGCCGAGAGCCGCGCCGATGCGGGCCCAGGAGACGCCCCGCTCGCGCAGCCGTTCGACCCAGGCCCGCAGGTTGGCGTCGACCTGGGCGCTGATGGCGGCCACGCGCGGCAGGAAGTCGAGGATCTCCTCGTCGGACATCGCGTCGGGCCAGGGGATCTCGGCGGCGGGCGTCGACTCGCGCGGCAGTTCGAGCACGGCGTTGCAGAGCTCGACGCACTCGTCGCAGATGTAGACGCCGGCGCCGGCGATCACCTTCTCCACCTCGTCCTTCGACTTGGTGCAGAAGGAGCAGCGGATCTCCAGATCGCGCATGACGGTGCTCATGAGGAACCTCCGTTCGTCAGGGGGGACCTGACGCTAAACCGTCAGGCCCACCCTGACAAGACCCATATTTCCCGCTACGGTGGGATCACTGGGACGAAGGAGCACGGCATGGCCGAGTCGCGGGAGCACAGGTTCACCGGCACGCGAGGCGAGATCGTCGTCCGCGAATGGCCACACGAAAGCCCCCGCTACGTCGCGCTCCTCGTGCACGGCTACGGCGAGCACATCGGCCGGTACGAGCACGTCGCCGGCACCCTGGTCCGCCACGGCGCCGCCGTCTACGGCCCCGACCACATGGGACACGGCAGGTCCCAGGGCGAGCGGGTGCTGATCGACGACTTCGAGGACGTGGTGACCGACGTGCGCGCGGTGGAGGAGCGCGCCCGCACCGGCCACCCCGGCGTGCCCGTCGTGCTGATCGGCCACTCCATGGGCGGCCTCATCGCCGCCCGCTACGCCCAGCGGTACGGCGACGGCCTGGCCGCGCTGGTGCTGTCCGGGCCGGTCATCGGCTCCTGGGAGGTCATCCCGCAGCTGCTCGCGCAGGACCCGATCCCGGAGGTCCCGATCGACCCGGCCACCCTCTCCCGCGACCCCGCCGTCGGCGCCGCCTACGCCGAGGACCCGCTGGTGTGGCACGGCGCGTTCAAACGGCCCACGCTGGAAGCGCTCGCCACCACCCTGGAGACCATCGCCGGGGGCGGCACGTTCGGGTCGCTGCCCACGCTCTGGATCCACGGCTCCGACGACCGGCTCGTCCCGCTCTCCGGCACCCGCCCCGGCATCGAAGCCGTACAGGGCGACGACCTCACCGAGATCATCTACCCGGAGGCCCGGCACGAGGTCTTCAACGAGACCAACAAGGACGAAGTGCTGGCCGACGTGACCGCGTTCGTCGACCGTGCCCTCGCCTCAGACCACCCGTAGCCAGGCGTAGCCCGAGCCCTTGGTCCTCGACAGCTCCACCTTCCAGCACCCGGGCTCGGGGAACACCCACCCGGTGCCCCACTCGTCGCCGGGCCGCCGCCAGCTCGACCCGCCGTGCTCCTGCAGCCACACGAGCTTGGCCCGCTTCCCGCCGGGGCCGGTCGCCGACGCCTCCACCGGGCCGTCCCCGGTCATCCGCCACACGACCTTCACCTCGGTCCCGGCCTTGAACGGCACCTCGCCGAAGAGCAGCCCCCACAGCTCGGCGTCCTCGGCGCTGCCCCGCACCTCGGGAAAGCCGTCACCGGGGGTGAGCAGCTCGGTCCCGTTGCACGTCTCGCCGGTCTCCACCGCCCTCGGCTCGGCGGTCTGCCCGGACTCGTCCGTACTCGACTCGGCGGTTTGCACAGGCTCGCCCGTACCCGCCTGCCCGGACCCGCCCGTGCTCGCCGCGCACCCACCGGTGAGCACGACCACCGCCACCGCCGCCATCGCCAAAGCCCGCACCGACGCTCCTCCCGCTCGTTCCGTCGCTTCCCCTACACGCGGGCGGGCGGAAAGGTTCCCTCAGCGGGCGAGCTCGCGGCGGTAGGCGTCCAGGACGAGGCCGTGGAAGTGGTGGACGGCGTGCTCCGACAGCCCCGACCCGTCCGGGCCGTAGACGATCCTGCCCTGGGTGAAGGCGGGGGTGCGCATGCCGCGCTGCACGCTCTCCACCAGGGCGATGTCCTCCACCTGGAGAACCTGGTCGATGTACCGGATGCTGTCCAGCTCGGCCTCGTTCGGCTCGTCGGTCTCCAGGTAGAAGTCCCAGGTCTCGCGGGTCCGCTCCGGGCCGTCCGGGATGATCTGCAGCACCATGAAGTTGCCCCGGCCGGGATAGCGCAGCAGGCAGGTGTTCGGCCACAGCCACCAGACCGCGTGCTCGGTGACCGTCGCCCCCGACACGTCATAGGCGGAGTTGTCCGTCTTGCCCGCCTGTGCCATGTGGCTGGACCAGATCCCGTGCGTGGTCACCTCGTAGGTGCTCATGTCGACCAGGGACACGAAGTCCTTGTGCGCCACATGACAGTGGTAGCACTCCAGGAAGTTGTCGACGACGTTCTTCCAGTTGGAGGCGATGTCGTAGGTCAGCCGGCGGGCGAGGGTCAGCTTCGCCACGTCCGGCGCCCGCGCCAGGATCTCCGCCTCCAGATCCCCCGCCTGCTCGCCCAGCGGCGCCGCCTCCGGGTCGAGGTTCACGTAGATCATCCCGCCGAACTCGGCCACCTGGACCTGGTCCAGGCAGATCCCGGAGACGTCGAACCCGGTGTTGCGCGCCCGCCGCAACCGGCCGCTCAGGTCGTAACTCCAGGCGTGGTACGGGCAGACGATGCTGCGCCGCACCCCCGACCCCGACAGCAGCTCGTGCGCCCGGTGCTTGCACACGTTGTAGAACCCGCGCAGCGCCCCCGCCTCATCGCGGACCGCGGCGACCGGCATCCCGGCCACCGTGCCCGTCACATAGCTGCCGGGCTCGCGTAACTTCTCCACGTGACAGAGCCACTGCCACGTACGAGCGAAAATCGCCTTCTGATCGACCTCGAACCACTGCGGATCGGTGTAGGCGTCGGCGTGCAGAGACATCGACCGGGCGGGGTCGGGGTGGTATCCGGCTGAGATGTGATCGATGGCGGTGGTCGGGTCGGGTGTCACCGTACCTCCTGATTTGGCACCCCGACGGGCGCCTACCCGGCGGCACGAACAGCCGATGCCGCCGCCATCGAGGCTAATGATCCCCTACCAAGATTCAACCCTTCAGCCCTGAGACGTCCAAGGCATGGCCTTCCCCCACCAGCGCTCCGCGCCGGACAGCTCAGACTGCGCTTCCTGGGGGGCGCGCCCTCCAGACCCCCATCTCCAACCCCGCTTCACCGCTTCGACGGGTATGTGCGATACCAGCGGTGAATCCCATCGCCTGGACGACGCGCGGAAAGGCAGCATGCCTCTCCCCGATGTCGCGGGACAGAACCGTCAGGCATCTTCTGGGACCAGACATCACCTGATCGGCCACCAGGACTCACCTGGAGACTTCAAGGCCGCCACCTGTGATGAGATCGGCCGCCTGCCTAGGACCGTGGACGTGACCTCATCCACACATCCGCCTAGCAGGACCTCTCACACGTCGAGGGAGCCGGTGCACGGCGAGGGAGCGAAATGGTGCAATGCAAATGTGGATCATCACGGCACCTTAGGAGGCAGTCTGTGCGAACAAGAGTGAAGGTCGCTGAGGGGTGTGGCTCGCGGGCCGCCTTGAAACTCACCGAGTCCGCCCGCAGGCGTCGGCATGCGGTCAACGCACCCCACTTCGCCGCACTCGTGTCCGCCGGGTTCGATTACGTCCCCCTGGTCGCCGGGTTCGAGCACGGCCCCCTGGTCGCGGGGTTCGAGCACGGCACCCCGGTCGAACGCGGACAGGTCACCGCGGTATGACCGGCCCTCAGGGACGCCCCCTGCTCTTCCTCGACATCGATGGGCCGCTCCTGCCGTTCGGTGGCAGCCCACAGCGCCGACCATCAGGCACCCACCTGGCGAGGCTCGACCCGCAGGTGGGGCTCCGGCTGGCGGCGCTGCCGTGCGACCTGGTCTGGGCCACCACCTGGGAAGACGAGGCCAACGCCGAGATCTCGCCTCGGATCGGGTTGCCACGATTACCGGTCGTGCACTGGCCCGATCCTTCCGACCAGGACGAATGCGAGGATCGGTGGTTCGGGCTCTGCTGGAGTTAGCGTCCACGGGGGTGGTGTACGGGTTTGAACCCGTTCGTCACCTTGATGCCCGTGCGGGAAGATCGATGTGACATGAGGGCGGCCACTCCG
>NZ_JBFAOH010000080.1:0-7251 GCF_040675175.1 Nonomuraea sp. NPDC049649
GGGTCGCGTTTGTCATCTCTCCAGCGGGGTGCCCTCTTCCGCCTGCCCGGGCCAGGGGTGGGGCCGTCTCACCAGTCGAGAACGCATCGGCCTTGTCCACACCGGTTCGGGCCGGCCGGGCGGGCTGGTGAGGGTGAAGGTCTTCGAGGTCGGCGACGCGCTGGCGCGGATCGAGGTGATCGACGAGGGCGCGGCGACCGTGCCGCTTCCCCGCCGGTCAAGTGACGAAGAGTGCGGTGGCCGTGGGCTCTGGCTGGTTCAGCAGACGGCGGTCAGGTGGGGTACGCGGACCGTGCCGCAGCGGTGGAATCTGGTGTGGGCGGAGGTGTTCACACTGGACGTTCTCGCCACCGCGGACCTCGAAGGGGCTCCCACGTGATCCCGGACTTTCACGGTCCGCATGCCGGTGTTCGTACGGCCGACGCCGAGTCGATCGACTGGCATGATCCGCTGCCGCGCTTCTACCGGGTCCGGGTCCTGCGGCACACGTGCGAGTGCCGGACGCGCGTCTACGAGCTCTGCGCCTCGTCCGGGCTCGCCTGGATACGCAGAATCGAGCGCACGCCAGCCGGCGTTACCGTCAAGGAGAGCCACCCGACCTCGTACGGCAAGGCCGAGGAACTGTGGAAGAAGCTCCTGTCCGGTCAGGCCGGTTGACATCTACCGCAGGGTGAAACGATTCCGCAGCGCTCGGAACGCTACCCGTGCCGACCGCGTACTCAAGAGGAACACGGTAAGTCCAAGGCAGGCCAGAGCCACAGCCACGATCAGCCAGGGCTGGTCGGTCTCCATCACCTGGAGCAGTGCGAGCGCGATGCCGGCCGGCACAGTGACGAGGGTGAAAACCACCACCGCGCTGTTGACGTGCCGGTTCTCGTCGTCGCGGGTGAGCCGGTTGAAGTCGCTGATCTCGGTGAGGATCTGGTCGAAGCGTTCCCGAAGCGCGTGCTGCTGCTGAAAAGCGGTCAGGAGGCGGTTCGGGGCGCCGTGCGGAGTCAGGTGCTGGGCCCACAGCCGGTGACGGAACGAACTGACCTCCTGCTCGAGGCTGGCCATGGTCGCGGCCACCGAGGAGTCGAGGGCGGTGGCCAGGCGTTCTTCCAGCTCGGTCAACCCTTGCTTCTGCAGCAGGCCGAGCAGGACGGCATCGAGATAGATCGACCGCAGATACAGCTCGGCGTAGCCGAAGAACGGGTCGTCCCGTCCCTGGTCGGCTCGTACACCGACCACTCCCATCCCGTCCCGCAACACCACGGCGTGCCAGTCGCCGGACAGCCGAATGATCTCGCTCTCGGTCGGTTCGAGGTTCTTCGGATCGGGAGGGTAGTCATCCAGGTTGGTGCGCGAGGCCAGGGCCCACAGCCACTGATGTGCGAGTGGCCAGCGCCGGTAGCGAACCTGCCGGTACAGGCGCGGCAGACCCGACCTGGCCGGAGTGACGAAGGCGACCGTGAAGGGACGGCTGCCGGGCCTGATCACGGCTTGGCCGTCGAGCAGCTTCTCCGGACCGAACCCCAGCGGCAGCGCGCCTCTACGGCCGGCTAGCGTACGCAGCAACTCGATCGGCAGGCCTCGCCTGGGCCGGAGATGGACGGCCACCAGCCCGGAGGCGTCCGGCTGGTCCGAGCTTCGGAGGGCCTCTACGCCAATGATCTCGATGCCGCCGACAAGCTGGTGGGAAGAGTCGTGCCATCGGTTCGGCCGCTCCTCGCTCCCGTACAGCACGCGGGCCGCCTTGGCGCTGTAGTACTCGCTGCGCGCCTCGGCGGTTGAGCGGAGCTGGCGGTGGTGGAGGACCAGAGGACCCGAAGCCCAAGTCGGGCTGGCAGGGAAACGCGCTTCGTAGATGACGACGAGGGCCTGCCGCATCAATCGGGTCACCGGTAGTAGTCCTCGACTTCCGGGAGGTCCAGGCGGATGACGTAGCGGGCGCGTTCCGTATCTTCTTGGTCGATGAGGAACCGCACCCGCTCACCGGTCCGGATGGTGCGGAACCCTTCCGTCACGATGTCGGCGTACATGAACGAGTGGTGGGTGCTCGTCTCGGCGTCGCGCACGATGTAGGTCCCTTGACGTCCGCCGTGGCCGCTGCCCGTCGGCATGCGGTCCACGATGTAGCCGAAGCGGTGCTCGCTCATCACAGCTCCTCGACGCATCGGAAACCGACCGCGTTGCTGCATCCCCGGCGTCGGAACAGGCCCTTGGACGAAGCCTGCAACGCCCGGTAGGGGTTGTCGTACGAGCCTCCGCAGATGACCACCTCGCCCAGCTCGTCCAGTACCGAGCCGGTGATCTCCCAGATGTTGCCGGCCATCTCACGGATGCCGAAGGGGGAGACGTTGCGGGGATGGGCGTCGACAGGGCCGGGCATCGCCTGACTCAAAGCTCCGCGATCAAGCTCCTCCCGCCAGGCGTCGTAGGTGATCAAAGGCCGGCCACTCCAGGTGTCCGCGCTGTTGACGATGCTCAGATCGATGTCGTCGCCCCAAGGGAACAGCCTGCCGTCGGCACCTCTCGCGGCGGCCTCCCATTCCAGCGAGGTGGGCAGGCGCTTGCCCTCGAACCGAGCGAACGCGTAGGCGCTCCAATAATTGACGCAGACCGCCGGGTGGTTCTCGTACGCGGGATTGATGAAGTAGTCCCGCAGCCTCAGTCGTTCAAGCCACGGCTCATGGGAGAACCCTGGAGGTTTGGCCGGATGGTCCCACTCCTGCGAGCCGTCCCTGCGGACCGCCTCGAGAAATCGGTTGTAGCGCCCCACTGTGACCGGGAAACGATCGAAACGGACGGGTTTGTCAATGCGCCGGAGCATCAGGTGGTGGCTGGGTCCGACCAAGTAGACCCCGGCAGGCAGGACGCAATCATCGGTCTGGGCCAGGGCGGACCTTCTTGAAAGGAACTCGCGAATTTGCTCTGTGAGGCGCGGGCCTGCCTCGACCCGGTTGGCCGGATCCCGTAGGTACTCGGCTGCCAGCAGCTCCTGATAGGCGCAGTGCGCGAAGGCGACCGCGGACGGCCCCGCCAGCCGGAAGAGCGCCCGAAGCCGGAAGGAGTCATAGGTCAACCGGCCGCCCTCGAACAGCTCGATGCCCAGATCGTTGACGAGATCGACGAAGGTGAACACCGTCCGGTCCCGCAAGCAAGCTGCTCCGAAGTACGAGACGAGCGACGGCAGCAACTCCGGGGGTGTGACCCTGACGAAGTGCTGCCATGCGAGCTCGGAGAGATGAGGCAAATCCACCTGGTTGTCGAGGTCCAGATCGTGAGCCAGCCGTATCTCCAGAGGCGAGGCCTTGCCATTGGCGTCATGCAGGCGCAGCGCCGAGAATCGCGGCACCAGCAACGGGTTGACTCCTTGAACGTGGAGCTGCTGGACCAGCTTCTCCGACACCAGAGCGGTGCCATCGAGCAACCGTCGCACCTGAGGTGAGTCCTCCAGGAACGACACCCGGGACGCGGTGACGACCGCCGACTCCGCTGACAACACCTGGGCTATCTCGGTGAACAGCTCCAGGAATCCAGCCTGCGTCGACGACGACACCGCTTCATCGATGCCATCGAGCGCGCACAGCACCGAGCCTGACCGGGCGAAGTAGTTGAACACCTCGAAGACGTGCGTGCTCTCCACATCCATGTACGGCGTGAGCATGCGCGTGATGAACTCGCGGAACGGCTCGCCCGGCTGCTTGAGGCTCAGATCGAAGTAGAACCGGTAACGACGCCGACCGGCCGTGGCCGATCGGGCGACCAACTGCTTGAGCAGCGTCGTCTTGCCGCTTCCGGCCCGGCCGACGATGAGGAGATTTCCGCCCGTAGCCGCCACGTCGTCCAGCAGTTGATCAGCCGCGCCGATGCGGCTGACCTGTTGTTCTCCCGTACGTTCATCGGTGGTGAGCAGATCGCCGGAGACGGTCAGTCGTCCGGCGGCCAGGAGCTCCGGGTACGAGCCAACGACATCGGTGAGGTGCTGGTCCAGGTTGACGAAAGCGTCCATGAAGCGGTCGTACGTGAGAATCCGGTAGTCGTCGCCCAGCGGGTTGGAGACCTGACCGGAGCCGTTTTCCTCCAGGACAAGGAACCGGGTGAGCTTCGGCAACTTCGTCTGGAGCAGTTCGCCGTCGGTGGCCTCCATCACCTGAACCACGTCTTCGACGCTCCGGCTCAGCAGCAGCTCGACGTACTCGCTGCGGAGCCCGCGTTCCCGGAAGAACAGTTGGTAGACGGTGTTGCGGGATAGTTCGAACCTCTTGACCGGCTGGAAACCGAGTGTCACGTACAGGCCGGCGAGGAACTCGGCCTTGACCGCGACCTCGGGAGCGAGCTTGGGCACGTCGCCGCTCAGGATGCCGCTGCCGGTGCTGCTGAACCAGGCCAGCACATCGAGCAGCCGCCGGACCGCCGCTAGGCCGTCCTCCTCGGCGATCTCGTACCCGTCGTGGGTCGAGCGGTTCCGCAGCCGTTGGATGTCGCGGAGCGAGTCGAGGACGCCTGAACTGCGGATGTGTGGCTGCGCGCCTTTGATCAGCTCACTGAGCGACTTTCCGCCCGGGTCACCGGGTACGTTGTGGTGCCGCCACAGCTGCTTGAGGATGCGTTCAGTGATCTTGCCCACCAGGGCGATCGTGTTCTCCGGGTAGCCGTCTCCGAGCGACTTGATCGGACGCTCGAAGTCAAGCCCGAGATAGCGGGCGACACGGGCATGGTCGTCCAGCTCGTTTCGAAGCTGGAAGAGGCGACTGTCAAGTTCGATGCTCACGCTTTCACCCCGAGGACGAAGGCGAACCGGTCCGGAAACCGTACTTGAGGGCCTGGGTGAGTGCGGCGGATCTCCGAGATTCCCGCGTCGATTTCCGTGTCATCGAAGCTGGCCAGCAGGGACATATATCGATTACGAACCATTCGTGTATACCGGTCGAGGGTGAACACGAGCGGAAATTCGTCGTACGTCAATTCGGTCCGGAGGCCGGCGCTGTCCAGCGCTGCGGCGATGTCTTCTGGCGCGGGCTGCCGCTCGCGGAAGAGATCCAGCGCAGCGCCGAACAGCGGGTAATCGATCTCGCTCGGCAGCATCGCCACCAGGATCCGCCCGCCTGGCCGCAACAGTAGACTCAACCCGGCGAGCACCTGCGGTGGGTGGGCAACGTGGTGGATCACTTCTTTCATGAGGATGGCGTCGTATCCATCGTGGGGGAGTTGCACCCTGCCATCAGCGAGTTCCTCCGCGCCGGCGTGCAGTGGGATCAGGCGCCCATCCGCCGGCAACTGCTCCAGCATCGCAGCGGAGAGATCGGCACATACCACCACGCTCGCCTGCTTGGCGAGACCGAGGGCATACAGCCCGGTGCCGCTGCCGACGTCTAGAACGCGTGAGCTGCCCGGGACTAGATGGAGCCGCCTGCGCAGGTTTTCGGTCATCCATTGAATGAACTCTGGGCTGTACGCCCAGTTGTCATCGTATTTGTCCGCAAGGCGTTCATAGTGAGCCCGATCGATATCGCGCTGCACGGATCTCTCCCCGATGCTGAGGTTCCAGGGCAAGCTTCAGCATCTGACGGTTGGTAACGATCGTCAATGTGGGCTTGGAGTCAGAACAGTATCCGGACGAGTTGCATACGTCGTCGGATAGTGAGCCGGTGGGTGCCGTTCACAACGAGGCCAAGACCGCTCATCTGCTGAGCTTCGCCCGGCAGAAGAACCTGATCCAGGAGTGGAAGAGCGAGGGCGTCTACCCGTACTCCGCCGGGCCGGTCGAGCCCGCGCAGGCTGTCGAGCGGGAGATGTTCGACGAGGTGGCCACCAGGATCGCGCGTCGGCTCCCGGGCGTGTCGCAGAGCAAGAAGACAACGCTGCGGCTGCTCCGATAGATCATTTCTCGTGACCGAGTGGGCTGTATCCCGTACTGGACGAGCGGAGCGAGCTGCACAAGATTTTGGAGCGTGAGACATGGATCTTCGGTGACGCCTGCTCACTGATGGTCAGTGATCAGAGCTTGGACATCGTACTGAAGCGGCATCTCGAGGAGCTGGGCCGTGAGCCCGAGAACGGTCAGCTCAACCCGGTGCGCCGTCAAGACGGTAGGAAGGGCATCGTCGACCTCATGCTGGGGAGGGCGTATCGGGGAAGCTCCGGCTGGGAGCACCTGGTAGTGGAATTCAAGGAGCCCAAAGTCAAGATAGGCCAGGTGGAGGTCGCCCAGATCAAGAGCTATGCCCGAGCGGTCGTCGGTGACCCGCAGTTCCACGATGCATGGGTGTCCTGGGACTTCTGGGTCGTCTCCACGGAGATGGCCGATGTGGTGAGAGAGGACCTGAGCGCGCCGAATCTCCCACCTGGCTGTATCGCTGAATGGAAGAACGGCGTCAGGATCTGGGCCAGGACTTGGAGTGAGATCATCGACGACTGCGAGAATCGCCTCCACTTCTACCGCGACCGGCTCAACCACGATCCGGTCGCCCAGCACGCGGTGGAATACCTCCAGCGCGTCCATGCGGATGTCACGCCGGCGGCTGCAACGGCCTGACCTGTCTTTCTGGCATCGATCTCGACGTCTCAACCCTTCGCGAGTAGGCCGCACCGTGCTGTCTCCCGAAGCTCACGGTAAAACCTGTACGGTTCCGAAGTCACCGCTGGTGGGTCGGCGAGCTTCGGCGTACTGCGCGGGGTCGGCCTTGATTCTGGCGGTCGCCCGCCAGCCCGCGATGACTTCCCGGGTAGTGGCGTCCACATCCAACTCGGCCGCGTCAGAGAGCGCTTCGACCAGTTCGAGAGTGAAGGTCCTCTGCTCGTCCGGGGACAGATGCCGGACCCAGGGAAAGACCTCTCTCATGGCTATGACCAGCGCACGGGCAGTGGGGTCATGCTTGATCAGGGCAAGGAACAGCCGGGATGCGGTGACCAGCGTCTGCTCGCGTTCTTCCTCGCGATCGGCCGCGGTCAGGTAGAAGTCCGGAGCGTCCCGATGCGTGACTCGCACCCGCCCTAGTCGTGCCGCGCGTTCGGCCACCGCTCGAGGATTTCTCGACAAGTCAGAGAAGGTCACTGCGTCGGCATGGCATGTGCTCACGCCATGAGTTTATGTCAGAACACATTCTGATAGTGGGGAGAGCTGCAAGTATCAGGGTGCGACGTAGAAAGGCGGAAGCCTGGGTCGCCGTACTGTTACGGCAGCCGTAGATTGTTGTGATCATGGTGTTGTCTCGGCGTAGGTATGCCATCGCTGGTGGCAGAGGCGCGCTCGATATTGGTGCCGTC
>NZ_JBFAOH010000081.1:0-6484 GCF_040675175.1 Nonomuraea sp. NPDC049649
GATCCGGCCTTGGCACCCGTCACCGAGGCCGCCTAAGATCCACCCACGGCACCTACCTCGTCGAGCTTTTTACACCGCTCCGAGGACGCGACCTGGACTGTGTGACGTCGGATTCTTCGCCGGTTTCCGTTCGGGAAGGATCAGGCGCCAGCCGCGTTCGATCACCCTGGGGTCGACAAGTCGTGCTCCGTCTGGCTGCAGACGGCCCTTGTTCAGCTTGTAGATCTCCTTGTACCGGTAGCCGCTCCCGAGGCGCTTTTCGGCGATCTCCCACAGTGTTTCGCCAGATGCCACGGTGTGCACGCGCTCAGATGCCTTCTGGTCGGAGTCGAGCCTGGAGGCGTCGGCGGGCAGTCTCAGCGTCCAGCCAGGTCGGAGCCAGCCGCCGCTGGTGAAGGTCCGGCCGTCGTCCATGACGCGGCCCTGGTTCAGGGCCACGATCTCTCGGTAGCGCATCGGCTCCCCGAGGTGCTTCCTGGCGATCTCCCAGAGCGTGTCCCGGGGCTTGACCACATACCTCTTGTGCTGCGTCGTGGACTCGCAGGTCTCCGGCTCGGCTGCCACCAGGGCGTGGTCGGGCAGCGATGTCGGTGTCGCGGCCATCGCCGCCGCCGGAGCGACTGCGCGCGTGGCCGCGACGGGGGCGGTGGCCGTCAACGTGATCGTGGTGATGAGGTACGCGGCGAGCTGGTGAAAGGGCATGCGGACCCGGACGGGACTCTCCCGGAACGTGCCGATCATCTCGATGAGCACCGCCCAGGCGAACAGCGCCCAGCACGTCCAGATGGTCCCCAGCAGGAGTGCCTTGATGACGACGGGTTCGACCGGTGTGACGAGGTCGTCGAGCGTCGGCAGCTCGATCGGCCAGAAGAAGGCCAGCAGGATTGCGGGGATGCCAGCCAGCAGCATGGCCAGCGTCATGGCCGCTGCGGTCTTGCTGAGGATGGGATGGCGCAGCCCGTACATCGTCATGGTCGTCCTTGTTCGATGCCGTGGAACATTCGCGCCGACGCCTTGGCCGTCGCGGTCACGCTGGTGATGCCCATCAGGGAGACGAGCTTGGTCGGCCGGGACACAGTGACCGTGACCTGGATGGTCCGGTCCCCGGTCATGGCGGCTCTGCCCTGGTGACCGGCGGAGCCGAGGTAGGCGCGTGCGGCGGACAGCGCTTTGGTGCTGTCGATCTCGATCCGGCCGCCCTTGACGTAAACCCGGTCGACGTCAACCTGTCCCGCTCCGGCCCGCGCGGCCTCCTCCGCGACCGCGTACGCCTCCCGGTACGCCTGGATCTTCGTTCCGCCGTCCACCACGAGCCCCGCGCAGATCAGCAACGCCATGGTGAACACCACTGAGAAGGCCGTTACGGAACCCCGATCATCGTGCAGGTTCACGGTTGATCCCTCCTCGCTCGGAAGGCATCAATCGGACTGCTGAAAGTGCTGGTCAGGATTCTGGAGCCGGGGATTCCGGCAAGAGCCAGGTCGCCCAGCTCGACCTCGCAGGTCACGGTGGCAGCCACGAGCGCAGGAGTTCCGACCGGTGCGGAGAAGCCACTGGTGTCCACGGCCACGGAAGGGGCGCACTTCAGTCCCTCGCGGGCAAGGGCCGCACGCGCGCTCTCCAGGGCGGCTGAGCGCGCCGAGGCCGAGTCCCGCGCAATGGACGCCTGCCGGGCCGCGTCCCTGGCAGCGGCTTCGATCGCTGCGTGGGCGATGGTGACGCGGCCGACTGCGATCATCATCACCAGCATCGCGAGCAGGGCGGGTGCGATGATCGCAGTTTCCAACGCCATGGAGCCACGGTCGGAGCTCGACGTCATCCGGTGGTCCACTTCTCCATCGGGGCTCGGGCCTCCTGCTCGACGGTGAGATCAAGCAGCGGGACCAAGCTGATCGCCTGGCCCCGGACCGTTACCACGACTGTGTCCCCGGCACGACCGACGTTCACCATCGGCGATTGCAGGAACGATCCCCCTACCTCCTGGGCGAAGCGCTCCGCCATCCCCTGTCCTGCTGTGAAGCTGGAGCCATACGCGCGTCCGATGCGGAGCCCTTCCTGGGCCGCGGAGAGGGCGATGTTCCGGGCGTGGAACCACAGCGCAGTGTTGACCGCGATCAGAACCAGCAGCAGCACCGCGGGATAGACGACCGCGGCCTCCAGGGTCGCCGAGCCCCGCTCGCGAGCCGTCATCCGATCTTGGCCAGTTGGTCGTTGACGACCTGCGTGATCTTCGCTCCCGCCGCGAGGGCGAGCAGGAACACGACGGCAGCGATGATCACCCACTCCAAGGTGGAAGCGCCCCGTTCCGGATCCAAGGTGTGCCGGTCAAGGCGCTCCTTCAGCTGTACGAATAGGGCCAGCAGGCTCTTGTTGATCATCGTGAGTACCTCCGGGAGGGGTCAGCCTCCGGCCATCCGGGTGAAGGCGGGATAGCCGAGCAACAGCAGGAATCCGATGACCGACAGCGCCATCGGGACGGTCATGGTTTCGGTACGGGACCTGGCCCTGGAGACCTCTGCGGACAGTTCCGCCTCCCGCAGGGACTGCGCCTTGGCCATGAGGGTGTCGAGGATGCCGGCGCCGCGCGTCCCGGCGGTCCTGGCGATCGAGGCCAGGTCGGCGAGTTCGGTCACGCCGATCTCCTCCGATAGCCGGCTGAGCTCGTCCCATGCGCTCCCGGTGCCGCGGCGTGCTGGGTCGAGTGCGAGGGCGAGTCGCCGGAACGTCCATCCCTCGCCGACTTTCGCCGCGGACTCCAGCGCGTCTGCCGGCCCGGCGCCGGCCGCGCGAGCGAGTGCCACGAGATCCAGGTATGCGACGATCGCCTGTCGGAACGCCTTCCGTGCTTCGGCGGCCTGCCCGCGGATGGCGGCATCCGGGGCGAAGAACACGGCGACGGCGAAGGCAGCGCAGGCTGCCCAGGAGATCATCCACGGCAGCGTGACGCCGAGCAGCGCGCACCAGCCCCAGAACACGATCGGGCCGGCCGCCGCCAGCAGGATCATCAAGCCCTTCTGGACAAGGTAGTCGTCGGTCGTCTTACCGAGCAGCGCGAGGTCTGTGCGTGGTGCCCGTGCGCCGACCAGGGTGCCGGCGAGCTTTCTGACGAGGTGGCTGCGCCAGTCCCCTTCCGGTTCCGTACGGCTCCCGCCGGGTCTGAGCCGTTCCATCGCAGGCGCGAGCGCTGGTGGGGCGGGGAACAGCGCGGCGAGCGCCAGGGAGGCGCCAAGTCCGACCAGCGCGCCAGACGCCAGGACGAGCCCGATCACGACGGATCTCCCGATGGGTTGAGGAACCGGTGTCCCTTCGGCGGCCTGGCCAAGCGGTGCAGCCACACGAAGGCTCCCGCGTACAGGAAGATGACGATGGCGAGGACGGCCTGCCCGCTGAAGGTGCCGAACGGTGCGACGTACGACTGGTTGAGCAGGGCGAAGGCGGTGTAGCCGAGCAAGGCGCCGATGACCCAGCGGGCGGTGGTCCGGTGGGTGGCGCGTTCGGCGTCGATCTCCCGCCGCGCCGCGACGTCCTTCGCGACCGTACGGGCGAGGCCCTGGAGGACCTCGCGCAACCCCTTGCCTCGTGCCCGGCAGGCCAGGATCAGCGCCGCGGCAATCACATCACCGGTGGGGTCGTCCAGCTCGTCGGCGAACATGCGCAGCGCCTGTTCGGTCGGGGTCCGGTAGGCGAGGCGTCGCGCGAGTGTCCGGACCTCGGTGGCGATCGGTTGTGGCGGGTTCGCGGCGCTTGATTGCAGCGCCTCCTCGATGCCCGCGCTGCCGCCGAGGACGTCGGCCAGGTGGCGTGTCCATGCTTCGAGCGCTTCAACCCGCTCGATCCGGCGCACGGTCTCGCGGTTGGTAAGCATGCGCGGCAGGACCACCACACCCACCGCCGTCCCTACGGCGGCGACCGGCCAGCCCGTCACCCAGTACGTCACCGCGAACGCGACCACGGCGGAGAGCGCCGGGACCGGAGGGATCCGCGGTAGCCGACGGGATGGGCGCGGCGGCCGTTCCGGCACACCAGGGGATCCGGCTACGGCAAGCAGTGGTCCCGCGACCAGCAGTGCGCCGGCGAGCGCGGCGAGCCACTGGGTCATGCGTACGCCCCGCTCCAGGTCCGGGGCACGAACAAGTTCGCGTCGAAGCCCGCGGCGACCAGTTCGTCCATGCAGTGCGGGATGGTGTTCGGCACGGCTCGGCCGTCCGGTCCCGGGACGTAGACGTGGTTGACCGCGGGTTCCAGACCGTCGCCGGGTGGCAGCACCTCGTTGACCTCGGCGACGTAGCGGCGGTTGACCAGACCGTCGAGGTCGTGGCGGAGTTCGTGGCCGAGGTGGACGACGAAGTCGACGGCCATGCCGATCGTGCGGAACAGGGTGTCCGGGGCGATGGTGAGGCCGCCCGATCCGGCGAGGATGAGCATCCGGGCGAACACCTGGTCCGCCGAGTCCGCGTGCATGGTGCAGATGGAGCCGTTGCCGCCGGTGTTCATCGCCTCGAGCATCGGCACCATCTCGTCGCCGCGGACCTCGCCGACGATGATGCGGCGGGCGTTGAAGCGGAGCGCGTCCTCGATGAGCTGGTGCATGGTGATCGCGCCCAGCCCTTCAGTATTGCCCTCGCGGGCCTCCAGGGCGAGAACGTCGCGGTGGCGATCAGTCTGGAGGTGGAGGAAGAGCTCGTACTCCTTCTCGACCGTGGCGATCCGCTCGTCGGGGTCGATCTCGGCGGCGAGAGCGCGGGCAAAGGTGGTCTTGCCGTCGCCCATGCCGCCGGTGATCACGATGTCCTTGCGCGCTCGAACGGCGGCGCCGAGGAACGCGCGGGTCCCCTTGTCGAGCGTGCCGTTCAGGACGAGGTCGTCGAGATCGGCGTCCAGCATGCCGTGACGGCGGATGGACAGGCACGGGCGCGGGGTGACGCCCATGAGGGCGGCCATGCGGGTGCGATGGCCGACCGACAGGTGGAGGCGTGGTCTGGCGATGGAGAAGTCGCGGGAGGTCTGGCCCTGGTAGGCGGCCCAGCGTCGGACGTTCTCCACCAGTTGCTCGTCGCTGTCGGCTACGGGCGGGCCGAGGGCTTTGCGGCCGTCTGAGTAGGTGATCCACACCTGGTCGCAGCCGTTGACGTCGATGTTCTCGACCTCGGGGTCGTCGACGAACGGCTGAAGACGGCCGAGTTCGAAGATCTCGTTGTAGACGGCTTCGGCGAGTAGGTGTTCCTCGTCCAGGTTAGGGACGTTTCTGCCTGCCAGGGCGTGGCTGTCGACGTACTCGCGGACCAGGTCGGTGATGGCCGCCTTGGCAAACTCGCGGATCGTGTCGTCGCTGGTCATGCCTGCCTCGTCCAAGGCTTCGGTGACCTTGGGGAGGATCTCGCGTACGGCGGCTTGCGGGTCGAAACTCATGCCGTCACCTCGTCTCGTACGAGCTGGTGACGGAGGTTTACGGCGAGGGAGCGCGCGGCTCGCAGGAGCAGGGAACGCGGGACGTAGCGTTCGTTGCCAGTGCCGTGGGAGAGGACCGAAGCCGCGCGGGGGTCGTGTGGAAGGTGGTCAGCTACCTCCGTGCCGAGCGTTCTGGCGACTTCTTTCCGGCTGTATGGGCCTGCGCCCACGAGAAGGACACGTGGTTCGGGGCGGGGGCCGCGCAGGGCCTTGATCTCCTGGAGGCGGGGAGCCGCTGCGGACAGGTCCATGAGGGTGGGTCGGGCCACGACGAGGACCTGTTCCGCGCGGAGTAGCAGCGGGGTCGGGGTGTCGGAGCCGCCTATCCGGCCGAGGTCCGCGACGACGTCGCCCGGTGTGGTGGCGAAGGTGTCGGCGATGTCGGTCCAGAGCGGCTGGACTGACGCGACCTGGGCTGGTTCGGCGAGGCCTGGGAGGATCCGCCGAGGTTCGGGGTCGCTCAGGTGGTAGGTCTGCTCGGCCAGGGCGGTTTCGAGAGCAGCGCCGCGGCGGAGTTGGACCGCCCATTCGCCCAGGCCACGCTCACGAGAATGGCCCAGGAGGTAGCCGGACAGCAGGCTGCCGCCGGCTGGGTCGCATTCGGCGAGCAGGATGTCGCGTGGCCAGGTGAGTGTGAGCGCGAGCCCGGTGGTCGTCACGCCGGGGCTGTGGCCACCTGAGCAGAGCACGATCAGCATGGGCTCACTCCGCCCTGGCCTCGAGGACGATCGCGATCTTGCCCATGGCCGCCTGGCGGGCGAGAGCAGGACCGTTCGCTGCTGGGACGACGAGGTCCACGACGATGAGGCCATCGGCGTCCGCCTGGCCGACCCGATCGACACGGGCGAAGTGATCACGCCCTTGCTGAGTACCGGAAAGCACTGCCGTGGCCACGACGCGGTCGCCGGGCTGGATTCCTCGGGCGGGGAGTTGGCTCGCCTTGAGAGGGCGATTCGTGAGTTGATGCCCCTTTGATCGCTTGCGCTGCGTGAGGAGTGCTGGTCACGGGCTCGTTGCCGGATTACGGACGCGGCTG
>NZ_JBFAOH010000082.1:0-5721 GCF_040675175.1 Nonomuraea sp. NPDC049649
CAGCCTTCCGCCGCCTCCACCAGGCCCGCGCCCGGCTCAGCCATTACCGGCGACGTGGAGATCCACTACCTCAAGATCTGTGAATGTAGTACCGGGCAGCTCATTCCGGCGCTCGTCAAACTGTACGAACAGGGACGTTTTCCCTTTGACCGGCTCGTACGGTATTACGAGCTCGGCGAGATCGAGCAGGCGCTGGCCGACTCCGCGTCAGGCGCCGTCATCAAACCGATTCTCCGGATGCCCCACTGACTTGGCGCCTTATCTCTTTCGGCGCCACACCGGGCATAATCCCTGCAGTCGCGCTCTCGGCCTTTCCGACGGTGCCGCATTTTTCCTGTACGGCGTCGCGCACACTCTCCGGCAGCCTCTCCCACTGGAGTCGGGTCATCGGCGCTGCTCTCCCATCGGTGCCGGACCGTCGACACACCCGGCATATGTCGGCCCGCGTGGCTAGCCTCCAGCGCATGGCAGTCCCCGAGATCATCCCCATCGTCTACGAACCCGATTACCACACCGGCAGGATCGGCCAGTGGGAAGGCGGCCAGTTCTTCGGTTCCGCCATCACCGCCTTCCGGGAGAACTACACCCACACCGCCGACTGGCCATCACACAAGCGCTGGTACGCCGTCCTGCACACCTTCGACGCGGCCGGCCACCACCTCAACTCCCGTATCGAGCACACCGGAGCGGAAGACCGCCACACGTCCGCCGTCCTCGCCGAGGAACGACTGAAGCACTGGCTCGACGACCTCCCGGGTCTACGCTTCGGCGACATCGCCATCCGGCCCTTCCAGCACAGGTTCGACGGAGTGCTCTTCGGCCTCGTCATCGAGACCTTCGAAGGCGAAGAACACGCCGAGTTCTACCCGAACAACATCGGCTTTTATGAACCATGGGACGGCTCGTACGACACCTGACACCGAGATCACGTCAAGCAGGGCGGCTTTCGGGCGCGATGAAGCATCATGCAGCTACATTATTGAGCCGCCAGAGCGCTACCCCTCCCCCAAGAGCCGCTTCTGTGAGGCTGCCTGCAGCACGGGCTTCGGCCCCAGGTCGGACTCCTCGACCTGGGGAAACCGTGACCATCGAGGACACCGACGGGAACTCCGCATCATCCGGTTCACTATCCGCGAGCCCCAGCGCCAACGGATCATGATCGTAGGCGATCAGTGAGCGTAGGACGGTTTGTCTCCGCAGGCGCCCTTGGACCCCACCAGCAGGAGGAACCAGTGTCATACCCGCACCAGCTCACCCCCGAGGAGCAACTCGCCGACGCGAAGAAGCAACTGAGCCTCCCGCGTATCGTCGTGATCTGCGGCTCGACCCGTTTCATGACCGAGATGGCCGAGGCCGATCTGCGCGAGACCGTAGCCGGAAACATCGTCGTCAAGCCGGGTTGCGACATGAAGTCGCCGCACGAGCTCTGGTCCGATCCTGTCGAGGCCGAGGCGCTGAAGGTTCGACTCGACGACCTGCACCGGGCGAAGATCCGGCTCGCTGATGAGGTGCTCGTAATCGGCGACTACATCGGAGACAGCACCCGAGCCGAAATCGCCTACGCCAGGTCGCTGGGCAAGCCGGTGCGGTTCACGCACCCCGAAGTCGACCCCGGTGCCTGATCACCCACCGCCATGCCCTCCGCCGACACCCCTTGGATTGATCATCCAGTAGCGGAGGAGTCCGATCGGCTTCCTCGGCAATCCCTCAGTCGTTCTCGTCAGCGCCGTCGTCTGGATGGCTGACGAAGGTGCCCTTGCCGAGGACCGTGTAGAGGGTGCCGTCGGCGATGAGGACGTTCAACGCCCGGCGAGCCGTTCCTTTGGACACACCGAGTTCGACTGCCAGGCGGGGTTCGCCGGGGACTGGCATGCCGGGCCGGTACTCGCCGGCTTCGATCCTGCGCTTGATCTCATTGACGACCGCCTGCCAGCGCAGTTCATCGGGCTTGAAGTCCATAGTGTTACGTTAGGAACCCAAGGGTTCCCTTTCATTCCCCGGGGTTCCTAGGGGTACCCCTAGGCAGGACTAGGAAGGTTGCCGTAACCTGCGAACATGCACCAGACCTCGGGCTACGACCTCACCGAATTGCACGCTTCGTTCCCCGGCTGGACCTTCTTCCGCAGCGACACCGGCGCCTTCTACGCGACGCGACGCGGAGTCCAGCTCAACGACGCCGAACTCGGCGCAGGCCTTGAGCAGACCGTGAGCGCCGACGACAAGGACACCTTCGTGGCGTTGCTGCACGAGCAACAGCTCAGGGGGTGGAGCTGTGACCGCACCAAGGTCTGATGCATGCGACAACCAGCATGCGGCCCCGCCACTTCCCGAGGCGAGAGCGATCGATTGGGGGCCGAGGCAGTCCCGAGTGAACCGGGTACGAGTCCGGGCACACACCTGCTGCTGTACGTCACCGTACTTCGAACTGTGCACAGCAGGCGGGCTCTGGTTCATCCGGCGTTACACCAAGGGGGACCCCACCGTCGCCGGTGAAAGCCCCTGGCTGTTGGCGGCTGCCGCCCAAGACCTGTGGACACAGCTCCTGACCGGTCAAGTCCGGTCCCGTACCCGGTCGCATTCCCACGGCCGCCTCCTTCATGGCTCTGATGTGCAGACATCTGTGCCTATGTACGGAGTCGCGCCATCATTTCGTGCCAGTCTTGACAGGCAGCCAATCGGCTGCATTACTCTACGACATGCACCCGGATGGCTGCCTGTCAGGAGTCTCGTGATGGATGAGGTGTTCAAGGCGCTGGCTGACCCCAGCCGCCGCCGACTGCTGGACAGCCTGAACGGGCGCGACGGCCAGACCCTGCGCGAGCTCTGCGCCGGCCTGTCCATGGCCCGCCAGTCGGTCAGCAAGCACCTGGCGGTGCTGGAGTCCGCCGGCCTCGTGACCACCGTCCGCCGGGGCCGGGAGAAGTTGCACTACCTCAACGCCGTCCCCATCAACGCCATCGCCGACCGCTGGATCAGCCGCTTCGACCGCGAGCGCGCCCTAGCGCTCACCGACCTCAAGAACGCCCTGGAGCACACACCGATGAGCGACCCCGCCTACGTCTACACCATCCACATCAAGACCACGCCCGAGCGGCTCTGGCAGGCACTGACCGACCCGGCCTTCACCCGCCGCTACTGGGGCATGACCCTGGAATCCGACTGGCGCCCGGGCTCGCCGGTGATCTGGCGCCAGGACGACGTCGCCATCGCCTCCCCCGAGCAGACCGTGCTGGAGGCCGACCCGGGCCGCCGCCTCTCCTACACCTGGCACACCTTCACCCCCGAATGGGCCGAGGCCAACGGCATCGACGAACAGACCCGCGCCACCCTGGCCGCCGAAAGGCGCTCAAAAGTCACCTTCGAGATAGAACCCGTGGGAGAGGCGGTCAGGCTCACCGTCATCCACGACGGCTTCGACTCCGGGAGCACTCTGCGCACCATGATTGAGCAGGGCTGGCCCGAGGTGGTCTCCGGTCTCAAGACCTTGCTCGAAACGGGCGAGCCGCTCTAGTGACTCCCCGGAAAAGGATGCCCCCGCGACCGGCTTTACTCGAAAATACGGGGATTTTCTAGGCCTTGTCATGGTTTGGCGACGAGACAAGAATTCAGTTCAGCCTTCAACTACTTGTTGGAGGGTCCCGCACGGATGAGGAGAAGCATGAAGCGCACCACTTCCGTACTCGCCGCCACCGTCCTCGGCGCCACCCTCATCGGCATCAGTCCCGCGTCCGCGACCACCTCCTCCATCGACTGCACCGCAGGCGACTACACCCGGATCATGGAGAGCTACGTCCCCAGCAACCTCGAGCGGCCCGCCGTGGACGGCTTCGCCTACCGCCTCACCGCGTCCCCGGTCACAATCGAGGTCTGCCTCGACATCCCCGACACGTCGACCTTTACGATCGAGGCGCGCATCCGGTCCTTCGACACACAGAGGGTCTTCGTGGACGACCGGCCCGGCGACAAGATCTTCCGCTACTCACTCGACGCCAACAGCTTCTGGCAGACCTACGGCACTCTGACCGGCCCCGACAGCACGTACGTCCACTACACCTGGTACGAGAAGCGGATCCCGGCCTAGCCTCTCCCGAGCCCGGCCCAATCGGCGATCAATGAACAGCAGACCCCTCGGTGCCGGCAGTGCTTTCCGGCGGGCTCATGGTCTGCTCCTCGCCGCACTGGCCGCAGGCGGTTCCGCACAACCAGCGCCTCGGCATGGGCTTCACCTGGTTCGCCGGTCTCAATCTGCTGCGCCCGGCCACTACGCGGGCGTCACCCTGTAATCCCCGGCCATCGCCTGGTTCTCCTCCGTTGATCGTCGCTGCTCGAAGGATCACGCGATGGCCGTCCCTCACGGCGCTACCTGCGCCGACGGTCACCCGCCCCGCTGCACCGCAGGCACGAACCCACCCCGGGCCTTCCCACCAGCCGCGAGGGCAGCCCAGTCGTCCACCGCACCCTGCGAGTCGACGACCAGCACGACCGCACCACCGGCCCGATCCACGGCCTCCAGCCACGCGAAGCGCTCGTCGACCTCCTGTGGAGACCTCATGCCTTCGACGAAGATCCCGGCATCATCGGGGCCGTCAACCACCGAAGTGGTCAGGTTCGCGAGGATCTGCCAGCCCGCACAGGGCACCGGCCTGCCCGCATCGAGCTGGAAAACGGGAAGCCGCTCGACTGGGTCGGCCGAGACGAGAACCAGCGTCGGTACGGCGCCGTCGAGGTGGAGGGCGTCCTCACGACGAATGTGAAGCGGCATCCGGCGAGTATCCCATGATCTTTCCTGTGCCTGAAAACCCTGCCCGGAGGCTCGTCAGGTAGCTTCTGCGCGAGGCCCTACGGTCGGGCGGTCTGCTGAATCAGGAGCCGATGCGACTCCTGAAGCCCATCAGGAAGGCTGTCCGGGGAGAACCACCGCGCTTCCAGGATCTCTACGGGGTCGAGCGTGAGGTCACCGCCGATGAGCATCGCCTCGTACGCCACCTCCACCCGCAGCCGGTATCCGCTGGTGAGGCGAATGAGCGGCCCCACCTGAACGTGCAGGCCGGTCTCCTCCTCAACCTCGCGGACGACGGTGTCCTCGAATCGCTCGCCTTTGTCGGCGTATCCGGTCGGGCATCCCCACTGCCGATCGACCGGCCACATCCGGTGCCGCAAGAGCAGCACGTGCCCCTCGGAGTCGCGGACGACACCCGTGACTCCGACCATGAATTTCGCATGCCAGAACCACAGCAGACGCCATTGCAGCGGTCCACGAATAATCCGCCACAGGCGGGCTGCAAGCCTCTCCACGACGGCCCTTAACGCGCTGCTCGCGCTGATCGACCGCCTGCAACCCACTCGTATCCGCGGGGAAGGCGCATGTGTGAGCCTATGAACCCGGCTCCACCTTTGACGATTCCAGGCATGGATCGCAAGCATAAGGGCGGCAACGAGCGGAGCCGCGGAGAATCGCTAAGAACCCACGTCGACGGCGCAGCGAAATCTGGCAGCCCAAGAAGTGCAGGCGCGGGAGGCCTGACATCCGCAGTAGTCAGAAATGAGGAAGGCGGAGATGCCGGGCAGACAAACGGAGGCACGGAGGCGACAATCCGACCATGACGCCCGAACCGTCGGATCGTTCCCCTCTCTGCCAGACTGGTGTGACACATGAGGACAAGCAGACCTTAAGTGGCACAAGCAGGGCGAGAACGGGATCTTCTTCACAGTGACGTTGAG
>NZ_JBFAOH010000083.1:0-3851 GCF_040675175.1 Nonomuraea sp. NPDC049649
AACTCTGGCGGGTGAGGTGCGGGCATGGGGGACATCCTTCCTGATGATCAAGGGTGACCTCAGGGCAAGTGTCCGGAAAACGGGGGGAAGCTCAGCTCGCTGGAGAGCAGAGCGTTTGCCTGCTCAATCATCTTCGTGCGTGTCAGTCCAGGCACCCTCTCGCGCGCCTGCCGCTCCAGTGCCTTCAGCTGACCTGCTAGCACCGTCATGTTTCCCATCCGATCCGGCGCATCCGATCCTGTGGCTGCCGGACACCGCCATGACCTGGGCATTCCGGCTCCCGATCCGGCCTGTCCGGTAACTCTTCATCTGGTGCGGAGCCGACGCTGAACTGATGCCCATGAAGCCGGAGACACTGATGCTGATACCGATGTGCGTGACCATCGCAGCTGTGTTGATAGTCGCCATGGCCGTCCGCGGATGCACCCCCACCGAGCGCGCACGGGTGCTGCGCGCAGTCGCGGAAGTCATTCGCGCCTTGTGGGGGAAGCGGTGATCGCACCGTACAATCATGAGGCAATAGCTCTCTCAAAATCCACCGCTACCAGCTGATCGGCCCGTGGTACGGCAATGAGAGGAAGTTCTTGCAGCCGGCTTGGCTGAGCGCGGAAATACGGACGTGCAGTATCACTTGTACGTCCGACACGCGCACGCCATCCGGGTCAAGCATGAGCGTTTTTCATTCTGGGTGGCGTCCCTCCTCGATGAGTTGCAGCACGAGGATGGCCTGCACGATCGGGGTGGCACGGTGCGGGCAGCAGCGCAGCCGGGTCAAGAGGTTCCAGTCCTTGACGGTGGCAACAGCACGTTCTCCGCAGGCGCGGATGCGGGTGTGTGCGCGATTGACCGAGCGTTGGTGGCACGACAGCGGTGGCCGGTGCCAGTGGCGCTTGAACGGCGTGATGATCGTGCCGCCCGCGCCCTGGTATCCTTTGTCGGCGAAGGTCTTCACCCCCGCGGCGGTCAGCGCGTCGATCAAACCGGTGGTGCGTACGGCGGTCAGATCGTGGGTGGCGCCGGGCAGCGCGGGTGAGGTCCACACCAGCCGGCCGGCGGGGTCTGTTATCACCTGCACGTTCATGCCGTGGCGTTTGTGCTTGTCGGAGTAGTACGACCGTTCGTCGGCGAGCCGGTTGATCGGGATCAGTGTGCCGTCGAGGATGGCGTAGGCCAGCCGGTTGGCGCGTAAGGCGGCGGCGTGGACGTCGTCGGCGAGGGTGGCGAGCGGGTCGAGCACCTCGTGGACGTAGCGCCAGGCGGTGCTGGTGCCGATGTGGAAGCTGGCGGCCAGGCGTGCGTAGGTGTCGCCGTTGCGCAGGTGGGCGAGTACGAGCAGGGCTTGCTGGGCTGGGTCTAGGCGGCGCCAGCGGCAGCGGCGTTCGGCCCGGGGTGCGCGGATCAGTTGGGCCAGGCGGGTCAGGGTGTGATCGGACAGCGGGATCACGGAAGGGTAAGACAGCAACGAGGCTCTCCGGTAGAGGCATCGGATCTTGGTCGACTGCTGTCTTACCGGGAGCCTCTTCTCATGCCAACCCGTCTTCTCGTGCACCTTTGCTGACGTGCGCAGTCAGGTTGGAAAACCCTCAACCCGTCTACCAGGGGTTTCTCTGTGCCATCAGACGAACGCAGATCTTGCGATCATGCTGTGACCAGCGTTCCGTAACCGGGAGGATGAAAAAGACTCAGTGCAAGTGATCGGCCGCAACCCCCTGCGCACGCTCCCACTACTCACGCAGCGTCATGACCAACCGTCAGCCATCTGACTTTGAAATCGCCCTGCATTTCGGGCATGGTTATCTGCTGCCTATTCGCTGAGCGCACGTCAGTGGACTGGGATTGCGGGACAGAGTCCACTGGCCAGCATGTCGAGGCATTTGAGGACGGCTATAGACGATCACATTCTCACTTGTAACAGAAGGTTTGGGGTTCGATTCCCCACGTCGGCTCTTCATCCACCTCGTGAATTCACCGGCACACGAATGATCGTCACCTAGCGTCATATGACAGAGAAGGCCCCGCTCTGACCTGGCATGATCTGGATTTCCTAGATCAAGTCCATGCAGGAGACCGGGACCTTCGAAGTGAAGCGTACGGCACCCGCCGGGTTGCGGCGGAAGATCAAGCACGCTAGAGAACGGCGGCGCCGCCGAAAACTGGAAAAACGCACGTCAGCATGGTCGTCCGGGCTGGAGATGACCGACGGCGCGACCGGTCTGGTCCCCGCAGCCGGAGTTCCGCTGCTGCGACTGCTGGCCGAGACCTCCGGCGTACGGGGTCAGGTTTCCACGGCACTGCAGGTACCCGGATTCCATCCCGGACACGACCGGGGGCAGGTCCTGGTCGATGTCGCGATCGGACTGGCGATGGGCGCCGCCTCGGTCAGCGCCGCGATGAGTACAACTGCCGCCGCCAGCGCAGTGGCCGGGCAGATCGCCTCGGGCGTAACCGCCTGGCGGCTGCTCGACCAGGAACTCGACGGCGTCATGCTGGAGAAACTCGCCCGGGCGCGGGCTGCGCACCGGCGCAGGATATGGAGCCTGCTCGCCGCCCGGCCGGAAGGCTTCCCCTGGGTACGCGTGGCCGGACAGGTCTGGGACGGCTGGCTCGTTCTGGACGTCGACGCCTCGCTCGTGGAGACCCACTCGGAGAAGGAAGGCGCGGCACCGACGTACAAGAAGCACATCTTCGGGCTCCACCCGATCCTGGTGACCTGCGCCAACACCGGTGAGATCCTGACGATCCTGCTGCGCCCGGGAAACGCCGGCTCCAACACCACAGACGACCACATCACCGTGCTCACCGAGGCCATCGCCCAACTCCCTGCCCGCTACCGGAAGAAAATCATCTTCCGTAGTGACGGTGCGGGAGCCACCAAAGATCTGCTGAAGTGGATCAAGCAGACGGCCGCCAACGACGGCTACACCTGGCACTACAGCGTCGGCTTCGACGTCACCCAGCCCATCCGCGACGCCATCGTCAAGGTCCCCGAGAAAGCCTGGGCCTGCGCGATCACCCCCGACGGCAAGATCCGCGACCGCGCCTACGTCGCCGAACTGACCGGCCTGCTCGACTTGAACCGAGACCAGGACGGCTGGCCGGAACACATGCGCGTCGTCGCACGGCTGGAACCCCTGCATCCCAAGCACCGCAAGAACGCCAGCACGATCGAGAAGCGGCGCGGCCAGCGGTTTCAGGCCGTCGCGCACGACCTGCCCGGCCACCACTACCCGCGTCAAGACGCCTTCCACCGCGACCACGCCGACGTCGAATCCGTGATCAAGGATGGGAAGAACCTCGGGCTGCGGCGGCTACCCTTCTATGCCCTCGCCGCCAACCAAGCCTGGTGCCATGCCGTCATGCTCGCCGCCGACCTGCTGGCCTGGCTCCGGCTGCTCGTCCTCGACCATCACCCGCACCTGCGCCGGGCCACCCCCGCCACCTTGCGCCGCCTGCTGTTTGCCGTTCCCGCGCGTCTGGTCCGACGCGCTCGCAAGCGCCTGATCCGGTTATGCGCTGATCATCCCCACACCGCCGACCTGATCACCGCCTGGAACAAGATCCGCGCCCTGGCCGCCCCCACCTGACCACGACCTCACCCGTCCCAACGAGCAGAAAGGCCCCCATCCACCGGCCCGGCAGGGGGAGACCAAGGGCCACAACCGGCGACCACCGGCCCTTCAGCATGCCCGCACCCAGAAGCCGGCACCCGGCACCTTGATCAACACGACCCCCAGAGGGCCCGATCACGATCGTGAAGGGACTGTACGGTTTTCGGTGTAACTCCTGATCAAGGAGAACGCACCTGATGAGTACTGTGATCCAGGCATCGACGGAGATTGACCTGGAGGACG
>NZ_JBFAOH010000084.1:0-3475 GCF_040675175.1 Nonomuraea sp. NPDC049649
GTCCTCCAGATCGATCTCCGTCGATGCCTGGATCACAGTACTCATCAGGTGCGTTCTCCTTGATCAGGAGTTACACCGAAAACCGTACAGTCCCGCCGGCGGTTGTGTAGCTGAGACGTCCGACCCCGGAATTTCCGGAGAGTCGTCCATAGATTCGAGAAGGTCCCGTCGCCAGGCCAACGGGAGCACCACCAAACCGGCAAGGACGCATGCGGCCCCAGCGACCCAGAGCACCGAAGTAAACGCGGTGAGTGTCGGGTACGTCCTGCCGCCGACCTGGTGTACAGCGATTGTGGTGGTCGCGGCGATCACAGCGCTCGAGGTGGACGTCCCGACCGAACGCAGGAGCGTGTTGAGCCCGTTGGCCGAGGCCGTCTCGGTAACCGGCACGACCCGCATGAGCAGCGCAGGCATGGCGCCGAAGGCGAGCGAGGTCCCGACCGAGACCAGCAGCGCACCCGCCATGATCTGCCACACATCGTGGTTGAGGAAAACTCGTGCCACGTAGGCCACCCCCATGCTCAGCGTGCCGATCAGGAGCGTAATGTGCGCGCCGAATCGCCTGGTCATCACTGCGGATATGGGAGCAAAAGCACCAAAAACGAGCGCGGTGGGTGCCAGGAGGACTCCTGTAGTGACCATGTCCAGCCCGAGCCCGAATCCGGTGATCGTCGGGAGTTGGAGCAGTTGCGTGGTGACAAGCATGTTGGCGAACATCCCGAAGCCGGTGAGGACCGCTGCGATGTTGACTGCCAGCACAGCTGGGCGGGTCGCGACGCGCACGTCGATCAAAGGGTTACGCACCCGCAGCGCCAGCGGCAGCCATAGCAGGAGGGTCACCATGCCACCGATCGCCGAGAGCACCGTCGCCGCTGATCCCCAACCCCACTCACCGCCCTTCGACAGAGCAAGAAGCAGGGCAGTCAGGGCTGTAGACAACAGTAGTGCGCCGAGGTAGTCGAAACTCCCCAAGGTGCGGACTCGGGACTCGGGCACAATGAGGAGTACGGCGGCGAGCATCACCGTCCCCGCGCCCGCGGTAATCCAGAACAACGTGCGCCACGGTAGGTGCTCGGCGACGTATCCGGCGAGCGGAAGCCCGCCGCCGGCGCCGATGGCGAGGGTTGCGCTCATCAGCGCCACACCGACCGGCAGCCGGGAAGCGGGCAGCGTGTCCCGCATCACCGCGGTGGCGATCGGGATCAGCGCCATGCCGACTCCCTGCAGCACCCGGGCCGCGATGGTGTAGGGAAGGCCGCTGCCGAGAGCCCCCAGCACTGATCCTCCGATCATCAGGATCAGGCATGTCACCATCATCCGTCGCTTGCCGAACATGTCAGCAAGTCGGGAGGCGACTGGTGTGGCCACGGCTCCACTGAGCAGGGTCGCGGTGACCAGCCACGACGCGTTATCGACGGTCGTGTCGAGCAGCCTCGGGAACTCCGGAAGCAGGGGAACGACCAGAGTCTGCTGCAGAGAAGTGACCGTGCCGCACAGGCACAGGATAGTGATGAGCAGCGCCGGGCGGGGTCGCTGGGACATGCCATCGCATCCAGGTGTGAGCGAAGGATTCACTGTGCTCCTGAGGGGTGGTTCGATACCTTTCGGCGTACTGCACATACGGTGGCCCTACTCGAGCAAGGGCCGGCGAGGGCGGTCACGTGCCCTAGGCACCGCGGCTATGCGGCGGCTGCGCTGGCCAGTAGCTTTCCGGTCGCCGCACCGATACTGACGCCCCCTCCGTGAAACCTTGGCGTGCTGCGACTCCGGTACTCTGCGCTGGTACTGATCGCCGGTCGTTGTGCGGAAGCTGCGGCGTCGAGGGCGTGCAGGCGCTGCTGTAGTGCGCAAACGTTTCCCACGACCCGGTAGAGCGGCCGTCGGCGACAGCGTTCTGATCAGGTGGCACCCCGCATCGCTCCCATGGTGAAGTCCCGCCGCGTGGACGACGCCTCGTCTGGGAACCACAAGTCCGGCTCCCCAGGCACGCGCGACAGGGCGCCGCGGCCCTCCAGCCACACCAGATGGGCGAGCGTCTCATTGTTAGCGCTGCGCTGCTGGTACGCCAGCATCGTGCCCCACGGCCGAGACCATGTCAGACGGGTGGTGATCTCCCAACACGAGAGACCCGGCGTTTCTGTCACCGCCTCCTCAATCTCGGCGAGCCGGGCCTCGTGATGACCGATCATGTAATCGACTCGTCCGGCCAGTTCCAGGAAGCGGAACTCGTGGGCGGGCATTACCTCGTCAACGTCGAGCTTGCGGACGGCATGCAAGGAGTCGAGGAACTCTGCGAGCGGATTCTGGGTTGACTGCGGATGCACGGCCACCGCCGGGGTGATCCTCGGCAGCACGTGATCGCCGGTGAAGAGCAACTTACGGTCGGGTTCCACAAAGCACAGGTGACCGGGTGTATGCCCCGGAGTCCAGATCGCCCGCAGGTTCCATCCGGGTAGGTCAAGCCGTTCGGCGTCCTCGATCAGCCGATCCGGGGCGGCCATCGACACATGCTCACGAATCACCTTCGACGCGCCGGCCAACTCCTCAGCCTTCAGGTCCGGCACTCCGCACCTCACCAGTAGTTCCCGCTGGCGCTCGATGAGGACGTTCATCGCTTCGTCGTCATAGCGCTCGTGCAAGAGGCGGGCGTCCGCTGGGTGGAGCCCGACCCAAGCGCCCGACGCCTCCCGGACCCGGCCGGCGAGGCCGTAATGGTCGGGATGCAGATGTGTGACGAGCACGGCCTTGACATCCGCGATACGATAACCCGCCACGTTAAGACCGGAGTCGAGCGCGCCGAATGCCTCCTCCGTGTTCCACCCGGCGTCGACGATCACCACCCCGCCGGGGACCTCGAAAGCATAGACCAGCACGTATCGCAGCGGATTGATCGGAATCGGTACCGGGATTGACCACAGCCCTGGCCGGACCCGCTCGACTCCAGGCATCGCACCGCTGAGCCATGCCTGGCGCTGCTTCTCGTTCGCCGCCGTCACGCTTGCTTCTGCCATCCGCCCTTGCCCCTTTCTTTCGTCCGAACTGCCGCCCGGTGTAGTCCAGCCTGTCGAGTTGCATCGGACGATCAGGTGGCGTGCGTCGGCTCGCCTCTGACGGACCGGATGAGGAGCTGGGCGACGTCCACGACTTCCAGCGACTCCTTCGCCTCGCCGCTGTTCTTCTTCTCATTGATCGCATCACCCAGCATCACCATGCAGAACGGGCACGCCGTGGAAACCGTGTCCGGATCCGTGGTCAGCGCCTCATCCACCCGCTCGGTGTTGATCCGCTTACCGATCCGCTCTTCCATCCACATCCGCGCACCACCCGCACCGCAGCAGAAACCGCGATCCTTGTGCCGGTGCATCTCCTGCGCCTTGACACCCGGCACCTTGGCCATGATGTCGCGCGGCTGGGAGTAGACCTTGTTGTGCCGGCCCAGGAAACACGGGTCGTGATAGGTGATCTTCTCCTCGAT
>NZ_JBFAOH010000085.1:0-3263 GCF_040675175.1 Nonomuraea sp. NPDC049649
CAGCCGCGTCCGTAATCCGGCAACGAGCCCGTGACCAGCACTCCTCACGCAGCGCAAGCGATCAAAGGGGCATCAACTCACGAATCGCCCTCTGAGATGTCCTTGGTGATCGCGATGCTGGCGTGGCCGAGCGCTTCGGACACGACGTGCAGCGGTGTGCCTTGCGCGAGCATGAGCGACGCACCCGGGTGACGAAGCTCGTGCGGATGCCGGTGCCCGAGGCCCGCTTTCTACAGCCAGGAGAACAGGTGTGAGAAGGTGTCCGGGTCGGACGGGTTGCCGAAAGCGGTGGGGAACATCAGGCCGTGCTCTGTTAAGTTCTCACTCGCCTTGAGGCGTTCCTTGTTGCGGGTGGCCTTGTGATGCTTGATCGCTTCCACCAGTTCGTCGAATCGCGCGGCGGGGGTCATCATGAACAGCAGCCACTCATTGGTCCGGTTGATCTCGCCACGCCACCAGTACACCGACGTGATCGGCGCAACGAACTGCACTGCGGCCGCCAGGTGTCGAGTCACCACCGTCGTCGTTGCTGTCGGGACTGAAGAGGGGGAAACGCTGGCTAAGTGCGGAGGCTAGCGGTGAGTCGAGGGGTCCAGTGGCCTCATCTCACGGCTTCACCCACCACGAACGCCGCGACAAACCGGGCATACTCTTCGGGTTCTTCGGCGTGGACGAAATGTCCGGCGCTTTCGAAGCGACGGAACGTCCCGTTCTGGACGTGTCCCTGGAACAGGCTGATCTCCTCTGAGCTGGTCACCGGGTCGTGGCCTCCCTTGATAAGCAAGGCGGGCTGGGTGAGCCGTTCCAGAAGAGGCAGCAGTGATTCGGAGAACGCCGGTGTGCGGGTGATCTCCTCGGCGAACCGGGCACCCCGGCTGTGGATCTCCTGCGGCAGGTCGTCGCTGGGCAGCACCAGTCCGCGCGAACCCGGACCGAGATAGATGTCCATCCGCCGTTCGCCCAGCCGCTGAGTCAGCGCGATCCTCTCGTCCCACATCTGTGCGGTGGCCGGCCCCTGGTACCTGAGTAGTTCCTCCGCTCGTTCCCGATCGCCGCGTTCCCGCAGCAGTGGCCGAGCGGCGTCGAGGAGTGTCCTGGTGGCCAGGACCATGTCCCACGGCGGATTCTCAAAGACGACCCGGGTGACAGTGTCCGGGTGGGTGACGGCGTAGCGGAGGGCGAGGCGCCCGCCGTACGAGTGGCCGAGTATCGACCAGCGTTCGAACCCGAGCGTTTCCCGAAGGGCCTCGAAGTCGGCGATCAGGTCGTTCTCGGTGATCGGGCCGTCCAGTGGGTCCGAGCGCTGGACTCCGCGCTGGTCCACGCCGACCAGTTGAAGCCGCTCGGACAGCCGGTCGCCTTGGAAGAACATGAAGTCGTGTGAGCCACCACCCGGACCGCCGTGCAGATAGAGCAGCGGCGGCGCGTCCTGGGGCCCGCGCTGGTCGATATGGAGGCGGGTGCCGCGAACATCGATCAACATGTGGCGAAGTGTAGATCGTTAGCGACCTTTTATCCGGAGTGTCCAGTGACGCAATCTTTGGGTGCGGCTCTTTCTGAGGGACCGGGCTGATCAGGCGATGAGCTCGTAGTCGCGTCGGCCGTGGACGCGTTGATGTTCTCGGCCGAGGTTCTGATGCTTCACCGAAGTTGATCGTCATTGCTGGCTACGGGAGGCTGGCTGGGGAGGGTCGGGAAGTCACGCATGCTGCGCATTGAGGTGGCGAGCAGGAGCAGCGGGGTGACGGCGAAGAAGGTGGCCAGCACCCACATCGCGGCGCCGATCCCGAAGGCTGTCGCCAGGATGGAGGCGGTGGCTGCGCCGAGCGGCACGGTGCCGGAGATGACGAACCGGGAGACCGCCGTGACCCGGCCCAGAAGGTGCGCCGGTATGTAGTTCACGCGGAAGGTAGCGGTGACGGTGCCCGATATTGTGGCGCCGAGCATGACCACGAACGATCCCACCGCGAACAGCGCCAGCCGCCAGCCAGGGCCGCTGGCTGGCAGCAGCAGCATGAACGGCGCGGTCACGACATTGACTGCCACGTAGGTGCGCGCGCTGCCGAAACGGGCGACGGCCCGGGACGCGAGCACGGCGCCCAGCAGTCCGCCCAGGCTGGCGAGGCTGATCAGGCCGCCCACAGTTCCCGGCGCGATACCTTCGGCGCGTACTAGGAAGACGATGCGCAGCGAGAACACGCCGAGCATCCCGAGGTTGATCATCGCCGCCACGATGAGCATGGGCAGCATGAACTCGCCGTACTTGAAGTACCCGAGGCCCTGGCTGAGCTGCCGGAGCATGCCGGGCCGCCCGACCGCTGCCGCCCTTGGCTCGGGCGTGGTCCGCAATCTGAGCAGGCAGGCGGCCGAGACGATGAAGGTGACCGCGTCGATGAGGAGGCCGCCGACCGCTCCGGCCACCTCGGTGAGCAGACCGCCGAGGCCCGGGCCGGCGATCTCGGCGGCCGAGGCGCTGGCCTGGAGCTTGGCGTTGCCCTCCATCCGGTCATCCGGGGCCAGGAGGTGCGGCAAGTAGGCGTTGAATGCCAGGGTGAAGAACATGCTGGACGTGCCGGCGATCAGCACCGCGGCCAGCAGCATGGGCACGGTCAGCACACCGGTCCAGGCGGCGACCGGGATAGCGGTCAGGACAGCGGCGGACACCAGGTTGGCGGACACGAGGATGCGGCGGCGCGGCCAGCGGTCGACCCAGGTGCCGGCCGGGAGGCCGATCAGGAACCAGGGCAGCCAGGTGGCGGCGGTCAGCAGGGCCACCGTGCCGGTGCTGGCATGCAGGACGGTTATCGCCAAGAACGGGACGGCCACGGTGGTGATCGCCGAGCCTAACCCGCTGACCGACTCCCCAGCCCACAGCAGGGCGAAGTTCCGGGTGCGGAACAAGCCGCCCGGCAGCCTTTTCTTAGCTGCGGTGATGTTCGGCGAAACCCCCACCTCGCGATTACCCACCGAACTCACGGTATCGCCACAGCTGGGAGTGGCTGCGACATTTAACGGAGCGGTGCGACCGGGCGAGGTGGTGCCGCGCTCTCTGCTCAGCTACTCCCTCGAAAGACATCCCAGGAGCTTTGAATGTCAAGCAACGAGCATTTCGGTCGATGGAGGCCACGCGGTTGCCTCGTCGTAGAGGGTGCCGTGTCCTGGTCCCCGACAGGTACTACATTCACAGATCTTGGCGTTCGGCTGCGTAACTGCCTGTAGTAGGTCCATCGTCATGCTGTGACCTGTTCTCTCACCTACGATCT
>NZ_JBFAOH010000086.1:0-3186 GCF_040675175.1 Nonomuraea sp. NPDC049649
AGGGCTTTTCGTCGTTTCCACTAGGCCGTAACGCGCCGACCTGCGGTTTCAGGCCCGAACGCGCCGTGGATCATGGATTAGCTGCGGAACGCAGGTGGAAGTCGCCGCGCCACAACAGCGCGCTGCCCTCACAGGTCAGGCGGTAGGCGGCGTCGGCGGTGAAGCGGTCATCAGCGATCACCACGCGGGCAGGTGGCGGCGAGCCGTTTTCGGAACGCCAGCGGGCGGACCGGGCTTCGCCGTCTTCGGTCCAGCAGATCTCGAGCACTCAGGCTCCTCATGATTGAACCAGTGATGGTCATGAAGAGCACTTCGTCCCGGCAGATCAGCCTGTGGCGGCCTCCCGCGAGGAAGTGCGCGCCGAGGCGTCGCCGAGAACCATGCCGGGCGGTGGGAACGACATGATCAACCTCCTCGTGGGATCTAGAACCGTCTCATACTAGGGCTTGTCGACGACTCGTATGATCGCCCCGGACACGGCCTGGCCGGGAATGCCCCGTGCTGGTCGTCAGCCCGCGACGTGTTGCTCAGCGCGGGCGCGGGTCTGGGCCAGCCGATAGGAGTCGGTGCCGGTCTCGATGATGTTGCCGCCGAAGGTGAGCCGGTCGACGATGGCCGCGCAGAGGCGGGGGTCGGTGAAGGTCTTGGTCCAACCGCCGAAGCTGTCGTTGGAGGCGATGGCGACGCTGTTTTTCTCCTCTCGCTCGGTCAGAACCTGAAACAGCAGCTCAGCGCCGCGCCGGTCAAGTTCCATGTAGCCCAGTTCGTCAATGCAAAGGAGATCGACACGGCCGTAGCGGGCAATGGTCTTGGTCAGCTGCTTGTCATCGGCGGCTTCGACCAACTCGTTGACCAGCTTGGTGGCCAGGACATAGCGGACCCGGAACCCCTTCATCGCGGCTTCGGTGCCCAGCGCGATCAGCAGGTGGGACTTGCCGGTGCCCGAGTCGCCGATCAAGCACAGCGGCTGGCTTTTCTTCACCCACTCGCAGGTGGCCAGGGTGTGGATCACGGCCGGGTCGATATTAGGGTTGGCGTCGAAGTCGAAGGCTCGCAATGACTTGTCTCGGGGAAAAGCGGCGGCTTTGATCCGGCGCTCGGAGCGACGGCGGGCACGGTCGTCGCACTCGGCCATCAGCAGTTCTGCCAGGAACCCGAGATAGGACATCTGCTCGCGGGCAGCGGCGTCGGCGAGTTCGGGAAACTGGGTGCGGATGGTGGGCAGGCGCAGCATGCGGCAGGCGGAATCGACGGCGGCGGTGGCAGCTTGCTCGGTCAGCCCGCGGTGACGTTGAACGGTCACGGCATCTCTCCCTCGTATTCGAGACGCCCGGCGCCAGAGCGGGTGCGTCGCAGTAGCTGGTCATAGACCGCCACCGAGGGCAGCGGCCGAGTGTCGGGCGGCAGCTGCGCCAGCCGCCGTTCGGTCAAGAACGTCACCGTCGCGCCCTCCGGCAACGCCTTTTCCTGCGGCTGGTCGCAGGACTCGGTAGAAGCAAGCTCGTCGGCTTCTGCTGCTTTACGGGCTTCCAGGGCGACGGCGTCAGCGCTCAGCGCGCCAACGCGCAGCGCTGAGGCCAGACCGGCGACGAGGTGCTCGTGCGCCATGTGCCGGCCCAGCAGCAGCACCTCGATCAACGCCCGGGTGCCGTCTTTGTCGCCGTGGGCTTTGCAGGCCGCCGCCCACCAACTGTCGTGCACGGGGGTGAACTTGCCCGCCGCGCGCGCCTGCTCCAGCGCGGTCGCCCCGGGCAGCGCGCCGGGCTTGCGGACCAGCACCTCCAGGTAATGATCCAGCTCTAGGCGGCAGGATGCCTTGGCCATCAGCCGCTCGTGCCGGGCAACCTCCTCCTGTCCGTCGTAGACCACCAGCTCAGAGGCGTGCAGCATTACCCGGACCTTGCGGCCGATCAACCGCGCCGGCACCGAGTAGCGGTTGGTGCGCACGCTGATCTGGCTGTAGCGGTCCACCCGCGCCGACAGCAGCAGGCCGGTCTCGAACGGCTCGTCGGGCACCGGCTTGAGCAACGGCCGCTCGATGGCGAAATGCTCGCCTACCGTCCGCGGTCGGCTCCCGATTCGGCGGGCCTCATCTTGTTCATCCCAAAGCTCGATCATCGCGTTCAGCTCCGCCAGGGAATCGACCTCGGGGACAGGGACGAGGTGGTTGCGGCGAAACCAGCCGATGTCGCCCTCCACCCCGCCTTTCTCATGGGCGCCGTCCTTGCCCGGCTGGCAGTAGAAGGCCTCCAGCCCGTAGTGGGAGCGAAACGCCGTCCACCGCTTGGTCTCCACCCGCGCTCGGGAAAACCCCAGCACTTGGGCGACTGCGGCCTTGAGATTGTCGTAGCGGACCTTGCCGCTTGGCACCCCGCCCAGCACTCTGAAGGCGTGGACGTGTCCTTCGAAGAACGCCTCCTGACCACCGGAGGCAAAGATGCGGTGCACGGCCTTACCCGAATACGACAGCCGGAAGGCGAACAGACAGCACTTGACCTGCTCACCGGCCAGCCGGACGGTCACGTCTCCGAAGTCGACCTCCGCCTCGACTCCAGGCAGATGCGACTGCGGAACGAAGGCATTGCTCGGCCCACGGCCAGCCTCGATCCGGATCTCCGGCCGCCGCTGAGCAACGTAGGCGCGCACCATCTGATACGACACCGCGCCCGCATCGTGCTCATCGACCAGCCGATCGAAGATCCGTTTGACGGTGTGGCGCTGTTTGCGTGGGGCGTCCAGGTCGGCCCGCAGCATCTGATCGATCAACGGCTTGTAGGAGTCCAGCTTCGTCTTGCGGGGCGGCAGCTTCTTACGCGGCTCGGGCCACGCCGAGGTGAGGGCTCTTTGGACCGTCCGAAAGCCCACGCCGTATTTGTGCTGCAGAGCCCTGCTGGCCATGCCTGCCCGGGCATCACGGCGGATCGCCGCGTACAACTCGATCTTGGACATCGGTGGCACGGGTGCCCCCTCACCGCGAGAAGCACCCTGATGGTCTCACTGCAAGTCCTTGAGCGCTGCCAAATCTCGACGACATCGCCTCACGTCAGCAAGACGCGCTGTCGGGGCTGACTAACAAACGCTGCTGAGTCTCAGAGGGCGGTCTGTGAGCCTATGCCCGTGATGTCGTACTGTGATCGAGTGAATCTGTAGCGTTATGCCCGGCTGGTGAGCGTGGACGTGCTGAGA
>NZ_JBFAOH010000087.1:0-3135 GCF_040675175.1 Nonomuraea sp. NPDC049649
TGGTCACAGTGGCGACGTCGGCATCAAGCCCGCGCCCGCCGCTGCCATTACCAGCGACAGCGACGAATCATCGATCACTAAATGCGGCTGGAGTACTAGCGGGTGGGAAATCCGTATAGGAGTGTATGACTGGGCGTTGCAGCCGATGCCTAAGGATGACCCGGGCACGCTCACCTGGAGTCTGCGCGGAAGGCCATCGTTCATCGTCACGCGTTCTCCCTATCGACCTACCCCTCAAAGCATCCACGAGCTCATACGATCCGATGATCGGGAAATTGGACGCCTTTAGATACCAGCCGGACTGGTAGGCAGTGCAAGCCAGTCCCTTGCGTCTTCCCAGGCGCTGGGGTGACATGCTGAGTGCGGCACTCCCGCCTTCCGGGATCTGCCGCACTTGGTTTCGTGGTGTTACTTCCGGCGATGCCGCTCAGCCGTTCAGGCTCTGGTTGAGTCTCTCAAGCGCTTTACGGGTCTCGGGGCTTGCGATCTGGGTGTAGACGTTCATGGTCACGCTGATCTGTGAGTGCCGGAGGATGCGCATCGCAACGCGTGGGTGGACGTCGAGGGCGGCCAGGAGCGAGGCGCAGGTGTGCCGGGTGTCGTGGACGCGGATGCGTGGGACACCGGCGTTCTTGCAGTGCGCTTCGAAGGCTCGGTTGAGGTTTCGCGGTTCGATGGGTGTGCCGTACCTCGTGGTGAACACCAGGTCCGAGTCCTTCCACTCGTCGCCGGCCTTCTCGCGCGCCTCGTCTTGTGACTCGCGACGTTGCTTCAGGGCCGAGACGCACAAGCCCAGGAGTGGGAGCGAGGCCGAGGAGTCGTCGGTCTTTGTCTTCTCGCGGAGCAGGAGTTGCCCACTGACTCTGGTGAGTTGGCGGGCGATGTGGAGTTCTTCGCCGTCGAGGTCTACGCAGTCCCAGGCCAGGCCGAGAACCTCACCACGGCGCAGGCCGAGGACGAGGATGAGCACGTACGCGGCATACAGCGGATCGTCCTGGACGTGCTCCAGGAAGCGACGGGCCTCGTCCACGCTCCAGACGACCTGTTGCCGCTTCTTCTTGGTCTTGCTCGCGCTGGGGAGGGTCGTCAGAGCTGCGACGTTCTTCGAGATCAGCTCCTCACGGATCGCGTGGCCGAGGGCGGCTCGCAGCGTGCGACGGATGCCGATGATGGTGTAGCGGGCCGGGTATGCCTTGCAGCACTTCCCGATGGCGCAGCATCGGCGCTTGGCCTCAGGGCGCTTGTGGTCCTTCTTCTGGTCGCAGCAGGTGCAGAGGGTGGGCAGGGTGTTGAGCCAGGCTTGCACCTCTCGGACGGTGAGCTTGTCGAGGCGCTTCTTGCCCAGGCCGGGGATGATGTACAGCCGCACGAGTGGTTCGTAGGCGACGTACGTGGTCGGCTCGCGGTTGGGCTCGACTACTTCAGCGAGCCAGCGTTTGAGGAACACGGCCACGGTCTCATGCTTGGTGGCCACCGGTCCCTTGCGGGCTTGTTCGTGGAGCTTGAGCCACTTCTCGTGGGTCTCCTCGCGGGTCTTTCCGTAGGCCCACTTGCGGGTGCGCTTGCCTTCTGGGGTGGTGACCCAGACGTATCCTGCCCAGCCGTTCTTGTACGGGAAGATCGAGCCCTCGTTGTTGGCGCGGGTGCGACGGCTCTTGCGCGGACGCTGGGGCTCCTCTGGGGAGGCGAGTGCGGTCTTGGCGGGCATCAGGCAACCTCCTCGCAGAGTCGGGTCACGTAGTCGTTCAGGGCGGTGGCGGGGATCCGGCGGCAGCGGGTGCCGACGAGGATTGAGCACAGTTCGCCGGAGCGGATGAGGTTGTAGAGCGTCCAGCGGCTGACCTTCAGCGCGGCCATGGCCTGCGGGACCGTGAGTAGCTCAGAGGTCATGTGCGCCTCCGAGGCGAGTGCCGGTGATGGCGGCGGCGAGGAGGGCGTCTCCGGCGGAGTGGCCCTTGCCGGCGTACTGCCATTCGCTGATGACGAGGACGGTGTCTTCGTCGAACAGGGGCAGGCGGCCGGTGGTGATGTCTTCGGTGCGGGCGTGGTGTTTGCGGTCGGCTCGGATGTCGCCGAGGGTGGTGGAGTAGTGGCGGGAGCGGGTGGAGAAGTGGCCGCGGAAGCCGAGCATGTGGGCCCAGTCGGCGAGGCGGAGGTCGGCGAGGTCTGGTTCTTTGCCGAGGTCTAGGCAGGTGGTGATGAGGCGGCGGGCGTGAGCGCGGAGGTTGTATGCCTCCAAGTCGTCCAGTGGGTTGATGCGGCGGTCGAGGGTGCCGACGCATTCAGCGGCTTTGGTGGCGTACTTGGCGATGTAGCCGGCTACGGCTTGGTCGGTGAGGTCGCCGTTCAGGGTGATGAGGCGGATGTCGAGTTGGTCGCCCCAGCGCAAGATGCGTTCTGGTTGGTCGGCGTAGGCCGGGGCTTTGGCTGTTACTGCTCTTGCTGCGTGCTGGATGGCTTGGGTGAGTGCGTCGGCGGTCGCCCAGGGTGGGGGTGGGGCTTCGGGGCCGCCGGGGCCGTCGAGGCGGATGACGGCGTGGAAGTGGACGACGCCGCGCCGTTGGTATTCGGCGACTTTGGCGAAGGAGAGGGTGAGGTGGTGGCGGAGGTCCTTGAGGAGGAGGCTGCCTTGTTTGGCGAGGTGGCGGCGTACGGAGTCGGCGAAGCGTTTCCACAGGAGTGGGGCCAGGGCGTTGAACAGGACGGTGCCGGTGTAGTCGTAGCAGTCGGGGCAGAGGGGTTCGCCGAGGCGGGGGTCGTCTTTGCTGTGGCGGGTGGTGCAGGACATGGTGCGGTCGTGTGGGCAGGTGGGTGCGTTGCGGCGGGGGTGGCAGGGCTGGGTTTTGCCGTTCTTCTCGTGGCGGGTGTGGACGGCTCCGAAGCTGGGTGCGGTCAGGGTGATGAACAAGGTTGGGTGGGTGGTGACGGTGTCCGGGACGCCTTTGCCGCCGACGAGGCCGGCGCGGATGAGGTGGTAGGTGTCGGCGCGGTAGGTCTCGGCGCAGGTGGGGCAGTGAGGTTCCCCCTGTAGCACGGACACCTGAGAGGGCGATTCGTGAGTTGATGCCCCTTTGATCGCTTGCGCTGCGTGAGGAGTGCTGGTCACGGGCTCGTTGCCGGATTACGGACGCGGCT
>NZ_JBFAOH010000088.1:0-2992 GCF_040675175.1 Nonomuraea sp. NPDC049649
CTGGTCAGCCTCGGCATTCTGGTGGAAACGGAGCCGGGCTTGTTCGCTCAGCCGCGTCCGTAATCCGGCAACGAGCCCGTGACCAGCACTCCTCAGAGGGCGTTGTGCGAGTTGATGTCCATGATGTCGCAGCGTGATCGAATGGATTTGTAGCGTTACTGTCGGTCGGTGGGCTCGGATGTGCTGGGATGGCCGGGTGAGTGAGCGCAAGCCGTACTCGAGCGACTTATCCGACGAGCAATGGGCGTTGATCGTGCCGATCATCACGGCGTGGAAGGCCGCGCATCGCTCTGTCAGCGGCCACCAGGGCAAATACCAGATGCGCGAGATCGTGAACGCGCTCCTCTACCAGGGGCGGACCGGCGTCCAGTGGGACTACCTGCCACACGACCTGCCGCCCGGCAGCGCGACCTACTACTACTTCGCCAAGTGGCGTGACGACGGCACCGCCCAGAAGATCCATGACCTGCTGCGCTGGCACATGCGGGAGCAGAAGGGACGATTAGCCGATCCGAGTCTGGTGGTGCTGGACACCCAGAGCGTCCACGTGGCGGCCGGGGTCCCCGCCACCACCACGGGCCGGGACGCGGCCAAGAAGGTGCCGGGCCGCAAGAGAGGGCTGGCCGTGGACGTGTTCGGCCTGGTCATCGCGGTGGTTGTGCTGGCCGCCTCCGCGCACGAGAACACCGCCGGGACCGCTCTGCTGGACCGGGTCACAGCCCAGACCTCCGGCACGGTGACCAAAGCCCTGGTCGATCAAGGGTTCAAGAACACGGTCGTCGACCATGGGGCCGGGCTCGGGATCGACGTGGAGATCGTCGAACGCAACCCCGCCGACCAGGGATTCGTCCCCCAGCCGAAACGATGGATCGTCGAGCAGACGTACGGCACCTTGATGCTGCACCGGCGCCTGGTCCGCGACTATGAACACCTGCCGGCCAGCTCCGAATCACGGGTGTACTGGGCGATGACCGACGTGATGTCCCGCCGGCTGACCCGCGCCCCGGCCCCGTCGTGGCGCTCGGCATGACCAGGCCAGATGCGCAGGAACCGGACCCCGGCGCGTGGCTGTTGAACAAGATCGACGCCCGCGAGCGGGCCTTGACCGGCCAGATCGAGCAGACCCAGGCGGAGATTGACGCCATGGCCGTGCACCTCGGCGAACTACGCGAAGCGATCGAGCACCTGCGGATCACCCGTAAGACCCTGCGGTCCCTCGCCGACGAACCCGGACCCGAGCCGGCCCCACCGCCTCCCATGGTCCCCGACCACCCCGCCTACCGGCAGATTCTGGACGTCTTCGCCGACCACGGCCGCCCACTACGAGCTCGTGACCTCTGCGAGGCGCTGGACCTGCCCATCGTCAAGAAGAACACCGAGAACATCCGCGCCAAGCTCAAGCGCCTGGTCAACCAGGGCATTCTCGTCGAGACCGAGCCAGGATTGTTCGCTCAGCCACGCACCCAGCCCAGTTGATAACACCCTGACCAGCCCGCCTTCCCCGAGGCAAAGGACGAAAGGGGCATCAACTCGCACAACGCCCTCTCACGCAGCGCAAGCGATCAAAGGGGCATCAACTCACGAATCGCCCTCTCACGGACAAAGCCACTCGCGGGTGGCGGCGGCCCGCACCCCGTCCTTGGGAGGCGGGCCGGTCTTGCCCCAGCAGACCGAATGCGCGGCAACCTCCTTGACCACGGCTTCGGCCAAGTTGTGCCAGATATGCCAGCGATCACCGACCTGCACCGCCCCGGGCAGGGCGCGACGGATCGCCTCGGCGTAGGCGCCGCTGCTGTCCCGGCACACCACCCGCACGCCGGGATGGGCACGTAGCCACGCCTCCAAGGTGTCGGCCTGACGATCGGCGAGCACGTCGATCCGCTCCCGGGTTACCGCGTCGATGATCACAGTGGCGTAGCGGTGCCGTTTACGGAGTGCGAAGTCGTCCACCCCGATCACCTCCGGTACCGGACGGACCGGCAGGGGCAGCCGCAGTAACGACCGGACCGCGCTCTGCCGCGAGATCGAGACTCCCAGCACGTCCAGCAGCCGAGATCCCGCCCAGCCGGCCAGCTCCCGCACCCCAGCCCCCACCTGCGTGGCCAAGGCGATCGTGCGGCGTTGATACGGTTCGGCCAGCCCAGGCAGCGGCTCCCGGAACGTCTGCCGCTCGCACCCGACCGTTGGGCACCTTAACCGCCGAAACCGTAGCCGCACGAGTACTCGGTGCCCAGCCAACGGCAGGTCCGCCAACTGCCGGTCCACATAGCCATGCACCCGGCCAACTGCTCCACAGCCGGGGCACTCCACCGGCGCACCGTTGGACGTGACATACACCAGGATCACGCCGCCCCTGGATTGAACGCTGCCGACGACCAGGCCAGCCAGCTGCGGGAACACAAGCCCCGCGAGATCCCTAACATCGCACCGGCGTCACACTGGCACAGCACGGCGAGGGGTCATGAAACGACAGGAGCTATCACGCTCCGTCACCACCGAAAGTGGGCCAGAGCCGAAGACCGTACAATCCCCCTACCCCGCGTCGTGATCTGTGTCGGCCTAGGATCGGGTTCCTGGTCGGATCTTGATGCTGTGGGAGGGCGTGTGACGGAGCTTGGGTTACCGGAGGCGATCGAGCAGATCCGTCAGGAGCTGCGGGAGGCGATCGCCGCAGGCGCTGATGCGGAGATCCAGTTCCCCGTCGGGGAGGTGACGCTGGAGTTTCAGGTCGGGGTGAAGAAGACCGGCGAGGGCAGCGGCAAGGTCAAAGTGTGGGTGCTGGAGGCCGGCGCCGGCGGCAAGATCGAACACGATCGGGTGCAGAAAGTGACCGTCGTCCTGCAGCCGCCCGTCGATGCGCAGGGTGATCCGGTCAAGGTGTCGCGTCGTTCGTCAGCTAAGAGCTCCTAACAAAATGATCACTCTGGTCTCTCATGAGACGGTTTGCCGGTTGGATCACGTCGTGTGAGGAAGGGTGAGCAGCCGCCCTGGA
>NZ_JBFAOH010000089.1:0-2706 GCF_040675175.1 Nonomuraea sp. NPDC049649
ATCAACGAGCCGCAGCCCGCCACCATCGAGACTATGGAGGACCGGCAGGCAAGCAACGCAGCATGACGTGTGTCATCCGGTTTGACAGCTACCGGGCTGGCTTCCGTGACGGCGGCGGTCTCGTGTGGCGACAGGCCGGGGGTTCCGGGCGGGATGCTGAATAGGGCGGGGGTGGGGCCGGCCAGGCTGAGTCGTCCTGGAGACCAGCCGTTCATCATGGGGCGCCACGGGTCCGCTCCTGCGGCTACCAGGGCACGCGCGTTGTCGGGACGATTGGCGAAGACGGCTGTCCAGAGTGCGGTACGGCCGCGGTACTCCTCGTCGTCATCGTCGATGAAGTCGACATCGGCGATGCTGTGCGCCAGGTCCGTGACCGTTTCGGGCGAGTCGTTCTCGGCTGCGTCGTGCAGCAGGAAGTACTGCTCCGGGTCTGTGTCACTTTCCGGGTGGCCGGGATTAGGTTGATTGTCCCGGCCGTCGTCGGGTGGCGCAGTTCCGTCGTTGACGACCATGGCGCTCCTGAGAGGGATGTAGGCGTGATCGATGACGGCCTGCAAAGACCGACAAACGTCCGGTGAGATCGATCACCAGTCGGTCGTGATGAGGTGTTCGGGCGGGGCTGTGATCTTGACAGGCTTTCCCCATCCTCGGTAGATGATGTTCATCGTCATGGTCTCGGTCTGGCCGTCGTCCGGCCGAGTGAACCTGATGACGGCGTGGAAGCGTCGGGGCAAGTCGTCCGGGCCGACCCAGAGTTTCCAGCTGATGGGGCCGTGCCATGAGACAGACATCTCATCCACGTCGTCGGTCCCGAAGAAAATCCCGGCCTGTCGTTCGCCCAGCTCGGTAGCGGTGACTGTGCCGCTGTAGAGGGTCGTCTTCACGCCCTCGAACTTTCCGCCGTCGGTGCTGGTCGCACCCTGGGAGGCGCCCAGTTTGAGGAAGCCCGGGTTGATGCCGTTGATCAGGTCCTCTCCCCAGATCGTCCCGCTGAGGTTTCGACCGTGACTCCACTTCCCCAGCTTCGACGGTGACTTCCAGAGGTACTTGCCGTCCTTGGAACGTACGTAGGCCTGTGAGTAGAAGTCTCGGCCGACGCTGATCCCTCGGGACCGGCCTGTTCCTCGCGGCTCCTGGGTGATCTCGGTGGTGTCGGCGGCGTACACGCCTGAAGCCCGGAAGCGGTATGCGCCGGATGCTTTCATGTCCCAGGTGAAGGAGGCTGGGCCGCCGCGTCGCTTTACGGAGAAGCGCACGCTGCTTTTCTTCGCGAACTGCTTTTTGATCGCTTTGATGACAGGGGTGAGGGAGGCCGATTTCGGAGCCGCGTGGACGGCACCGCCGGGAATCGTGACGCTCAGCAGGCAGGCCATCACCACCGCGACGCTCAGGCGTTTCATGCGCCGATCACCACGGGCGACGATCTCGGTCAGGTCAGAGTGTTCGGTCGGCATGAGTCAGTTCCAGACGCCTGGTACCTGGTAGGGGACCTTGCCTTCTAGTTGGTCCTGGTCGAGGACTTCGCTCTTCAGCGGTAGCGCGATGGTGATCTGGCGGCCCCAGGCGGAGTAGCGGGTGTCGGTCTTGACGCGGAGGACGGAACCCTTCCAGTGGCGCAGGACTCCCTTGGTTGTAACTCGCTCTACCAGGCCATCCGCGCTCAGGCGGAGGGTGTAGGAGATGGTGCTGACGGGTTCGCTCCAGGAGTAGCCGCGGAAGCGCGAGGCGAAAGCGTCGGAGACCTTGACCAGTTTGTCGCCCTTGATCGTGCCCTTGATGACCCGGCCCTGCCAGGAGGTTCGGTGGGCCAGCAGGGCCTTGAGTGTGGTGGGTTCCAAGATTTCCAGCAGGGGGTTGCTGGTAGGCCGATCGGTGTGGAAGTAGCGCACCCAGTTGGTGCCCTGGGGAAGTGCGTCAGTGAAGCGGGGGCCGGAGACGTAATCGTCGGAGCCTGATGAGATGACTCTCAGGGGCATCTGTTCTCGGGCGGCGTCCTCCGCCATGCCGAGCTCCTTGATGCCCTTCGTCATCGCCTTGCTGGCCTTCAGGCGCTGGGAGGTCCGCTTCATCGGGATTCCCCTGGAGTTCGGTGGGAGGGACGCAACAATCTTGTGCATACGTGATCAACTGTCAAGCGGCCTCTCACATACTGGGGATGGGACATCATGCTGAAGAGCCGGAAGAAGACGACCCTTCATCGGCCGCTGGAAAGTCTCCTGACGGCTCGCGCACGGAAGGTGCTGAGCCTGGCTGCGGAGGTAGCCAGTTCTCGGGGCCATGACCGTGTTACTGGCGGTGATCTCGTAGAGGGCCTGGCTCGGTTGAATGACGGGGTGGCCGTCATGACGCTGCGGAGCCTTCGTATCGACGTGACGCGGTTCCGCTCTGCAGGTGCGGATCTCAGCCTAATCACCGATCTCGCCCGTCAGGAGGCCGCGGGGTTGGGGCATCGGTATATCGGCACCGAGCATTTGCTGCTCGGCCTCATCCATGAGCATCCCGACGTATTGAACCTCCAGCAGGCGCGAGTGCAGGTCATCAAGGTCCTCTGCGGAAACGTCTGATCAACCGCGATTACCTGAACGAGTCCAGGTAGGGGTGGTCTTTCAGATACGGCAGCCGTAGATTGTTGTGATCATGGTGTTGTCTCGGCGTAGGTATGCCATCGCTGGTGGCAGAGGCGCGCTCGATATTGGTGCCGTCGCC
>NZ_JBFAOH010000090.1:0-1291 GCF_040675175.1 Nonomuraea sp. NPDC049649
TGTGTGATGTGACTGCGTGCCTTTTGAAGAATGAGCCTGCGAGTTATGGTGTGTGGCGAGGTTAACCCGTGTGGGGAAGCCGTAGCGAAAGCGAGTCTGAAGAGGGCGTTTGAGTCGCATGCTGTAGACCCGAAGCGAAGTGATCTACGCATGGGCAGGTTGAAGCTCAGGTAAGACTGGGTGGAGGACCGAACCCACCAGGGTTGAAAACCTGGGGGATGATCTGTGTGTAGGGGTGAAAGGCCAATCAAACTTCGTGATAGCTGGTTCTCCCCGAAATGCATTTAGGTGCAGCGTCGCGTGTTTCTTGCCGGAGGTAGAGCACTGGATGGCCGATGGGCCCGACAAGGTTACTGACGTCAGCCAAACTCCGAATGCCGGTAAGTGAGAGCGTGGCAGTGAGACTGCGGGCGATAAGGTTCGTAGTCGAGAGGGAAACAGCCCAGATCACCGACTAAGGCCCCTAAGCGTGTGCTAAGTGGGAAAGGATGTGGAGTCGCAGAGACAACCAGGAGGTTGGCTTAGAAGCAGCCATCCTTGAAAGAGTGCGTAATAGCTCACTGGTCAAGTGATTCTGCGCCGACAATGTAGCGGGGCTCAAGCACACCGCCGAAGTCGTGGCACTGATGGGACCTTCGGGTTCTGTTGGTGGGTAGGGGAGCGTCGTGCAGCCGGCGAAGCCGCCGAGTGATCGAGTGGTGGAGGCTGTGCGAGTGAGAATGCAGGCATGAGTAGCGAATCGAGGGTGAGAAACCCTCGCGCCGGATGACCAAGGGTTCCTGGGGCAGGTTAATCCGCCCAGGGTAAGTCGGGGCCTAAGGCGAGGCCGACAGGCGTAGTCGATGGATAACGGGTTGATATTCCCGTACCCGCTGCAATGCGCCCATACTGAACCCATTGATACTAAGAGTCCTTAAGTCAGCTGCCTCTTCGGAGGCGGTGCTAGACCGAACGCTCGACCTGATTTGGTAGTAGGTAAACGATGGGGTGACGCAGGAAGGTAGTCCATCCCAGGCGGTGGTTGTCCTGGGGTAAGCATGTAGGGGGCGAGGTAGGCAAATCCGCCTCGCATATTCCCTGAGATGTGATGCCGAGCCGATTGTGGCGAAGTGGATGATCCTATGCTGCCGAGAAAAGCCTCTAGTGAGTGTTGTGGCGGCCCGTACCCTAAACCGACTCAGGTGGTCAGGTAGAGAATACCGAGGCGATCGGGTGAACTGTGGTTAAGGAACTCGGCAAATTGCCCCCGTAACTTCGGGAGAAGGGGGACCTCTGCTGGTGATGGGTTTTA
>NZ_JBFAOH010000090.1:1390-2575 GCF_040675175.1 Nonomuraea sp. NPDC049649
CACCTTGAGCTGGTGGGGGTCGCAGTGGCCAGGGGGAAGCGACTGTTTACTAAAAACACAGGTCCGTGCGAAGTCGTAAGACGATGTATACGGACTGACGCCTGCCCGGTGCCGGAACGTTAAGGGGACCGCTTAGTGCGTGGTGACACGTGCGAAGGTGAGAACTTAAGCGCCGGTAAACGGCGGTGGTAACTATAACCATCCTAAGGTAGCGAAATTCCTTGTCGGGTAAGTTCCGACCTGCACGAATGGCGTAACGACTTCCCCGCTGTCTCAACCACAGGCCCGGCGAAATTGCAGTACGAGTAAAGATGCTCGTTTCGCGCAGCAGGACGGAAAGACCCCGGGACCTTCACTACAGCTTGACATTGGTGTTCGGAGCGGTTTGTGTAGGATAGGTGGGAGACTGGGAAGCTCGGACGCTAGTTCGGGTGGAGTCGTTGGTGAAATACCACTCTGGTCGTTTTGAATGTCTAACCCGCGCCCGTGTATCCGGGTGGGGGACAGTGTCTGGTGGGTAGTTTAACTGGGGCGGTTGCCTCCTAAAGGGTAACGGAGGCGCCCAAAGGTTCCCTCAGCCTGGTTGGTAATCAGGTGTTGAGTGTAAGTGCACAAGGGAGCTTGACTGTGAGACTGACGGGTCGAGCAGGAGCGAAAGCTGGGACTAGTGATCCGGCATCGGCGTGTGGAAGCGGTGTCGCTCAACGGCTAAAAGGTACCCCGGGGATAACAGGCTGATCTTCCCCAAGAGTCCATATCGACGGGATGGTTTGGCACCTCGATGTCGGCTCGTCGCATCCTGGGGCTGGAGTAGGTCCCAAGGGTTGGGCTGTTCGCCCATTAAAGCGGTACGCGAGCTGGGTTTAGAACGTCGCGAGACAGTTCGGTCCCTATCCGCTGCGCGCGCAGGAGACTTGTAAGGGGCTGTCCCTAGTACGAGAGGACCGGGACGGACGAACCTCTGGTGTGCCAGTTGTATCGCCAGGTGCATGGCTGGTTGGCTACGTTCGGGAGGGATAACCGCTGAAAGCATCTAAGCGGGAAGCTTGCCTTGAGATGAGGTCTCCCGCCCTGTGAAGGGGTAAGGCCCCCCATAGATGATGGGGTTGATAGGCCGGGTGTGGAAGCGCGGTAACGTGTGGAGCTGACCGGTACTAATAGGCCGAGGACTTGACCACAAAGCAG
>NZ_JBFAOH010000091.1:0-2507 GCF_040675175.1 Nonomuraea sp. NPDC049649
CAGATCGTAGGTGAGAGAACAGGTCACAGCATGACGATGGACCTACTACAGGCAGTTACGCAGCCGAACGCCAAGATCTGTGAATGTAGTACCGGGGAGCGATGACGCACAGGCAGGGAGGCCGGCCTCGGAACGCGCCACCCAGCGGAGCACGAGCTCAATCAGACGGCGTGATCGAGGACCACACGCCGAACCACTGCTCGGCGTCGTACTCCTCGAACCGCGCCACCTCGGTGAACCCCAGCTTCGCCGCGAGGCGCATCGAGCGGTCGTTGGCAGTCTGGGTGGTGAGCACTACCGGCTCGCTGGGAAGCACGTCGGCGACCCAGCCGAGTGCCGCCGCGCACGCCTCGGCGGCGTATCCGTATCCCCATGCTTCCGGCAGGAACATGTAACCGAGCTCGACCTCACCGCCATCCGGGCGGACGCGGCCCGGACGCTCGGCGTCGCGCTGCTTGAAGTCGATGATGCCGATCATCGCCTCATCGAGATCGACCACGAAAAGGCCGGGGCGGCGCCGGGGCACGGCAGGCAACGCGCGCTCGAACTCATCACGTGGTCGAGGGCCACCGATGTAGGTGCCCACCTCGGGCGAGGTGAATAGCTCGATGATCGCTGCACGGTCCCGAGCCTCGGGCTCACGGAGCACGAGCCGCTCGGTCCTGATCGGGGCGGGCGGCCAGGCGACGGGTCCGAGCTCAGTCATGCCGGCCAACCTAATGCCGAGAGAACGATCGGCAGTCCGTCCCTGCCAAAGCATTCAGAGGAAGTCGCCCCAGAAGGAAACCAGAGGCGGCGTGATCCAGTCTCCACTGATCGACCAGTCTGTTCCGCTGAACTCGTTCGTGATGTAGTCCGCCAAGTCAGTGCCGTAGAAGATGATGTCGGTTTGGTAGACCGACAACACCGGATGTCCGTGCGTACCGCGGCCGGCGGGCAGATACCGGTGCCCGTAGATCGGGATGAGGGCAGGCACCTGGGCCAGCTGATTGCGCGCTACGGCGAGCGCTGCCGTCAGGTCGTCGGGGCGGTCGCCCCACGTGTTGTGCCAGAGGGCGTTGTGCTCGACATCGAAGAGGGTCCCGTCGACGGGCCAGGCAAGTTGCTCGCGAAGTTGGTCAGGGTCGCCAGTACGCCAGTCCGGCCATGGTTCCTTCCAGGTGGCCCCCGGTTCTGGTTCCTGTCTCACCGGCAGTCCGGCTGCGAGGAAAGCCCTGTGGTCATCAGCGAACTCGAAGCCGAAGTCGCGCTCGATGCGGTCGAACTCCGCCTCGCTCAGCCCCGGCTCGATCTCACAGCAGTCCAGTTCGGCCAATCTGCGTGCGGCTCGTAAGCCTAGAAGTTCCCCTTCTCGGCTGATCACCATCGCAGCGTACCGACAACACCTGTTGAGACGCACCCGGGTGCCTGCCGGAGTCTACTCGCCCCAGGTGCCAAGCCTGCGCGGCGATCTCGCGGGCGGCATCGCGCAGGCTCGGCCTGGGCGCAGCGTCAAGCAGCCGGGCCGCTGATGCCAGCATGCGGTCGGCGCGTATCGACACTGCCTCCCCCTGGTGGGGCAGCACGTCACGCCGCAGCACGGTTTCGGCCTCGCTCCAGTCGCCGGCTTGCGACAACGCCCACAGCAGGCTCGCTGCACAAACAGCCGTGCTGCGGTTGTAGCGCGACAGCCGGAAATCGGCCGCTGCGGCGAAGTACTCGCAGGCTTTCTCCCACCTGCCGACGTCGGCTTCGATCATGGCGTGGTGCCAGGAGATTTCGCCCTCTGACAGCCACCACACCCAGGCGGGATCGTCCGGGTGAGGGCCGTCCAGGTAGCGGCTTCGGGCCTGGCCGATCAGGTTGCGGGCTCGGGCGTGCTCTCTCATCCCCGCGGCGGCCCGTGCCGCGCGCATGACGAACATGGTCCGCACGCCGCCCTTGACTCGTCCGGTGGTGAGGGCGGTGTCGGAGATGCTCGCCGCCTCCGCTGCCTGGCCTACGTGGACGTCCTGCATGGCCAGTTGGCCCAAGGCGAACGCTTCCATTGAGCGATCGCCTGCCTGGCGGGCAGTGAGGAGTGCTTCGAGTGTCATCTGTCTCGACACGTCCTGCCGCTCGGCGTCAAAGGCGATCCAGCCCGCGATCTGGTGCGCCTCGGCCACCGCCGAGAGCAGGTCCCGGTTGGATGGGAAGCGGGTGTAGGCGATCCGGCGGGCATGGGCGGTCGCTTGAATGACCGCATCGAGCATGTCGCGGGCGCCGAGCTCGGTATCCAGAGCGATGATGTGGGCGTTGGTGGCGCGCACCTGGGCGGTGAAGGTGGCGGCTGAGACGTCACGGCCTTCCGCGCCGCGCAGCTTCGACACCAAGTGGGCCTGATCCCAGACGGGTGCGCGTCGCTCCTCGCGTAGGCGTTGCCCGTAATCAGAACGGTAGCTGTCAAACCGGATGACACACGTCATGCTGCGTTGCTTGCCTGCCGGTCCTCCATAGTCTCGATGGTGGCGGGCTGCGGCTCGTTGATC
>NZ_JBFAOH010000092.1:0-2462 GCF_040675175.1 Nonomuraea sp. NPDC049649
AGCCTTCCGCCGCCTCCACCAGGCCCGCGCCCGGCTCAGCCATTACCGGCGACGTGGAGATCCACTACCTCAAGATCTGTGAATGTAGTACAGGGAACGCGCCATGTCACTGCCCTGCCGCGCCAAAGACCTCACCGAGGATCCCATGATCCGGACCCGTGCCCTGCGTAGGTCCGGTCCCGGACGGCGGCGGGACACCGGGCCGGGCACCGCACGCCAGCTCCGCCGTACAGACCGAACGCACCGACCGCGGTCGCCGCGCCGCCGCACAGATGGCCCTACGATCGCCACGGCATGGCTGGCCGCCGGACATGCTTGGGGGCGATCGAAGGTCCAGAGCCTGATCTTCGAACTGCGGACAGCTGGCCGATCGGTCGGTGGCGGACTCTACGATCGCCACCTATGAGCCGCTATGCGGAGACCATCCGGGTGGAAGTAGACGTCGAGGACTGCAGCACTGTCTTACTGACGGACTGGGACGGCGACGACGCGGGCGGTGAGCTGCTCGATGCGGGTGTCGAGTTCGGCTCGCCATGAGGCGGATAGACGGGTCCAGTCTTCCCTGTTCGGGGTGCGCTCCTCCGGGAGGCCTGCCAGTGCCTCGCCCGCCACACGCAGTGGGATGCCGACTCGCTGCGCCACCCGGATGAAGGCCACCCTGCGCAGGAAGTCGCGGGAGTAGCGTCGTTGGTTTCCGGCGGTCCTGCGGCTGCGGATCAGGCCCTTCTCTTCGTAAAAGTGCAAGGTGGTCACCGGGACACCGGCACGGGCTGCGAGCTGGCCGACAGTGAGCTCTTCGGCGTCGAAGGGGGGCTTTGTCACGTCTCTCAGGCTAGAGCTTGACCTCGTCTAAGGTCGAGGTTTGATGCTTGACGGGTGACGAGATCTCCTGCGGATGCCGCTCCGGCCGCCACTGGCCGTGCTGGGCGACGGGAATGGGTCGGGCTTGCCGTTCTGTCCCTCCCCGCTCTCCTGGCCTCACTCGAACTGACCGTGACTCACCTGGCGCTGCCCGCGATCGGCAGAGCGCTGGTAGCCGACAGCGCTGAACTGTTGTGGATCGTGGATGTCTATGCCTTTCTGCTCGCCGGATCGCTGATCACCATGGGCACGCTGGGCGATCGGATCGGCCGCCGGCGGCTGCTGCTGATCGGCGCGGCCGCGTACGGGGTCGCATCTGTGCTCGCGGCCTACGCTCCCAGTGCGGACGCGCTCATCGCGGTGCGCGCGCTACTCGGAATCTCCGGCGCTACGTTGATGCCGTCCGTGCTCTCCCTGACCGTGGCCATGTTCCGGGATTCGCGGCAACGCACCGTCGCCGTGGGAATCGTCATTGCCAGCGTGTCCGGAGGAACCGCGATCGGCCCTCTCGTGGGCGGGTGGTTGCTGGAGCGCTTCTGGTGGGGGTCGGTGTTCCTGCTCGGCGTGCCGGTGATGGTGCTGCTGCTGGTGCTGGGGCCGATCCTGCTGCCCGAGCGGCGCGACGCGGGGGCAGGGCGGTTGGACCCGATCAGCGCCGTACTGTCGCTGGCTGCGGTGTTGCCGGCGGTCTACGGTCTCAAGCAGATCGCCGCCGACGGTCCCGGCTGGTTGCCCGTGCTCTCCGTCGCGGCCGGGCTGCTGTTCGCCGTCGTCTTCCTGCGCAGGCAGCGTGCGTTGCGTCACCCGCTGATCGACCTGCGATTGTTCGCGAACCGGGCGTTCAGCACGGCGGTGGCCACGCTTGCGCTGGGCATCTTCGTGCTGTGGGGCTTCAACTACGCCTTCGCGCAGTATCTGCAGTTGGTACGCGGGCTCTCGCCGCTGGAGGCCGGGCTGTGGACGGCGCCCTCAGCCATCGGGGTGATCGTCGGATCGACGCTGGCCTCGAGGATCGTGCGCTGGATAGCTCCGGGACCGGTCATCGCGGCCGGCCTGGTCCTGGCTGCCGTCGGCTTCGTCGTGGTCGCCCAGGCGGGCGTGACTGCCGGGACAAGTGCCCTGGCTCTCCTGGTCACCGGGGCCATCATCGTGTCGGCTGGGCTCGGTCCGATGATGGCGCTCGCCACCGACATGGTCGTCGGTTCCGCGCCTCCGGAGCAGGCCGGCGCGGCGTCAGCCATCTCCTCGACCGCACCTCAACTCGGTGGTGCCCTCGGCATCGCGCTCCTCGGCAGCGCCATCACCGCGGTGTACCGGAGCGAAATGAGTGGCGCTGTCGTGGTGGGCCTCCCCTCAGAGGCCGTGTCCGCTGTGACGGAGAGCCTGGGCGGTGCTGTGACGGCGAGTCAAGTTCTTCCCGGCCTGCCCGGGGCCATGCTGCTCAGCACAGCCCGTGCAGCGTTCAGTGCAGGGTTTCGGCTGAGCGCTGTGGTCAGCGCCGCCGTGGTTAGCGTCCACGGGGGTGGTGTACGGGTTTGAACCCGTTCGTCACCTTGATGCCCGTGCGGGAAGATCGATGTGACATGAGGGCGGCCACTCCG
>NZ_JBFAOH010000093.1:0-2368 GCF_040675175.1 Nonomuraea sp. NPDC049649
GAACTCTGGCGGGTGAGGTGCGGGCATGGGGGACATCCTTCCTGATGATCAAGGGTGACCTCAGGGCAAGTGTCCGGAAAACGGGGGGAAGCTCACCACCGTATTCACCACGGGCTCGCGGCGACAGTGGCTGACCGCGCTGTCAGGCAGCCGGTTCCGTGTGGACCAGGTACTCAGCCTTGTGCTCACCGAGTTGAAAACAGACGCCGACGCGGTAGCCGTCGCCGCCGACACACTCCTGAGGCACAAGGGCCTGGCCGCCCAGCTCACCATCAGGCAGCGGGACATGTTGGTCACCGCCGCCGACGATCCTCGACTGCGTGACCTGCACGAGCAGCGGGTCCGGCTGCACGCCGCCATCAACGCCAGGCAACTCGCCGGACCATCGGACGGCGCGATGCAGACGCATCGGCAGCGGCTGGCCGCCGACAGGCAGCGGCTCGACGCACTCGAGTCGGAAATCGCCCAGCGCTCACACGGCGCGACCCATCGCCTGTTCGAGCTGACGTGGCACGACATCGCCGCCACGCTGGCCTCCGACACGGCACTCGTCGAACTGCGGCGGCGCGCCGTCTTCGATTTCCACGCGGCCGACCGCACCAAGGAAGTGCACGCGGGCGCATGCTACAGCGCGCTCGTCCTGCGTCCCGGCGCGCCGCCCGCCTTCGTCGACCTGGGAGATGCCGAGCATATCGACGAGCTGACCGGCCGAGTCACCGCACTGATGAGCGGGCGAAGCCAGGAGGAGGACACCGACAAAGCGGCCCGGCTACGGCGCGCCGTACTGGACCCCTTGTTGCCTGCGCTCGGCGGGGCCTCCCGTCTGCTGCTGTCTCCCGACGGCGCGTTGAGCACGCTGCCGTACGAGGCGCTGCCGCTGGACGACGGACGGCTCGTCATGGACCGGTGGCTGGTGTGTTACCTGCCGACCGGCCGAGACGCGCTGCACTTGAGCCAGCCCTCGCCTGCGCCCGGCGGCCCGCCACTCGTGCTGGCCGACCCCGATCTCAAACTCGGCACACCCGGCGGCGCGAACACCCGCGAGCGAGCGCCGTTCACCCCGTTACCGGGAGCGCGCGAGGAAGGCCGGCAGATCGCCGAGTTTCTGGGCGTCACGCCGCTGGCAGGCGCCGACGCCGTGAAGGAACGGGTGACGGGCGCACAGAGCCCGGCCATCCTGCACATAGCCAGCCACGGGTTCCTCAGCCCCAGCGTCCCGCGCGCGATGGACCCGGCGGACTTCGCCGTCGGAGACATCGTGACGCCGGTCGACGCCCATCGCCAGATCCTCGTGCTCGACGGGACGCTGGCCACTCCCATGGACTTCACCCTGGCGCGCGACGACCCTTTCGAGCGGCTGTCCGGCCGCGATGTGGACGACCCGATGCTCCGCTGTGGCGTTGCGCTGGCAGGCGCGAACACCTGGCTCTCGGGTGGTGACTTGCCGCCTGAGGCGGGCAACGGCGTGCTGACCGCCTCGGATCTCGCGCTCATGGATCTGAGCGGCACCCGACTTGTCGTGCTGTCAGCATGCGACAGCGCGCTAGGCGACACATGGGTGGGCGAAGGGGTGTTCGGACTACGCCGCGCAGCCTCTATCGCCGGATCGAGGTCGCTGGTCATGAGCTTGTGGAAGGTTCCCGACCGGCAGACCCGCGACCTGATGACTGACCTGTACCGGCGGCTTTGGGCGGGCGACGGCTTGGCCGAGGCGCTGACCGGGGCTCGGCAGGCGATGCGCCGTAGATACCCGCACCCGGCCTACTGGGCCGCGTTCGTCTGCCAGGGCGACCCAGGCCCCGTCATCGACACCCGGTACCAGGAGGACGGATGACGAGTATCGCCACGCTCACGAACCGGCTCGACCGCGACCACGCGGAGGACGCACCGATGATCGTCGTGGACGAAGAGGAGGATGTGGCTCCGGCACTGGCGGCCGCGCTGCGTTACTTCGACGCCGACGACACACACGAGGCGGTCATCGTCTTGAACCGGGGCCGTGTCCTGGGTTCCCTGCGCCGGCTCGATGCCTACAGCCTGCCCCCGCCCCTCGGGCATCAGGTTCGCGGGTACGGCGCGGCCGATCAGAGCCTTCTGCCGGGCGCGGCGAGATACGACATGGTCACGCTCACATGTCCTCGCCCCGGCTGTCCCACCCAGCTCGGCCTAGTCCTCTACCCGGCGCGCAAACCCCGCTGTACCCGGCATCCTGACCAGGTCCTGGCGATTTCATGAGCATTCCCGCGCTGCCCGGTCTCGGGCAGGACCTTGGCCCCCTCTCTGCCAGACTGGTGTGACACATGAGGACAAGCAGACCTTAAGTGGCACAAGCAGGGCGAGAACGGGATCTTCTTCACAGTGACGTTGA
>NZ_JBFAOH010000094.1:0-2329 GCF_040675175.1 Nonomuraea sp. NPDC049649
GCCACGAGCGTAGGTCCTTGCGTAGTGCGAACTTTGGTCGGTTCAGCACGGCAACCTACGCTCGTTCACTTTTACACCGCATCTCGGACGCGACCCACAGTCCAGTCGCGTCCTCCCACACCCACACCTCCACTCGGCCCACGGCCACTCCGGCGCCGGAGGAGACACCTCTGGCCGCACCGGCCACCCCATCGACCGTGGTCACGCTGCCCGGCGGTGGAGTTGTGGCGCTCTCCTTCGCCACCGGGGTGGCGGTCGCACTCGCTTCGAGCAGGCTTCGCCAGCGGCGACGGGTTGACGTCCGCGACGTGAAGGAGCCCGTGGCCGTGCTCATGCCCGAACCGGACACCCCGGCCGTACGAGCGCTGGAGCAAGCACATCGACGGACCTACGTCGAACCCGATGAAATGCCGCCGGACGATTTCGAGCTGGTCACGTCGTCCTTCTCGACCGACCCGCCGATCTCACTCAAGGTGGGGGCCCGTGGCGAGAATCTGGTGTCCCTGGCATTGTCGGGCCTGAATCTCGCCCTGACCGGCCCAGGAGCCGAGGATTGCCTCCGGGCAATCGTGTTGGACCTCCTGACCCAATCGGACCACCATCGCGCCGAAATCGTCATGCCCCGCCAGGACGCTGTGCGGTGGTTCGGCCCGTCTATCGAGACCATGACCGAACACCTGCCTGGTCTCAGACTGGTGCCCACGCTGGATGACGCGGTCGATCATCTGGAGGGACAGTTCGTCGCCCGGCGCCGCATGCTGCGCGACTCCGACGCCGAAGACATCCCCGAACTCCGCGAAGTTGACCCTGCGGAGCCGTTGCCGGCGCTGCTGCTGACCGCGTGCTCCCAGGAGAACGATTCCTATCTGGGCTCGCTTATGTGTCACGCGCCCAGGTTCGGCATCGGGGCCCTGCTCGTGGGGCGATCCCCCTCCGGCACCACCTGCGAGATCGCCGATGACCATCAAGTGGCGGAGGTCTCCGGAGCCCTGGCCGAGGAGTTCCACGACATCACGCTGTTCCACCTTCCGAAAGAGGCCGCGAGCGTGGTGCTGAGCAGGCTCGCCGCCTCGAACGGTATGCCCTCAGAAGAGCCTGCGCGAGAAGTGAACCTGGCTGTGCCGCCACCTAGCACGGCTGAGCCCCTCGTGCATTTCCGCATCGTTGGTGAGCCGGTCATCGAGGTGGGCGGCAAGGTAGTGGATCTGTCTGGACGTACCAAGGCTCTGGAACTCTTCGTCCTCCTCGCCGCGCACCCCAAGGGCTTGGACCGCGAGGAGATCTGCGAGTACCTATGGCCGGACGTGGAGGAGAAACTGGCCGGCTACCGCTTCCACAGCGCCCTCAAGGACCTGCGCCTCGCCCTCCGAGAGACCAGCGGCCTGGGCGCCAAGGAAGCCAGCTTCGTCGAGCGGTCCGGCAAGTGCTACCGCATCGAGGCCCAGCACGTCGACGTCGACCTGTGGGCCTTCCACCGGGCACTTGCCGAGGCACGCACGGCCATTGACGAGGAAACTAAGACGCTCGCGTTGGAAGAGGTCGTCCGGCTGTGCCGTGGGCAACTAGGCCAGGGCCTCAGGTACGACTGGCTGGACCAGGACTACCGGTGGCCGTTGGCGGTGGCGAGCGTCAAGGCGCTTCTCCAACTTGGGGCTCTTCACGAGCGGGCGGGCCGAAACGAGCGCGCACTGGAAATTTTCGACCAAGCCTGCATACTCGACCCAGACATGGAAAGCGCGGTCAAAGCCTCTATCCGTCTCCTCGTCGAACTCGGCCGCACAGACGAAGCCCGTCTACGCGTCCGACACCTCAAAGCACGACTTGCGACACTCGGCGTCGACGCATCGCCTGCTACCGAGGCACTGTTCGACCACATAAACCGAAATTTCTGAGCATCACGTATTCGTTCGGGCTCACCGTAGGCGGCGCGGCCGGTTCTCGGGCCTAGACGTACAGTTTGGCCGCACTGCATCACCTCGATCGTGCAGGGCATCCTTGTCCTACAAGTCCATAGCAGTAACCTCAGTGACCATTATCTGTTTCGGGCTGAGACTGACTCTGCTGAATTGATGTGGAGGCCGTTTTTCTCGACTCCGCACAGGCACCCCTCTGCTATGCGAAACGCAAGTCTCACTGATCTGCTGGTCGCTTCTGGGGCCTAACCGACTCTTTGGCGGAGTGCCCTCCAGTTGGCGAGCTCTCTGTCTTGTGCTAGGGCGAAGATCAGGCGTCCTTGACCTGCGTTCCGCAGCTAATCCATGATCCAGGGCGCGTTCGGGCCTGAAACCGCAGGTCGGCGCGTTACGGCCTAGTGGAAACGACGAAAAGC
>NZ_JBFAOH010000095.1:0-2195 GCF_040675175.1 Nonomuraea sp. NPDC049649
TGTCGACGACGCGTGAATACTGACCCCCAGGCGACGGCCGAAATCTGACCCCCCTTGCAGTTCACTCTGGAGGGTGATCAAGGTGGAGGACTGGGCGGAGATCCGCCGGTTGCACCGGGCCGAGGGCATGCCGATCAAAGCGATCGCGCGGCAGTTGGGCATCGCCAGGAACACGGTGCGGCGCGCGTTGGCGGCCGAGGAGCCGCCGAAGTACCAGCGGCCGGGCAAGAAGTCGATCGTGGACGCGGTAGAACCGCAGATCCGCCAACTGCTGCGGCAGTGGCCGGACATGCCGGCAACCGTGATCGCCGAGCGGATCGGCTGGCAGCGGTCGATGACCGTGCTCAAGGACCGCATCCGGCAGATCCGGCCGGAGTACCGGCCGCTCGATCCGGCCTCGCGGACCAGCTACCAGCCGGGCGAGCTGGCTCAATGCGATCTGTGGTTCCCGCCGGCACGTATCCCGGTCGGCCCCGATCGGAGGATGAGCCTGCCAGTGCTGGTCCTGGTCTGCGGCTACTCGCGCTGGCTGCTGGCCCGGATGCTGCCTTCCCGCGCGGCCGGGGATCTGTTCGCCGGGATGTGGGCACTACTGTCCCTGCTCGGCGCCACCCCCAAGACGCTGGTGTGGGACAACGAGGGCGCTATCGGGGCGTGGAAGGGCGGACGGCCGCAGCTCACCCAGGACGCCGAAGCCTTCCGCGGCACTCTGGGCGCCCGCATCCTGCAGTGCCGACCGGCTGATCCGGAGGCTAAAGGCCTGGTGGAGCGGGCCAACGGCTATCTGGAGACCTCGTTCCTGCCGGGCCGTATCTTCACCGGCCCGCACGACTTTAACGCCCAGCTGGAGGATTGGCTGCAGCGGGCCAACCACCGCCATCATCGGCGCCTGGACTGCCGGCCGGCTGACCGGATCGGCGCGGATCGGGCCGCGATGGTCGCGTTGCCGCCCGTGCCGCCGACCGTGGGCTGGCGCAGCGCGACCCGGCTGGCGCGCGATCACTACGTGCGCGTCGCCTCCAACGACTACTCCGTTCACCCGTCCGCGATCGGCCGCCTGGTCGATGTCGTCGCCGACCTGGAACACGTCACGGTGACCTGCGCGGGGCAGGTGGTGGCCCGGCATGAGCGTTGCTGGGACGTGCACCAGACGCTCACCGACCTTGCTCACGCCAGGGCCGCGGCGGCGCTGCGCTCAGCCCGGCTGCAGGCCGTGGCCACGCCGGTGGACACCGAGGTGGAACAACGCCAGCTGGCCGACTACGACGCTTTGCTCGGCATCGAGACGGTGGCGTGATGGCCGCACGAACCACCAGCACCGCCACCGCGTCGACGGCAGCAGCGGCGAGCGGGCGCAATGTCGCCGCCGAGCTGGCCTACCTGACCCGGGTGTTGAAGGCGCCGTCGCTGGCAGCCGCCATCGAGCGGCTGGCCGAACGAGCCCGGGCCGAGTCCTGGACGCATGAGGAGTTCCTGGCCGCCTGTCTGCAACGCGAGGTGGCCGCCCGCGACTCCCACGGCGGCGAGGCCCGCATCCGCGCCGCCCGCTTTCCCGCTCGCAAGGCCCTGGAGGAGTTCGACTACGACCACCAGCGCTCGCTCAAACGCGAGGCCATCGCCCATCTGAGCACGCTGGATTTCGTCGCGGCCCGGGAGAACGTGGTCTTCCTCGGTCCGCCCGGAACTGGCAAGACGCACCTATCGATCGGGTTGGGGATCCGCGCCTGCCAGGCCGGGCATCGTGTCGCCTTCGCCACTGCGGCCGAGTGGGTGGCCCGTCTGGCCGACGCCCACGCCGCCGGCAAGCTGCAGGACGAGCTGGTGAAGCTGGCCCGCATCCCGGTCCTGATCGTGGACGAGGTGGGCTATATCCCGTTCGAGCCCGAGGCCGCCAACCTGTTCTTCCAACTGGTCTCCAGTCGCTACGAGCGGGCCTCGCTGATCGTCACATCCAACAAGCCGTTCGGACGCTGGGGCGAGGTATTCGGCGACGACGTGGTCGCCGCCGCCATGATCGACCGCCTCGTCCATCACGCCGAAGTGATCTCGCTGAAGGGAGACAGCTACCGGCTGAAGAACCGGGATCTGGGCCGGGTTCCACCGGCCCGATCCGAGCACGAACAGTAGTCAACGACAACATCAGGGGGTCAAGATTCAACCGTCGTCAGGGGGTCAGAATTCGGCCGTCGTTGACA
>NZ_JBFAOH010000096.1:0-2060 GCF_040675175.1 Nonomuraea sp. NPDC049649
CGGAGTGGCCGCCCTCATGTCACATCGATCTTCCCGCACGGGCATCAAGGTGACGAACGGGTTCAAACCCGTACACCACCCCCGTGGACGCTAACGACGGCCGGTCGCCGGGCTCCGTCGCCAGCATGCGGGCCACGAGACGATCCAGCTCATCGGGCGCCTGGGACGGGGGAGCCGTCGCGCCGGCGGGCTGCCGCGGCCCGTTGTCCAGCACCTTGACGGAACCGTCCCGGCAGAGCATCAGGTTCCCGGGTTTCAGGTCGCGGTGTACGAGCGACCTGGCATGCGCCGCGGCCAGGACCGCGCACGCCTGAGCCGCGACCGCCCAGGGGACGGGCAGCGGGCCGGACTCGTCCAGGATGTCGGCGATCGAGCGGCCCCTGATGAGCTGCATGACCAGGAACAGGTCGTTTCCGTGGGTGCCGCAGTCGTAGATCGCGGGTACTCCCGGGTGGTCGAGCCGGGCCATGACGCGCGCCTCGCGGACGAAACGCCGGGTCAGTTCCGGGCCGGGCCTGCCCTGCTGAAAGTGAATAAATTTCATTGCGATCGGGCGGTTTAGGCGTTTGTCGAATCCGAACCAGATTTCTCCCATGCCGCCCGCGCGACGGGAGCCGGGGTCGAGTTCATAACGTTCGTCGACGACGATTCTGTGGTTCGGCACGTCTCCGTATTATGCATTCGTGTCCCTGAGCCATTCGCCCATTCGGCTGTCACCTGCCCGGCAAGTGTTCAGCGTCGTCTGGGCGTTGCTCCCATTGATCACTTTCGGGATCGGGGCCGTCTTCGTGATCGGCTCGGCGGCGGCGCGGCTGGCCCGGCAGAAGCTGTGGTTCGCGACGAGTGGTTATATGTTGTATTTCATCGTCATCGTGATCATCACGCCGACCGGAGACCCACCGCAGGACGAACTGCGCGACAACATCGCCATGACGCTCTACTTCGTCGGAATGTGGGGTGTCGGAACCATCCACGCCTTCCTGCTCCGCAAGGAGGTCTTCCGCCCAGCGGCGTCCCCGCCGGTCTTCACCACCCCGCCCGAGTGGAATCCCTGGGCGACCGCCGCACCCGATGGCATCGGCCAGTACCTCCTGCTCCAGCGCCTCGGCGAGGGCGGCCAGGGCACCGTCTACCTGGGCCAGGACCCGTACGGGTCAGTGAGTACGTGCCGGGCAGATCCCTGGAACGGAAGGTGGCCGAGGATGGCCCGTACGACGAGGGTGGCCTGATCCGGCTGGCCATCGCGACCGCCGCCGCGCTCAACGCCATCCACTCGGCAGGGGTCGTCCACCGCGACTTCAAACCCGCCAACGTCCTGCTCGGCCCCGACGGCCCCCGGGTCATCGACTTCGGCATCGCCAAGGCCCTCGACACGGCTCATTTGACGATAGGCGGCATCAAAGGAACACCCGCGTACATGTCACCCGAGCAGGCCCGCGCGGAGCCCGTCGGCCCGCCGTCCGACATCTTCAGCTGGGCGTCCACCATGTACTACGCCGCGACCGGCACTCTGGCCTTCACCGACGTGCTCCACCACCAGCCCCACCTCGACAGGGTGCCCGCCCCGCTGCGCCCCCTGATGGCTGCCTGCTTCAACAAGGACCCGTCACGCCGCCCCACCGCCGAACAGCTCATGACGGCGATCGCCCGTTAGAGGCTGGCGAGCTCCAGGGTGGGGGCGTGGGCCAGGTAGCTGCCGTACGACGACCGCCCGCTCCACCCCGGCCGCGTCGAGCACGGCGGCCAGGTCGTCGGCGGCGTTCTCCAAAGTCACCTGCTCGACGGCCAGGTCCACGCCCGTGGTGTCGGTCCGGGACAGCCCGACACCTCGATGCTCGACCATGAGCACATCAAGCTTGCGGCGGGCGGCCTGCTTGCGGAGGCCGCGGTAGGGCACCACCGAGGCGACCCCCGGACCGCCCGGGGTCATCAGCACCGGTGTGCCGCGGCCGGTTCCGCTCCGCACGGGACTGTACGGTTTTCGGTGTAACTCCTGATCAAGGAGAACGCACCTGATGAGTACTGTGATCCAGGCATCGACGGAGATCGATCTGGAGGAC
>NZ_JBFAOH010000097.1:0-1918 GCF_040675175.1 Nonomuraea sp. NPDC049649
CTCGGGGTCGAGCGAGCAGGGCGGTAACCCAGCGGCACCTCGGGTGCATCAGCAGCATCTCAGCTACCGACAAGAGGATGGTGCACCAGTGAGCATTCCGTATCTGGCCCAGCCCGAACAGCAACAGAAGCTGGAGTGGCTGAACGGGAGCACCTTCTCCGTCCTGCTGGACGCCGCCGCCACCGACGGGCAGCTCACCGTCGGACGGTTCGACGCCCCCAAGGGGGAGGCTCCGCCGTTCCACCTGCACACCCGGGAAGACGAAGTCTTCATGCTGATCAAAGGCACCGCCCGGCTCTGGGTCGGCGAGGAGGAACTGGAGTTGTCCGAGGGCGGCATCGTCTACCTGCCCCGCAACATCCCGCACGGCTACCGCATCACCTCCGACCGGGCCGACCTGCTGCTGATCGCCACACCCGGCGGCATCGAGAACATGTTCCGCCAGGGCGGACGTGACCTGTCCACGCCCAGGCCCGAGGGATTCGAAATTTCCAAGGAGATGCTGGCCGCCGCGGCCGACGCCCACGGCCAGATCATCGTCGGCCCACCCCGGTGAGCGTCATGAAAAGCGCCTCGTAGGCCATATCGGGACACGCACACCGCAGCAGCAGGGATGGCTCACGCCGGTGTTGCCGTCCACTGCTCGCGCGGGTACAGCTCGCTGGCCGCGGGTGGCCCGGGGTGCGTGGTGGCCTGGGGGGATCGAAGACTGAGGCCTCGTTCCTCACCCTGCGGAACCGGGCTGGAGCAGGAGATGTAGGACGAACCATCCGAGGCCGCCGATGAGCAGGAGGATGACGGCAGTCTTCACCAGCACGCTGGAAGCGGTTCGAGTAGTGGAGCTCACCTGGGTCTCCGGGGGAAGGTCGGCGACAGCCGCCGCGACGATGGCCTCAGGGTCGCCCAGCTTGCTGAGGATCTGGCTTATGACGGCGGGATCCTCGATACCGGCAGGCGAGCCGGAGGCGGCCTCGGCCTGAGCGACCACGATGTGGGAACGGACGTCGGCGAGCAACTCGGCTCGGCGGTTCGCTGGGAGGGCGGCGGCAGCCCTTTCGATCTCGGACAGGTATTCCTCGGCCGTCGCGTCAAGCGGCAGATCTTCAGTCATGGCTCAGGGTGCCTCGTTTCCGGACTCGTTCTTGGAGAGGAAATGCAGGACAGCGGCGTGGAACCTGGACCATTCCGCTGTGAACTCCTCGAGCGCCCGCGCACCGGCCGGCGTGAGTTCGTAGTACTTGCGCGGCGGGCCGCTGGTCGACTCCTGCCACGTGGTCTCGACGAGACCTTCTCGGCGCAACCTGGAGAGCAGTGGATAGATGGTCCCCTCGCTGGTGACCATGATGTCCACCTCTCCAAGTTCGCGGAGCAGCTCGACGCCGTAGCGGCTGCCGCCTCGGAGGAGGGCTAGCACGCAGTACTCCAGGACACCGCGCCGCAGTTGACTCATCGCTTTCTCGGTGTTGCCGAGTTCCATGCAACGCAAGGTACTGGGTCGCGCATCCTAGATCAAGTCGGGATGCTGGGTAGGGGTTGCCGGTGCCGTGCCCGCTATGTGTCCGATGAGACGGGATGCGAGGGGGAGCAGTGGATAATGCTCAACATGACCCCCCGAGGTGGACGGCCGGTATCGAGTGCTCTGGTCGTGCTGGCGATCACGTGGCTCTCTGTCTCGCTGGACCTGATGAACTTCTTGTACACGGATACCGGCTACCTCTACTTGAAGGAGGTGGTCGGCATTCCTACACCGCTGGTGGCGTTGCTGTGGCTGGGAAGCGCTCCTGCCGGCTTCGTGCTAGCCCTGCTTTACGGGAGAAAAGTCGCCACTGAGGTTCCCCCTGTAGCACGGACACCTGAGGTGAGGTCACTCGACGGTGTCTGAGGGCCGGTGGAGGCTCTCGTACATGACAGGGCTGTG
>NZ_JBFAOH010000098.1:0-1814 GCF_040675175.1 Nonomuraea sp. NPDC049649
GGTCAAACGCCGTACCGACGTCAGTGTCACCCACGCCAGCCCGCCGACCATCCAACTCGAAGGACTCCCAGCAGCGGCTTAACTTAGCGGCATTGGCCCTTGACCAGGATCTGAATTTCCACCGGCTGCTGATTTTTCGTATAAACGATGCGAAAAGTACGCAGTACGGGAACGTTGTCGGGTAAATCCAGCAATTCGAGTTCCCCGGTGGTGGGCAACCGCGTCGATACGCGGTCCACCGACTCGACAGGGGGGTATCCCAGCTCGGTGAGCACCCGCGCGGTGCCACCCCGGATCCTGCGCCGATGCGTCAGAGGCGTCCCCCGCGCGATCTCCAGCGGGTGGTAGACACAGGCGAGCTCGACCGGCTCCTCGTCCAGCAGCAGCACCTGTCTGCGCATCGACACCCGTTCCCCCCAGAGACCCGCCACCTCGGCGGGCGACCGGACCTCGGCCACCTCCAGAAGCCGGACGGCGCTCTGCTGCCCGCGCTGTTCGGCGTCGGTCGCCCACCCGGGTAGCTCTCGGTTGTCAGGCGGTGGGAGATAGGCGGCAGCCTGAATGCCGATCGGGGACTCCTCCCGGACATAGACGCCGACCCCGGCCCGTCCGACCAGGAATCCTTCCTCCTTGAGGACGCTCAACGTCCGCTGAACCGTCTGGTTCGTGACGTCGTACGTGGACATGAGCTCCAGCGTGGTGGGGAGGCGTGCCCCGGGCGGGAGTTCGCCGGACATGATGCGGGCCCGGATCTCCGCCGCGATCTGCTGGTGCCGGGGACGCCCGTCCTTCTTCCGTGCCACGAATATCAGCTCGCCTTCAAGCGGTAGCGGAAGTGGCGCCCTTCCGGTCTCATGACCATGACGGAAACCTCGAACGGCACACCATCCGCAGTCGAGCTGGTCCGGATCAGGGAGATGACCAGGGCGCCGCCGGGCAGGGCCAGGTCTCGCGCTTCAGCTGGCAGCGCGGGCCGCACCGACAGATCCTCAACCACCTCATCCGCCACATAGCCCAGCTCGGCGAGAAGAGTGGGGGCGCCACCCCGGATCTTGCCGGGCGAGGCCAGACCTGTACCGGCTGCCACGGAGCGTGGATAGTACGAGTCCGTCAGCTCGACCGGCTGATCGTCCACGAGCATGGTCCGCCGCCGTACCACGACCGGTTCTCCCGGTGAGAGCCCGAGCGCCGCCTCCACCTCCGGAGGCGGAGTCGTTTCGGCGACCTCACGAAGACGTTGCGCGCCGCGCCGGCCGCTCGCGGCGAGTTCCTCGCTCCAGGCGTCCCGCTCTCCGGCTTGGCGCGGAGCCACGTACCACGCCGTGCTCCCCACCCACTCCCGGCGCTCATCCATCCTTACCCCCGTACCCGTTGAGGCAGTAAAGGACAGCAGGATCACCACACTACTTCGCTAATACGCCGGAAACCGGCCCGAAGACGGGGGTAGGAAGCGCCTCAGGCTCCGGGCCATGTCCGTCGGGCTTCCTGCGTGAGCGGGCCGATCCTGCGTTCGCGATCGGCGGCGATCTCCTCCTCTTTGAGGAGTGCCGGGCCGTATTCGGCTGCCTGGCCGACGAAGTGCGAGGGCCGGTACGGCTTTCGATCTGTTCTACGAGTGAACGACGAAGAGTCACCGACTTCTTCTCCGTCGGCTCAGAGGGCTGTGGGAAAGGCGATGAGGCAAATCTGTCATCGCAGGACGTGGGTGATCGCATGACGGCCCGGTCGCGTCCGAGATGCGGTGTAAAAGTGAACGAGCGTAGGTTGCCGTGCTGAACCGACCAAAGTTCGCACTACGCAAGGACCTACGCTCG
>NZ_JBFAOH010000099.1:0-1786 GCF_040675175.1 Nonomuraea sp. NPDC049649
CTAGTGACACGCCGCGCCAGCGTGCCCGCACACGTTTCCCCAGCTCACGCCCCTGATTCATGTGCTTTTCTCGCTACACATCTGCGGAACGCAGGGCTGACACACGAGGAAAAACACCCACAACGCCCTCACGAGCCGCTGAACGATTGAGCGACGAATTGGCCGCTCTCGGAATCCGCACCGATATCCATGAGGGCTACGGGCTTGCCCTGGTGTCCGTGCGGGCCGGCTTGGTCGTCTGGACGGATGGCCGGTGCTACCGCTGGTGGTCGGGCCGTCAATCACGACGAACCCAGCGATGGGTGTACGCGTTCGGCCCAGCCGACGACCCGGTAACCACCGCTCGCCGCATCGCTGCCCGCTACAAGGACCTCCGGCAGCATCATCCGCTATCCGCCCTGCTCAACGGCACTTCATGATGAGCATGTCCGACGAGCGCCTGAGTCATCCGCAGCGCTCTCCTGTCCGGCTTGATCATGACTACCGCTGGCCACTCCGTGAAGCGCGGACGTGAAGACCGCCTTGCTTTCCGGCGAGGTGCCGTAGTGCCAGTTTGGACGGGTGTCCTGGGAGCGAAGCGGAAATGCCGGCCTCGTCGGTCATGATCAGCGACACACGTGTCCCTGCGTCACCCAAGGAGTGTCATGGCGGCTACCGAGGACGCCGGATAGTGGATCGTCGGCCATGACGGATGGTCAGACCTCGACCTGATCCGTGACCGGCTCGCCGCGGGCGCTGATCCCAACTCCGGCGTGCGCATCTTCGACAAGCCGCTCCACGTCGCGGCGGAGCAGGGATCTCCTGAAGTGGTCGCGGAGTTGGCCCGACGGGTCGACGACGTAGACGCCGAACACCGAGGCCGTACCGCGCTTTGGATGGCCGTCTTCGAAGGCCGCGCGGACAACGCCCGAGCCCTTCTCGCCGCCGGAGCGGACCCGTGGCGCGATAAGTCCGTCGCGTACGGCTAGCGTTCACTCACCCGGCTAACTCAGCACGTCCACGCTCACCAGCCAGGCATAACGCTACAGATTCACTCGATCACAGTACGGCATCACGGGCATAGGCTCACGGATCGTCCTCTCACAGCTCCTGCTGACAGCAGGCTTCCTTCGCGCGCTTGGTCCTGACCATTCGAACGCGCTTCCATCAGGGCCGTAGCTGAGGGAGACCGCATCACGCCAGCGGCCGCTGTCCTTGTAAGCTCCAGTCACCATCCCGACCTGCGTAGCGCTTCAGATCTTCCGCTTTCGGGATCCACTCCGATCAGGCGTCTTCGCTTGGATCCTCCGGCGAGCTGTTGCCTCTTGTCCGGAGTCCTCGCCACGCCATGTCCACCGTCCACCAGACCCCGAATACAACAACCCCACCGATGATCAAATAGACGAGCTCGGGCAAGCTCCAAACGAAGTCGGGCAGGCCCTGCTCAGGCCCACGAAAAAGAACAACCACTCCGGAGACCACAGCCAGCCCTACGGCAGCCAAGGCTATGCTTCCGAATAAGTCAACCGCGAAATCTCAATGCCTTCATGCGCCCATCCAGGATCGGTTCCTTCTCTAAACAAGTGCCCCTCAACTGATCAACGACGACACCGTGGGCATGGTTCCCCTCCAAGCCCTCAAGGAATGCGGTGGCCATGATCGGGGGATCCGGGCGGCATGACATTCTGCCGCGCGTATGGAGACCGTTCTAATACTCCAGCCGCACTTCGAGATCTCGATCTGGTCGAGGCTGAGACGTGAGACGGCCACCGCAGTGATCATGTGGGTGTGTGGAATCCAGATGATC
>NZ_JBFAOH010000100.1:0-1638 GCF_040675175.1 Nonomuraea sp. NPDC049649
GGTGATAGACCGGGCGCAGGTCGATGATCTGCTTCATGTCGCGCCAGCCTCGCTCGACTTCGAGGAGTTGCTTGTAGCCGACGGCGATGTCCTCGGCGGTGAGTTTGGGGTCGGAGCAGCGCAGCAGGTACTTGCCGTCGAGGTTGGCCTCGGTTTTGATCTTCGCGGCGTCGATGCGGAGTAGTCCGTTCGGGGTGGTGCGCAGGTAGCGGTTGAGGCCGGGCTTGGTGGAGATGACGCCGCGGAGCTCGGCGCGTTTGGTGGCGGTCAGCGCGTCCGAGCCGGCGATCAGCTCCTCGAGCTGGGTGATCAGTCGGGTGCGGATGGCGGCGTCGCGTTCGGCGGCGTCGGGGTTGTAGCAGATCACGAACCGGTCGGTTTCGCCGATCCGTACCTCTTTGACCTTCAGGTTGTCGGCCACGTCCTGGTAGCGGCCCTGCCGGGACAGGGCGGCCTTGGCTTCGGGTGAGCCTGAGCGCAGGCGTTCGCCGATGATGTAGTGGTGGTCGCCTTGGCGCAGGTGGCGGCGGTTGCCGGCGGAGGCGAAGCCGCGGTCGCCGACCCACACGATCTTGGACAGGGTCCAGTCCCGCATGTCGGTCTTGACCTGGCGGATCAGGGTGGTGTCGGTGGTGTTGCCGGGCCAGGACCAGACGCGGACCGGGATGCCGTCGCGGGTGACGGCCATCCCGATGACGATCTGGGGCAGGTCGTCACGGTGGTCTTTGGACTTGCCGCGGGCGCGGAAGCCCTTCTTCACCTGCTCACCGCCATCACCATGGTCATCTCCGTCGTCGTCGCTCCCGTTGTCACCGTCGCTGCCGTCGTCCCTTCCGCTGGTGTCGCGGGCGGGAAGGGGGAGGCCGCGTTCGTCGCGGGCGATCGGCTTGTCGGGTTCGTCGATCTCGAAGTAGGTGGAGGTGGTGTCGAAGAACAGCAGGTCGACTTCGAGGTTGAGCAGGGTGGCGACCTGGTCGAAGACCTTGCGTTCGACGGAGTCTTGGACCTGGTGCAGCCAGTCCATCGCCCGGTAGCAGGCGTCGTCGCTGCAGGCGGGCAGGCCGTCGATGTGGGCGTGGCGGCCGATCCAGTGTGAGGCGGCCAGTTTGGAGGAGGCGTCCAGGGCGCGGTTGGCGACCAGGGTGAACAGGACGCGTTCGGTGAACGGGCTGCGTCGGGTGGAGGCGAGGGCCTTGGTCAGGATCGTGTCGATCTTCAGTTGCCGCCACAGCTGGTCGAGAAGGTAGGGGCCGCCGAAGGCGGCGGAGCCGATGAAGGTCAGGTCGGCGCCTGAGGTGAGTGCGGCGGCGCGGCTCGGGTCCAGGAGCCGGCAGAGGGAGCCGACGAGGCGTTCGACGGCGGCGCGGTCGATGTGGTCTTCGCGGCCGAAGTTGTGCAGGACCTTCATTTTGGCGGTTTTGGTGACGGGGTCCCATTCGTTGTGGGCGAGTTGGAGGTATCGCACCGTGGTGCCGTTTTTGTTCTTCCGGGTGGCGGTCCTGACGAACATGTCACCAGACCGTAGCAGCGGATGCGCAGGCTGTGACGGGGTTATTGGAGAAGTCGTGTCACTAGGGCTTTTCGTCGTTTCCACTAGGCCGTAACGCGCCGACCTGCGGTTTCAGGCCCGAACGCGCC
>NZ_JBFAOH010000101.1:0-1559 GCF_040675175.1 Nonomuraea sp. NPDC049649
TGATACAAATGTGACAGCTGATGCTATTGCTGCTTAAATAGCACCAGATCGCAGAGTGGCTTCATTCTCATACACCACGATCTTGGACGCGGCCGGAGGGCAAGCAGCATCCCGACCGGGATGCCCAGTTCCGGTATCTCAACGAGCAGGTCAAACAGCATCAAGCCGCTGGGCAGCCCGTGATCAGCATCGACGCCAAGAAGAAGGAACAGCTCGGGCAACTACCCAACCCCGGACGGCAGTGGCGGCCGAAAGGCGACCCGGTCAAGGTGGAGGACCACAGCTTCTACTTCATCGGCCCGGACGTGGACGTGGCGATCCCGTTCGGCATCTACGACCTGACCCGCGATTCCGGCTGGGTGAACGTAGGCACTGATCACGACACCTCAGTGTTTGCGGTGGAGTCGATCCGGCGCTGGTGGTGCTCCCGCGGACGGGTGGACTACCCGGCCGCCGACCGACTGTTGATCACTGCCGACTGCGGCGGCTCCAACAGCTACCGCTACCGGCTCTGGAAGGCCGAGCTGGCAGCGTTCGCCGCCGAGAGCGGGCTGACGGTAACCGTGTGCCACTTCCCTCCGGGAACGTCGAAGTGGAACAAGATTGAGCACCGGTTGTTCTCCCACATCACCCTGAACTGGCGCGGCAGGCCACTGACCAGCCACGAAGTCGTCGTGAACAGCATCGCCGCGACACGAACCCGCACCGGGCTACGCGTCCACGCCGAGCTCGACACGAGCGCGTACCCGACCGGGATCGCCATCAGCCGCGAGTACCTGCGTTCGCTGCCGATCAGTCCGCATGAGCACCGCGGCATCTGGAACTACACCATCGCCCCCACCGGCCCGAACACCAAGCAGGCCACCACGGCTGGTGATCGAGAACGTGCCCGAGCTCAACTCCTGACGATGCTGGCCGAGCCCCGCGTGACCGGCATGACGACCGAAACCTTAGACGCCCTGCGCCGGCAGCTGGCTCCGGCCCAGGCGGCTCAAGCCGAGCAACGCAAATTTCAGCAACGCGGCCGGAGACGCCTGCAAGCCCCCGGAGCCCACGGCCGCCCCCTGCTCAGTGACGCCGACCGCGTCCTGGTCACCCTCGTCTATCTGCGAGGAGTCTGTCCGCAGAAAGTCCTGGCCGATCTGCTGGGCACCAACCCGGCCACCATTGGTGAGGCGGTCAGACAAACTCGCCTCCTCCTGGACGAACATAAGATCACCATCCCGCAGACCACGCACTACTTCTCTCGCGCCCGGGACCTGCGCAAATGGCTGGATCAGGGAGAGGCCACCGAGCAGATGCAGCTATCGCAGGCCCTGTCTCATCCAGAGCTGACCGGGATGGCCCGCGAAGACTTCCACGGCCTCCTCCAACGGCTCGCCGTGCCCTACCAAGCCGTCATCGAGCAACGTCGTCACCGCCGACGCGGCGGCGCCCCTCGTCCCGGAAGCCGGCGCGGCGTCTTCACACAAAAGATCACCGATGCGGATCGGATCCTGGCCACCGTGCTGGCCGGACGCCAACTATGCGATCAACAATCCCTGGCCGACCTGTTCGGC
>NZ_JBFAOH010000102.1:0-1539 GCF_040675175.1 Nonomuraea sp. NPDC049649
CCCAATGCCGCTAAGTTAGCGATCTTGCGAAGGTCGGGGCGGGTGCGCTGCACCGGGTGGTTGTGGGCGGTAGGTTTCGGCGGTGGCTGGAGCGCAGGAGCCGTCGGTAGGCGGCCGTTTGACTGATCACATTTCGCTGGGTGTGCTGGCGGCGGCGTTCTCTCGTGACCTGATCGAGGAGGTCGTTGATGCGACCGGCAGTCGGGAGAAACGGTCGCGGTTGCTGCCGGCGCATGTGATGGTCCGGTATGTGATCGGCTTGGGGCTGTTGTTCGGTCAGGCGTATGAGGAGGTCATGCGGCAGATGACCGGCGCACTGCAGCACCTGGGCTGCTGGGAGCGGGACTGGAAGGTGCCGTCGACCTCGGCGATCAGCCAGGCGCGGCAGCGGCTCGGATCGGCACCGCTAAAGGAGTTGTTCCACCGGGCGGCGGTGCCGGTCGCGGGCCTGGGCACCCAGGGCGCGTGGCTGCGCCACCGCAGGCTGATGGCCATCGACGGGACGAGTTTCGATGTGCCCGACACCGAGGCGAACGTGGCGGCGTTCGGCAAGATGGGCAGCGGCCCCCAACAGTCAGCGTTTCCGAAGCTGCAGGTCGTGTCGCTGTCGGAGTGCGGGACTCACGCCATGGTCGCCGCCGCGATGGGCTCGTGCCGCACGGGTGAGCGTGAACTGGCCAGCGAGCTGGCCGGTCATCTGGACGGCGACATGCTGGTCACCGCGGACTCGGGCTTTTACTCCTGGCAGCTGTGGGACCTTTACAGCGCCAGTGATGCCGCTCTGTGCTGGCGGGTCGGCGCGAGCGTGGCGTTACCGCTGGTGCGGCGGCTGCCGGATGGCTCCTACCTGGCGTTGATCTTCGCGCCGAACACTCCGGCCAAGCGCAAGGCCGCGCTGCTGGCGGCGGCCCGGGCCGGTGAGCAGGTCGATGAAGACCGGGCCCGTGTGGTGCGGGCGGTGGAGTACACCGTGCCCGACCGTGGCGGCCCGGACGGCGAGTTGGTCTGCGTGATCACCACGATCCTGGACCCGGCGGAGTTGAGCGCGCCGGAGGCCGCGTTCGCCTACTACCAACGGTGGGAACACGAATCCGGGCTGGATGAGATCAAGACCCACCTGCGCGGCGGCGGCGGAGTCCTCCGCTCTCAAAGTCCTGATCTGGTTGAACAGGAGATGTGGGGCATCTTGCTGGCCCACTACGCCATTCGTGAGCTGATGTGCCGGGCCGCCGATGAGGCCGACCTCGATCCTGACCGGGTCAGCTTCATCCGGGCCGTCCGGGTCGTCCGCCGCCAGATCGATGATCCGGCGGCCTTTTCCCCCTGAGCACCTATACGTCATTTTTGTGAGGGTCTTCACCGAGATGCTGGACAGGCTCAACCCCGAACCTCGGATGCGGACCTGCCCTCGAGTCGTCAAACGCGCCCGCCACAACTCCTACCGGGTCAAACGCCGTACCGACGTCAGTGTCACCCACGCCAGCCCGCCGACCATCCAACTCGAAGGACTCCCAGCAGCGGCTTAACTTAGCGGCATTG
>NZ_JBFAOH010000103.1:0-1530 GCF_040675175.1 Nonomuraea sp. NPDC049649
ACTAGTACGGCAGTCTCCATTCGCGAGCTGAGCTGTGGGTTTATGCGGCTGCCAGGCGGGCGCGTTTATGGAACCAGCGGGCGCGGGCCTGGTGTCGGCGTCGCCAGATCGACCAGTGGGCGGTGTGCAGTAGTGAGGGTGTCGATGTGGTCGCGGCGTTGAACAGGCGTTTGATCTCGGCGATGGTCAGGGGGATCAAGCCGGGGTCGGCAGGAGGTTGCTGGCCGGGCCGGGTGGGTGGCGGGGCCTGGGTGTCGGTGCGGTGCCGTGCGGCCGCAGCGCTGACGGCGCAGATCGCCAGGGCTGCCATGACGAGCACAAGGTGGCGCAGGAACGCCTCGTAGAGACGGACCTGGGACTGGTCCAGGCCGAACAGGTCTTTGGCGGACTCGAAGCTCTCTTCCACCGGCCACCTCAAGCCCGCGGCGGCGATCAGGCGGGGCAGGGTGACTGGCTGGCCTTCGGGTACGAAGCAGTAGTGAAAGGCCAGTTCGCCGTTCTTGCGGTGCTTGCGGACGAGCAGGAAGTGGCGTGGGCCGGAGGTGGCGATCCAGGCCCAGGCGTAGGCGCGTTCGCCCTTGGAGCCCTGGCCGGCCGAGCGGATGGTCCAGGCGCGCTTGGGCCTGCAGTGCCGGGTGACGGCCTGCTGGCAGGTCAGGCGGGTGCCGCCGCCCAGAGTCAGGGCGAAGGAGGACCGCACCCGCAGCACGTAGGCCTGTTGGTGGTCCTCCAGGAAGGTGCGCAGCTTGGTGCAGGTTCCGTAGACCTCGTCGCCGGCGATGAAATCGAAGCCGATGCCGTCGCGCCAGGCGTCGGTAAGCAGGCCGATGGCCAGTTCGCCCTTGGTGGCGAAGACCAGGTCCAGGGGCAGGCCGGTGGTGATCGCTGTGACCGGGTCGGTGATGTGCTCGGCGGGGATCCACTGGCGGGCGCCGATCAGCGCGTGCCCGGTTCCGGCGCGGATGAAGGCCAGGTAGACGGTGTTGACGCCGTTGTCGATGCCGCCCGCGCAGCCCATGTGCTGGCGTTTGACGCCAGCTGTGGCCTGCCCCTTCTTCTCCTGGCCGGACTCGTCGAGTGCACCCACGGTCAGGCGGGTGGGTCCGGGGGCGGCGTTCAGTCGTTCGGCGGCGAATCGGCGTACGACGCTCATGGCGCCGGGGGTGTCCCAGCGGGCGCGGTTCAGCAGGCGCTGGGTGGCGGCGGGAGAGCGGTCCCCGGCGTGCTCGGCGATCGTCCAGCCGTTGCGTTTAGGCAGGTCGGACATGACGGCGTGGATGTATTTGGCGGCCTGCAGTCGGGGCTCGATCCGGGTGAACATCGGGCTCAGCGCGGTGAGCAGGTCGTCGGTGTTCCGTTGCACGCGGCGTGCCTCTAGGATGAGCGCGGCAGCCGCTCTCGATCTTGTACTCGTCACAAAGTCATGATTGTGAGCGGCTGCTCTCGTTGTGCCCGCTTTCGGTCACGAGATCACAACAGCCTCACGCCCGTCCTCGCTGGTCAAACCGTGAATGGAGACTGCCGTACTAG
>NZ_JBFAOH010000104.1:0-1528 GCF_040675175.1 Nonomuraea sp. NPDC049649
TCATGAGTAGCCCTGTGTCAAGCTGCTGCTTGTTGATCTTGCTGGATCAGAGCCTGAAGGGCTCCGTGTTTGGCGGGGTCGTAGGCGACGCCGTCCTGCCAGCAGTGCCAGATCACATACAGCCAGGCGCGGGCGAGGATCCGGGTGGCGTGTGGATGGTCTTTGCCGCGAGCGATTGCCTGGTCATACAGCCTGGCCGCCCATGGGTTGGCCCGACGGGAGTCGGCGGCGAAGTCGCAGACCGCATCGCGCAGTTGCTTGTTGACCGCCCAGCGAAAGCCGACGCTCTTGTGCTTGCCGGACTGGCGGGTCGAGGGCGCGACCCCGGCCAGGCAGGCCAGCGCGCCCGGATCGGGGAAGCGGGCGCGGCAGTCGCCGATCTCGGCCAGGAGCCGGGCGGCGCGCACGGTGCCCGAACGTGGCAGCGAGGTGAAAATGTGCGCGTCGGCGTGCAGCATGAGCTGTTCGGCGATCTGCGCTTCCAGGGCCTTGATTTGCTCGGTCAGCGAGGTCAGGACGGTCAGCAGAGCCCGGGTGATGTGCGCTTTGGCGGCGCCGTCATCGCCGAGGGCGCCACGGGGAGCGGCCTTGAGGCGCGACAGCAGCAGGGCGGGGTCCTTGCGTCCGCAGTAGCCCGCGCTCTTCAGCCAGGCTGTCAGGCGCCGCTCGCTCAGCCAGTCGGCGCGTTCCTGGCAGTCGAAGCGGGCCAGGAAGGCCAGGCTGATGGCGCTGTCAAGCTCTGCGAACAGGCCCACCGCGCCGGGGAAGGCACCGGACAGGTGCGCGCGCAGTTGGTTGCAGATGGCCACCCGGTGCTTGACCAGGTCCTTCCTGGTCCGGCAGGTCTGGCGCAGGGTGAGGGTGGCCGGGCTGTCGGGCACCAGGGGACGCAGCCGGGCGCGGTCGGTGCGCAGGGTGTCGGCCAGGACGAAGGCGTCGAACCGGTCGTCCTTGTTGCCAGCGGACCCGTAACGGGAACGCAGGTTCTTCAGCTGGTTCGGGCTGATCACCACGACGGTCAGCCCGGCGGCCAGCAACGCCTCGACGACCGGGCCGTCACCGCGCTCGATGGCGACTTCGGTCACGGCGGCTCTGGCGAGCTTGCGCACCAGCTCCGTCAGGCCCGTGCCGCTGTGCTCGACGGTGAAGCGTGTGATCACCTTGCCGGCCGCGTCCACCACACAGGCGACGTGATCGGCGCTGGCCCAATCAACACCCGCGGTCACACCATTCGGCGCGGTCGCGGGCAGGGACGTGCTGGGGGCATACTGCATGACAGCCTCCTCGCTGCTAGCCCAGTGGGGAGGCACCCTCTTTTCGGTTCCGGGACGCGGCAGCCAGTCAGCTCACTGTTCGGCGCTCGATGGCGCTCAGCCCTGTCGACGGTCGGCACGCCCCGGGGGACCGCTGGATCCCGCAGAACTCATGATGGACCTCGGGGTCGAGCGAGCAGGGCGGTAACCCAGCGGCACCTCGGGTGCATCAGCAGCATCTCAGCTACCGACAAGAGGATGGTGCACCAGTGAGC
>NZ_JBFAOH010000105.1:0-1506 GCF_040675175.1 Nonomuraea sp. NPDC049649
TACTCCAGCCGCACTTCGAGATCTCGATCTGGTCGAGGCTGAGACGTGAGACGGCCACCGCAGTGATCATGTGGGTGTGTGGAATCCAGATGATCGGCGGTGGCCGTGGCAGCCACGGTAGCCGAAATCGACCCGCGTGTATGGGCCGATGCGTTCGATGACCTGTTCGCGCAGGTAGTGGCACCGTTCTTCGGCCGGCGTGAGCCGCGGATCAGAGCGCGTGGTTACCTGCTGGGCCTGCTGAGTTCGCTGGAACGCAAGAACGGCTGGTCCCTGGCAGAGTTCGCCGGAGACGCGACACCCGACGGGATGCAACGGCTGCTCAACCACGCCCGCTGGGACGTCGATGCGGTCCGGGACGCGCTGCGGGCCCAGGTCGCCGAGCGGCTCGGGTGTCTGGACGGGGTGCTGGTGGTCGACGACACCGGGTTCGAGAAGAAGGGCCGCCGCTCGGCCGGGGTGCAGCGCCAGTACACCGGCACGGCCGGAAAGATCACCAACTGTCAGGTCGGAGTGTTCGCCTCCTACCTGCACCCCGGCCGGCAACGGGTGCTGATCGACCGGGAGTTGTATCTGCCCGCTTCCTGGTTCACCGCACCCGAGCGGCGCACCGACGCCGGCATCCCGGAGCAGGTGGAGTTCGCGACCAAACCGGAGCTGGCCTGGCGGATGATCGAGCGGGCCGCCGACGATCCGCTGCTCACCTTCGCCTGGCTCACGGCGGATGAGGGCTACGGCGACAACCCCGTGTTGCGTGAGCGGTGCCGCAGCCGGGGTTTGAACTACGTGTTCGCCGTCTCCTGTGACCACCCGATCGTGCTGGCCGGCCGGAAGATGCGTGCCGATGAGGTCTTCGCCGCACTGGAGGAGCAGGCGTGGCAGCGTTACTCCTGCGGCCAGGGTGCCAAGGGCCACCGCTACTACGACTGGGCGTGGATCCCGCTCGGCCCGGCCGAGTGGCTGCTGGCCCGCCGCTCCACCAGTGATTCCGGCGAGCTGGCGTTCTACACCTGCTGGGCCACCGGCCCGGTCGCGCTGCCGGAGCTGGTGCGGGTGGCGGGATCGCGGTGGAGTGTGGAGGAATGCTTCCAGGCCACCAAGAACGAGGTCGGCCTGGACCATTACCAGGTCCGCAAGCACCTGGCCTGGTATCGGCACGTCACGTTGGCCATGGTCGCTCACGCTCATCTGGCTTTCCTCGCCGCCGGCCCACCCGGCGCAACGGGCGCTCAGCAGGGCGAGGCTTTCTCGGGCCTGGCCACACAGGGGGCCCTGCCGACAGGGACGATCACAGCTTGAGGGTGCGAACGGTGACGATTCCGGCGAGCTGATCCCGCTTACCGTCAACGAGATCCGGCGTCTGCATGCTCATCTTGCCCAGCCCCGGCACCCTGCCAGTCATCGAATCCGCTGGTCACAGTGGCGACGTCGGCATCAAGCCCGCGCCCGCCGCTGCCATTACCAGCGACAGCGACGAATCATCGATCACTAAATGCGGCTGGAGTA
>NZ_JBFAOH010000106.1:0-1468 GCF_040675175.1 Nonomuraea sp. NPDC049649
TCAACGTCACTGTGAAGAAGATCCCGTTCTCGCCCTGCTTGTGCCACTTAAGGTCTGCTTGTCCTCATGTGTCACACCAGTCTGGCAGAGAGGGGCCGCCTGATAGCCGCGCTGGGAGATCTCCACTATTTCGGACTCGGCATGGCCTGCGTGGCCGACATGACCGCGGCTGAGGTGGCCCGGCGGCTGGAGGCGATACCGGCGGACAACGAGGAGGTCGCGGCGATCGCAGCGAATCCCCTGACGCATTTCGACGACAGCCAGACCATCGTCGGCGTCACGGAGGTCCCCGGCGGATGCATCGTGACCCAACCCTGGGGACCCCTCCCCTCCACGCCAGGAGTCACCAAACGCCTGTCGGCCAGCACCACCTGTTACGGCATGTACGACAACCCCAAGGGCGGCCATCACGGGACCCTCCTCCGTGACGGCATCCTCGAGGCGGCGACCCGTACCCGGACAACTTCACAGAGGAAATCCTCGCCACCTACCTCTACCAGGGTCACGCCGTGGCCTACTGCTGCGCCCGCACAGGTTTACGTCCGACCGACGCCAGGCCGATAACCGGCGCACCCGACGTATGGCTGAGGCTCCCCGAACGAGACCGGTTGACATGATCATCAGCGCCGCGCGATCGACGCGGAACTCGACACGCAGAAACGGACTCGGCGAGTTCCGGCTGCGACTGGCATGAAGAACTTGGCTGCCCTTGCGTTCTTCGAGGTGACTGCCGCCACGCGCAGAGCCGCAAGCACTCAGTCAGTCACCCAGGAACGCAGAAGGCCGCCTCCCGTAGCCGGAAGACGGCCTCTGACCTGGTGGAGATGAGGGGATTTGAACCCCTGACCCCTTCGATGCGAATCCCGGTGGGACGTGCTGCTCCTGATCACCGGATGCCATCTGGTGCTGTCAGGTGCCGTGATGGTGACGTCCGCTAGTCTCGACCGCGCTCCCGTGTCAGCGGGTTCGCTGACTTTTCGCTGACTCTGGCCTTCGTCGACATCGGCTCATGGTGTGTCGGCACTCAAGTCCCGTACTCGCACGTCGCCGTCACCGTCTCCGGTTACGACGACCACCCTTCCACCCACATGTGCGACCGCCACGTCCCCGACCCAGTTGGCGTATCTCATTCGTCCGCCCAGGGGTTTGCCGGTGCCCAGGTCCCACACCTGTACGGCACCGCCGCCATCTTCGTCGTAACCGCCACCGCTGAGGGCGATGAGTCTGCCGTTCACCTCTACGAGCGCCACAGTCCTGGCCCCATAGGCGTGGCCGGTCGGTATGGGTTCACCGACGAGTTGGCGGGTGGTTAAGTCCCATACCCGTATGTTCTCGTTCCGATCGAGGAAGACAGCGACCGGTCTGCCGTCCACCTGGTCGCGTCCGAGATGCGGTGTAAAAGTGAACGAGCGTAGGGTGCCGTGCTGAACCGACCAAAGTTCGCACTACGCAAGGACCTACGCTCGTG
>NZ_JBFAOH010000107.1:0-1464 GCF_040675175.1 Nonomuraea sp. NPDC049649
CCTCGATCTTTCACGATCTTCGTAGGCTCGGGTAAGCGGTTCGGCTGAGGGTTGATTTCACGCTGAGGTCAGCGTGAAGAGCCCGGTTGACGCGCCGGGTGGGCGGGGTTCCACGGTCCCGAGGGGGTGTCCTTCCTGATTCGTTGGGACGGATTTGGTTGCTGGTCAGGTCGGTGTCGGCAGGGCTTGGAGCCGGGCCAGAGCGGTCAGGAGCGTGCCGGCCCAGGGCCATCGCGCGGCAAAGCGTAGGTGCAGGCGTCGGCCTCCGCGCACCAGCCGTCCGGCGACGGCGAACAGGCGCAGCCGCAGGCGTTTGGGTTCGTAGCGGCGAGCAGTGGTGTCGTGCAGGGCGAGCATCTGCATCCAGGACATGAGTTCGCAGGCCAGGGCGACGAGTTCGCACCAGATCTGGTTCTGGGTGAAGTGGTGCAGCGGCAGGTTGGCCAGGCCGGTGTCCTTGGCGCAGCGGATGCGGTCCTCGCAGCGGGCCCGGCGGCGGTGGCGTAGCTCCAGGTCGGCGAGCTGGCCGCGGCGGGTGTTGGTGACGAAACAGGTGAAGCGGTGCCCGTCGACGTCGGTGAAGCGCAGCTGCGCGCCGGGATGGGGCCGTTCTTTGCGGGCGATGACGCGCATGCCTTTGGGCCAGCCGGTCAGGTCCAGCAGGCCGGTCAGCTCGGCGACCCAGGCGCCGGGCCGGATCTGGCCGCCGGCGTCGTAGGCGGGCGTCCATCCGCTGTCAGGCAGGCGCAGGATCGCGGCCTGGATGTCGTCGGTGAGGGTGAACCCGATCGAGTACGACAGCCACCGTCCGGGCCGGGTCAGCCAGGCCAGGAACTCATGGGTGCCGCCGCCGGAGTCGGTGCGGATCAGTACCTGGCGTCTGCGGTGCTTGGGGAGCTGGGCCAGGGCGAGCCGGGTGGCGTCGATGTGGTCGGTGGCGGTGTTGGACCCGGCGTTTCCGGGTCGTAGCAGCAGGGCCAGGGGTTCGCCGGAGCCGTCTTGGCCGTGGTCGGCGAAGACCGTCATCGGGTGGAAGCCGAAGGTCTTCTTCCAGGTGGGGGCTGCCTGCTGTTTGTCGGAGTGGGCGATGACGATGGTGGCGTCGATGTCGAGAGGGATCAGCTCGCCGTCGGCTCCGGGTGCGTGCCGGCCGGCCAGATGCCAGGCTCGCTGGCGTGCTTGGGCGCGGGCGGTCCGGATGGCTTTCAACGCTCGCGCCGGTTCGGCGGCCAGCCGGTCGATCAGCCGGGAGACAGTCGGATCGGAAGCGACGGGGCCGAACAGGTCGGGCTGGGAGCGCAGCAGCGCGATGTCGGCCAGGCAGTCACCGCCGAGAGCCAGGGTGAGGGCCAGGTCGGTGATGACCTTGCCGGGGTCGTGCACGGCCCGGGCCGGCCGCCAGCGCTGCAGCTGGGTGGATAACGCTTGGTCCAGGCCGGTGACGCGCAGGGTGTGGAGCAGCAG
>NZ_JBFAOH010000108.1:0-1449 GCF_040675175.1 Nonomuraea sp. NPDC049649
GATCATGGTGTTGTCTCGGCGTAGGTATGCCATCGCTGGTGGCAGAGGCGCGCTCGATATTGGTGCCGTCGCCGCCAGATGGACCAGGTCAGACGGTGCTCGGGGTCCCGTCGTGGGTCGGGGATGACGACGCCGCGCAGTTGGCGGAGCAGTTCGGGGATGGCGATGGCGACCAGGCCGAGATGCTCGGCGAGGGGACCGTCAAGTTGACGCTGGTAGGCGGTGGCCACGGCGATGAAGGCGTAGGCGAGCAAGGCCATGGTGCTCCAGCGGTGCCAAGAGCGCCAGCGGATGACCTGTCCGGCGTCCAGGCCGCAGGTCTGCTTGGCAAGTTGATGATCTTCTTCGATGCGCCATCTGGACGTGGCGACGTGAATCAGGCGGGCCAGCGGCACCGGGTGCGGGCTCCAGCAGCGGTAGAACGACATCTGGCCGGTGTAGCGGTGGCGGCGGATCAGCAGGGCGGCGTGTCCGGGGTCGTGCTCGTCGGGGGTGTCGTCGGGTCGGATGGCCAGCATCGCCCAGTCGTAGTGGCGGGTGCCTTTGGTGCCGCTGCCGGTGCGCAGCCGCATCCATGCGCCGGCGGGGATGAGCGTGGCGGCGTCTTTGGCGGCGAGGGTGCGTCCAGCGTGGGTGATGATCGTGGTGCTGGAGCGGACCGCCAGCACGTAGCCCAGGAGCAGGGTGCGGATCAGGGTGCGTAGCTCACGGCCGCCGTATACCTCGTCCCCGGTGACGAAGGCGGCGCGTATGCCGGTCGCGTGCGCGCGTTGGAGCAGGTCGCCGGCGAGCTGGGGTTTGGTGGCGAACATGGTCTGTTCGGGGATGTGGGCCAGCTCGCGGTGTTCGTCGTCGGCTGCGCGGCTTGCGGGCAGGTAGAGGGCGCGGTCGAGGATGGTGTGCCCGCGTGGGGTGGCGTACGCCAGGTGGACTGCGACCTGGCATAACGCGACACCGCCGAGGGTGCCGCTGTATTGGCGGGCGGCTGCGGCGGCGTCGGTGGAGGACTTGGCGTCGGCGGTCTCGTCGATGATCAGTACGGCGTGGTCGGGGTCGCCGTCGTCCAGGTGCTCGATCGCCCATCGGGCGGCTTGGGCGGTGACCTGCTGCTCGTCCCAGGAGGCGCGGGCCAGGAAGTGCTGGAGTCGGTCTGGGGTGGGGTGTCCGGCCGCCTCGGCCAGGGTCCAGCAGTTCTTGTCCTCCAGTTCCATCAGCAGCCCCGCCAGCATCTGTGCGCAGGTGGCGCGGCTTTCACGGCGGGGGAAGCAGGGCGCTATCCGGGCCATGAGTTCCTGGTGTAGAGCGGCGTGCTCGGTATGCGCTACGGTGACGGCACGAGCCGCCGCGGCCTGGTCTTGTGTCACAACTCGACATGATCGCGGCGGCTCTTCGCGTCACGCCACACGACCAGCGGCAACACCGTGAAGATCACGATCTACGGCTGCCGTA
>NZ_JBFAOH010000109.1:0-1426 GCF_040675175.1 Nonomuraea sp. NPDC049649
CCGGCCCGATCCGAGCACGAACAGTAGTCAACGACAACATCAGGGGGTCAAGATTCAACCGTCGTCAGGGGGTCAGAATTCGGCCGTCGTTGACAACCGGAAAGTGATCATGCTCGTGCCGACCAAGCGGTTCGTCGCAGTAGAAACAGCGTTCGCAGCAGCACTTCTGAAGCCTGCGCCTCAAATCTCTCGGGCTTCATGCTTCTCCCGTTCACACATGGGCAACGGAAAGCGCATAACAGCACACGGAGAGTCATAATTCTTGATCGCCTCACGCGGGTAGTAGCTGAGGCCGTGATGATCGCTCACTTAGGTCCTCGCCGCACAGGGGCGGGGCGATCGGCTGCCGCGGATCGACTCCGTCGGCCCTTGCCACCACATCAGACAGCTGCCCCAACGCGCCGCCGAAGTCCGATCGTCCAGACCAGGTTGACAGACTGCGGGCAGGGATGAGGGCGTTCGGCGGGACTGACCGGTGTCGATGATCGTTGAGATCGCCGGCCTGCAGGACGACTTGAAGCTCCCAGCACGCGGTCCACCAGGGCGGCGGGATGAACTGTCCTAACCGGCGTCAGGCGGGAGGCTGGGGACGGTCCACCAGTGGGGGCCTTCGGGGTCTGGTGGAGCGGGGGTGGGGGAGGCCGGAAAGACGGTGCCTTTGTTGTTTTTGCGGCCTATTCGGGTGGCTATGGTGGCGGTGTCCGTTAGGGAATAGATGCCACGGACGCCGGAGATGGAGAGGCGCGCGGCGTCTGCCAGGGATTTGAGCTTGTACGGTTCGGGACGGACGAATTCCCGGCCGTAAGCGATGATTAATCGGATTTGCTGCTGGATCTCCTGTCTTTGGGTGGAGAGTTCGTTCAGTCGGGCCAGGACAGGGTCGTCGAGGTCGGCGGCCCGGGCGGACAGGATGAGTTCGCTCGCCAGGGCTCTGTGCTGGTCAGTGGCCGTTTTGTAGCGCTTGGTGTAGTCGGGGTCCGGCTCGCCTGGCTGCTGGGCGGGGATGGGGGCGAGGATCTTGGCCAGCTCTCTTGCGATCTCTTCCATGGGTGGCAGCTTGCACCGAACTGTGCGGTGGGTGCAAATGGGTGCGGATTGCGCGAGAGGGTTTAGGTACCCCTGTGGTAGATAATTTCTCTACTTGGTGAAGGTTTTCACTCTCGGGCGGGATTTATCCGCTCAAGGTGGTGCGATTAGCCGCCTGAAAATAATGATCTTGTGCGATTCTCGGAGCGCTGCACAGAAACGGGCGGCCCTGCTGCGCTATCAGAAGGGCCGCCCACACGGTCCGCCACGAGTTAGAGGAAGGAACCGCGTGAAGAGGTTACTAGCCTCGATCTTTCACGATCTTCGTAGGCTCGGGTAAGCGGTTCGGCTGAGGGTTGATTTCACGCTGAGGTCAGCGTGAAGAGCCCGGTTGACGCGC
>NZ_JBFAOH010000110.1:0-1393 GCF_040675175.1 Nonomuraea sp. NPDC049649
GGGTGTGTCCAGTAAACGGTGTAACTCGATCTTGAATTAGTTCTATCGGGTGGTCGGGGTCAGGCGGCCTTCGAAGGTGATGGCGAAGGCGTTCAGGGCCGCTTTCCAGCGGGTGATCCAGCGTTTGCGGCCCTTGCCGGTCGGGTCCAGACTCATGATCGCCATGTAGACGCACTTGAGCGCGGCCTGCTCGTTCGGGAAGTGCCCACGGGCCTTGACCGCCCTCCTGATGCGCGCATTGACCGACTCGATCGCGTTGGTCGAGCAGATCACCCGCCGGATCTCGGCATCGAAGTTGAGGAAGGGCGCGAACTCCGCCCAGGCGTCCTCCCACAACTTCACGATCGCCGGATACCTGCCGCCCCAGACCTCGGCGAACTCGTAGAACCGCTCGAGCGCGGCGGCCTCGGTCGGGGCGGTGTAGACCGGCTTGAGGGCCTTGGCGACGGCGTCCCAGTGCTGGCGGGCGGCGTAGCGGAAGCTGGCGCGCAGCAGGTGCACCACACAGGTCTGGACGACGGCTTGCGGCCAGACGCTCTCGATGGCCTGCGGCAGCCCCTTCAGGCCGTCGCAGACCACCATCAGGGCATCACTGACGCCGCGGTTCTTGATCTCGGTCAGCACGTGCAACCAGAACTTCGCGCCCTCACCGCCGTCGCCGGCCCACAGGCCGAGGATGTCGCGCTCGCCGTCGACGGTGACCGCCATCGCCACGTAGATCGGCCGGTTGGCCACCTGCCCCTCGCGCAGCTTGACGTGGATGGCGTCGATGAAGATCACCGGATAGACCGCATCGAGCGGCCGGTTCTGCCACTCGGCCATCCCGTCCAGCACCTTGTCGGTGATGGTGGAGATGGTCTGCTTGGACACCTCCGCGCCGTACACCTCGGCCAGGTGCGCAGAGATCTCACCGGTGGTCAGCCCCTTGGCGGCCAGCGAGATGACCATCTCATCCACCCCGGACAGCCGCCGCTGCCGCTTGCGCACGATCTTCGGCTCGAAACTGCCGTCCCGATCACGCGGCACGGTGATCTCCACCGGCCCGACATCGGTGATGACGGTCTTGGACCGGGTCCCGTTGCGCGAGTTGCCCGTCTGGCTGCCGGCGCGCTCGTGCTTGTCGTAGCCGAGATGGTCGGTGATCTCACCCTCCAGGGCGGACTCCAGCACCAGCTTGGTCAGCCGGCCCAGCAGCCCGTTCTCCCCAACCAGCTCGATGCCCTCGGCACGGGCCTGCTCAACCAGACGGCCGACGAGCTCGCGATCTGAGTCCTTGGGCTCCTTGCGTGCCACCGCGGCGTCCTCCAGGTCAATCTCCGTCGATGCCTGGATCACAGTACTCATCAGGTGCGTTCTCCTTGATCAGGAGTTACACCGAAAACCGTACAGTCCC
>NZ_JBFAOH010000111.1:0-1350 GCF_040675175.1 Nonomuraea sp. NPDC049649
CAAGGCCGATGCGTTCTCGACTGGTGAGACGGCCCCACCCCTGGCCCGGGCAGGCGGAAGAGGGCACCCCGCTGGAGAGATGACAAACGCGACCCCTGATGATCGTCGGTTGTCTAAGCCAGTCGATCAAGAACAGGGGCCGCGTTCGCGTGCCATCATCCCCGATCAACGTGCTCTCCCGCCACCTGGAGCACCTCACCCTCACCGACCCGGCCGCAGACCTGCCCACGCTGGCCGAGGTACTGGATGCCGTACCCGACCCGCGTAGTCGCCGCGGACGCCGCTACCGGCTCGGCCCGCTGCTGGCGTTAGCCCTGCTCGCCGTACTCGGCGGAGCGACATCGCTGGCGAAGATCACCCGGTTCATCGCCGGATACGACTGCGACCTGCGCACCCGGCTCGGTCTCCCGCCCACGATCCGGCTGGCCGCCTCCACCCTGGGCCGGCTGCTGGCCCGTCTGGACGGCGACGCCTTCGATGCCGCCACCTGCACCTACCTGGCCCAGCTGGCCGCCTGTCAGCCACCCCAGACGGCCACCGCCACCCGACCACCCCTGCTCGGGCTGGCCGTGGACGGCAAGACCCTGCGCGGCAGCCGTACCGGGGACGGCACCGTTCACCTGCTGGCCGCCACCCGCCACGACACCCAGACCGTCCTGGCCCAACGGCAGGTCGACGCCAAGAGCAACGAGATCCCGGCGTTCACACCTCTGCTACGCGGCCTGGACCTGGCCGGCCTGGTCATCACCGCCGACGCCCTGCACACCCAAGCCGACCACGCCCGGCAGATCGTCGCCGACGGCGGCCACTACCTGTTCCTCGTCAAGGGCAACCAGCCCACCCTGCACCGCCGGCTCAAGGCCCTGCCCTGGCGCGAAGCCATCCTCAACGACCGCACCGACGAGACCGCACACGGCCGCCGCGAGATCCGCCGCATGAAGATCTGCACCGCCCGGCCCGGCCTGCCCTTCCCCCACGCCGCCCAGGCCATCCAGGTCAAACGCCGCCGCACCGACCACCGCACCGGCAAGACCACCATCGTCACCGTCTACGCCATCACCAGCCTGCCACCCGGCCGGATCACCCATGCCCAGCTCGCCGCGCTGATCCGCGGCCACTGGAACATCGAAGCCCTGCACCACATCCGCGACGTCACCTACCGCGAAGACGCCTCCCGCGTCCGCACCGGCACCGCACCCCGCATCATGGCCAGCCTGCGCAACCTGGCCATCGGCCTGGCCCGCCTGATCGGCTGGACCAACATCGCCGCCGCCACCGATCACTACCGCAGCCACCCAGCCGACGGCCTTCAGCTACTCGGTCTCACCATCTGAGAACGCTTCGACCCTG
>NZ_JBFAOH010000112.1:0-1325 GCF_040675175.1 Nonomuraea sp. NPDC049649
CTGGTGAGCGTGGACGTGCTGAGATAGCCGGGTGAGTGAACGCAAGCCGTACGCGACGGACTTATCCGATGAGCGGTGGGCCCTGATCGAGCCGGTGATCACGGCATGGAAGGCCGCGCACCCCTCGGTCAGCGGCCACCAAGGCAAATACCAGATGCGGGAGATCGTCAACGCGATCATGTACCAGAGCCGGACCGGCTGCCAGTGGAGCTTGCTGCCCCATGACCTGCCACCGCGCAGCGCGGTCATGTACTACTACACCGCCTGGCGTAAGGACGGCACCGACAAGACCATCCACGACCTGCTGCGCTTCCAGGTCCGGGAGAAGAACCGGCGATTAGCCGACCCCAGCCTGGTCGTGCTCGACACCCAGAGCGTGCGCGCCGCGGCCGGCGTCCCGAAGACCACCACCGGCCGGGACGCGGCCAAGAAGGTACCGGGCCGCAAGCGCGGGCTGGCCACCGACGTGCTCGGCCTGGTCATCGCGGTGGTGGTCGCGGCAGCCTCGATCCACGACAACGCCATCGGGAACGCGCTGCTGGACCGCGTCGCCGCCGCCACCCCGCCCGGTAGCGTCCAGACCGCCCTGGTCGACCAGGGATTCAAGAACAGCGTGGTCGCCCACGGCGCCACCCGCGGCATCGCCGTGAAGATCGTCGAGCGGAATCCCGCCGGGGCCGGGTTCGTCCCCCAGCCCAAGCGGTGGGTGGTGGAGCAGACCTACGGCACGATGTCCCTGCACCGGCGCCTGGTGCGCGACTACGAACACGATCCGGCCAGCTCGGAGTCACGGGTGTACTGGGCGATGACGGATGTGATGAGCCGCCGGTTGGCCGGCCCTTCCACTCCCGCTTGGCGCACCACGTGAGCACGCCGGATCCCGGCGCGTGGCTGCTGGACCGGATCGACGCCCGCGAGAAGGCGCTGACCAGCCAGATCGAACAGATCCAAGCTCGGATTGAGGAGTTGACCGCCCGCCTGCGGGACCTCGACCTGGACCTCGATCATCTGCGGATCACCCGCAAGACCTTGCTCGTCCTGGCCGGCGAGCCCGATCCGGCATCCCCGCCGCCACCGGCACCGGTGGTCCCCGGCCATCCCGCCTACCAGCAGATCCTCACCCTCATGACCAGCGCCGGCCAGCCCACACGAGCGCGCGACCTCTGCCTGGCCCTGGACCTTCCCCTGGAGCGGAAGAACATCGAAAACACCCGCGCCAAGCTCAAGCGCCTGGTCAGCCTCGGCATTCTGGTGGAAACGGAGCCGGGCTTGTTCGCTCAGCCGCGTCCGTAATCCGGCAACGAGCCCGTGACCAGCACTCCTCA
>NZ_JBFAOH010000113.1:0-1315 GCF_040675175.1 Nonomuraea sp. NPDC049649
GGCCTGAGCCCCGCTCAACGTTCGGTGACCTGGTCCGCGCTCTGCTGGCCGACGTCCCGCGGAAGAACTCCTGGCAGCTGGCCGACCACATCGGCCACATCAAGGCCCACCGGTTCGAATGGCTGCTGAACGGAGCCAAGTGGGACGCCGACGCGCTGCGCGATGAGGTACGCGCCTACGTGCTGAAGCATCTGGGCCGTGCCGATGGTGTGCTCATCGCCGACGACACCAGCGCGATCAAGAAGGGCGACAGATCCGTTGGCGTGGCCCGCCAATACTGCGGGCTGACCGGACAAGTCGAAAACTGCCAGGTCATGCCCATGCTCACCTATGCCTCCGCAGCGGGGCACGCCTTCGTCAACCGGCGGCTGTACCTGCCCGAGACCTGGACAGACGATCCAGAACGGCGCAAGCAAGCCGGGGTTCCCGACGAGGTGGTCTTCGCCACCAAGCCGCACCTGGTGATCGACATGCTCAAAGAGGAGATCGCGGCCGGCACTCCGTTTCGCTACCTGTGCGGCGACTGCGGTTACGGGCGCGATCCCGACCTGCGCGCCTTCTGTCACGATCGGCGGATCGGCTACGTGCTGGCCGTCCCGGTCGACCTGCCGCTGATCGCCGTACGCGGCGGCAGCGAACCGGTCGGCCACCTGCTCGATCGCCTGCTGGCCCACGGCAACCCGGCCATCTGGGAACGTCGCTCCTGTGGACAAGGCACCAAGGGCATCCGCGTGTATGACTGGACCTCCGTGCCCGTGCGCCTGGCCGACCAGCAACCCGCTCCCGAGCACGCCCACACCGTGCTCATCCGCCGCTCGGTCACCGACCCCTGTGAGATCGAGTTCTTCCTCGCCCACGCCCCGCTCGGCACCCCGATCACCGAACTGATCAAACTTGCCGGGCTGCGCTGGAAGATCGAGGAGAACAACGCTCAGAGCAAGGACCTGCTCGGCCTGACCCAGTACCAGGTCCGCAAGTGGACACCCTGGCACCGGCACGTCACCACCGTCATGCTCGCCCTGGCCTTCCTCGCCGTCACCCAGACGGCCTTACCCGACAACACCGCCCCCGCCGACCAGGGAAAAGACCGTCAGCCACCGCCGCAACCACCATGAACAACGCTCCCGAGCCCGTGCCGCCGCCCTCGCTGGCGGAGATCCGCCGCGTCCTGGCCCGGCTGTTCATCCCCGCCGCCAACGCCATCGAACACGTCCTGGCCTGGTCAGCCTTCCGCCGCCTCCACCAGGCCCGCGCCCGGCTCAGCCATTACCGGCGACGTGGAGATCCACTACCTCAAGATCTGTGAATGTAGTAC
>NZ_JBFAOH010000114.1:0-1283 GCF_040675175.1 Nonomuraea sp. NPDC049649
TCAGCACGTCCACGCTCACCAGCCGGGCATAACGCTACAGATTCACTCGATCACAGTACGACATCACGGGCATAGGCTCACAGACCGCCCTCTGATAGCCACTGGAACGACGACCTGGCCGGGTGCTGGGGTGAGGGTCTCTGTTAGTTGGTTAGGCGCGAGGAGGCTGCCGGCTTTCAGGTCGACGGCGGCGCGCTTGCCGATCACCGTGCTTTTGTCGGTGGCGGTCAGTGAGTGGACAGCCGGATCCATGCCCATGGCCACGGTGCGTAGGTCTTGCGCCTGAAGTTGCTGGCCGATGGGGACGTCCCGGGCCATGACCAGGACGGGAGTCTGCTGGCCGGCGGCACCGTACACCTCCCATGCGATGAGCGCGCCAAGGGCCGTCAACGCGACGCTCGCCACGAGCATCGTCGGACGGCGCCTGCCAGGCAGGGGGCGGACGTGGGAGGCCTCGCCCTGTCCCCTGTTCGGCTTGAGCCGGTAGAGCATGGGCTATCCCTTCGTGACGAGGGCCTGGGCTTCGACGACTCGGACCGGGAACGTGACCGATCGGGTGATGGGTGGCAGCGTGCCGCTCGTCCCGCCGGAGCCACGCCAGGTGCCGCCCCAGGTCACGGAGACGGTGACTCGGTTGGAACTGCTCGGGCGGGAGTAGCGGTACGAGCAGGTGGAGCGCTGTTGGTCGGCTGGCGTGGTGGGGTCGTACCTGGTGCCGGGGCCATCGCACGTGATCGTCTGGCCGTCGCCTGGATTGACCGTCATCCGCTGTGGTGTCGCGGTGGCTTCTGCCCAGACGAGGCCGGCTCGCATGCGCTTCGATTTGGCAGCCCATTCACCCTTGGCCAGGTAGAACCAGTGCGGGAGTCCGACGAGGCCTTCCTTGCCGCGGGGAGGGGCGGTGAGGACTTTCGGTGACCTGATCGGAATCCGTGCGTAGGCCCTGCGGGCGAGCTGCTCGGGGGTGATTCCGGGGTCGTGCTTCTTGGCGATCCAGATAACGTCCCGGTAGCCGTCGGAGCATTCGACCAGGTAGTAGGCGCCTTTGCCCTTTGGCTGGTCGTTGGGGTTGCTGGCGGGGTCGACGAATTCGAGACCGCCGTTCTGCTGTCCGTCGACGGCCCAGGGTGTGTAGGCACAGGTCACGTTAGTCTTCTTGTTGGCGGCCGCTCTGGCCCCGGGGCGAGGTGTCAACGACGGCCGAATTCTGACCCCCTGACGACGGTTGAATCTTGACCCCCTGATGTTGTCGTTGACTACTGTTCGTGCTCGGATCGGGCCGG
>NZ_JBFAOH010000115.1:0-1103 GCF_040675175.1 Nonomuraea sp. NPDC049649
AACGGCTATCGAAACCAGGCCAATCATGACTTGGACGGATCATCGCAGGTCACCTAGCTTCGATGGATGTGACAGCCACGATAGAGCGCGGCGCCCGCCCGCACGTGTATGACGGGAAATCTCCGGCAGGGATGTCGATCCGGCGCAGGCGTGTCCGACGCGTCAGTGAGAGAACGAAGAACATGCCGAAAGGACGCGTCATGCAGAAGATCACCACGTTCCTCTGGTTCGACGGCCAGGCTGAGGAGGCCGCCGTCTTCTACACCTCGATCTTCCCCGGTTCCCGGGTGGTGGAGGTGCAGCCGGGGCCGGACGGCAAGCCGATGATGGTCGTGTTCGAGCTGGCCGGGCAGCGCTACCTGGCGCTCAACGGCGGGCCGCAGTTCACCTTCAACGAGGCGATCTCGCTTTTCGTCGACTGCGAGTCGCAGGAGGAGGTCGACGAGCTGTGGGGCAAGCTCACCGAGGGCGGTGAGGAGGGGCCGTGCGGGTGGCTGAAGGACCGCTACGGCCTGTCCTGGCAGATCGTCCCCCGTGAGCTGCCCCGGCTGCTGAGCCACCCGGACCCCGAGGTGGCGGGGAGGGTCTTCCAGGCCATGCAGGGGATGAAGAAGATCGACATTCAGGGGCTGCTGGACGCCGCCGGGGCCTGACCGGGAGAGGGCCGGGGCCGCCGGCCCTCTCGACGGGTCAGTCGACGGCCATCTCGCCCAGGCGCGACCAGTCGTCCTGCGGGATCGTGGTGTTGATGATCCGCGGCGTCTCCGCCAGGTGCGGCGGCAGGTCGCGCTGGGCCTGGCGGAAGTGCTCCGACTGGACGTGCGCGGCGCCCGCCTCGTCGTCCCGGAACGCCTCCACCAGCACGTACTCGTTCGGGTCGTCCAGGCTGCGCGACCAGTCGAACCAGAGGCAGCCGGGCTCGGCGCGGGTGGCCCGGGTGAACTCCGCGACGATCTCCGGCCACCTGTCGGCGGACTCCGGGCGGACGCGGAACTTGGCGGTGATGAAGATTCAATCAGTTCGTGGGTTTCTGGACTACCGGAGGCTCTCACCGATGTAGGCCAGATGCGGATCGGCGAAGAATGACCGCACCAGTGCGGGCA
>NZ_JBFAOH010000116.1:0-1042 GCF_040675175.1 Nonomuraea sp. NPDC049649
TACCTGCCGCCCCACACCTCGGCGAACTCGTAGAACCGCTCGAGCGCGGCTGCCTCGGTCGGCGCGGTGTAAACCGGCTTGAGGGCCTTGGCGATGGCGTCCCAGTGCTGGCGGGCGGCGTAGCGGAACGAGGCGCGCAGCAGGTGCACCACGCAGGTCTGGACGACGGCCTGAGGCCAGACCTGCTCGATCGCCTGCGGCAGCCCCTTCAGGCCGTCGCAGACCACCATCAGGGCATCACCGACGCCGCGGTTCTTGATCTCGGTCAGCACGTGCAGCCAGAACTTGGCGCCCTCGCCGCCGTCGCCGGCCCACAAGCCGAGGATGTCGCGCTCGCCGTCCACGGTGACCGCCATCGCCACGTAGATCGGCCGGTTGGCGACCTGGCCCTCGCGCAGCTTGACGTGGATGGCGTCGATGAAGATCACCGGGTAGACGGGGTCGAGCGGCCGGTTCTGCCATTCGGCCATCCCGTCCAGCACCTTGTCGGTGATGGTGGAGATGGTCTGCTTGGACACCTCGGCGCCGTACACCTCGGCCAGGTGCGCGGAGATCTCGCCCGTGGTCAAGCCCTTGGCGGCCAGCGAGATGACCATCTCATCCACCCCGGACAGCCGCCGCTGCCGCTTGCGCACGATCTTCGGCTCGAAGCTGCCGTCCCGGTCGCGTGGCACGGTGACCTCCACCGGCCCGACATCGGTGATGACGGTCTTGGACCGGGTCCCGTTGCGCGAGTTGCCCGTCTGGCCGCCGGCGCGCTCGTGCTTGTCGTAGCCGAGATGGTCGGTGATCTCACCTTCCAGGGCGGACTCCAGCACCAGCTTGGTCAGCCGGCCCAGCAGCCCGTTCTCCCCCACGAGTTCGATGCCCTCGGCGCGGGCCTGGTCGACCAGACGGCCGACGAGCTCCTGGTCAGAGTCCTTGGGCTCGTTGCGTGCCACTGCGGCGTCCTCCAGATCGATCTCCGTCGATGCCTGGATCACAGTACTCATCAGGTGCGTTCTCCTTGATCAGGAGTTACACCGAAAACCGTACAGTCCCG
>NZ_JBFAOH010000117.1:0-1003 GCF_040675175.1 Nonomuraea sp. NPDC049649
TCAACGAGCCGCAGCCCGCCACCATCGAGACTATGGAGGACCGGCAGGCAAGCAACGCAGCATGACGTGTGTCATCCGGTTTGACAGCTACCGGAACGAGACGACGGTGCCGCTGATGCCGTGCGTTTCGGTGGAGGAGACCTTGGCGTTCTATGAGGCGCTGGGGTTCCAGGCGACCTACAAGCAGAGCAAACCCTATGTTTACCTGGCCCTGCAGTGGAGCGGATTCCAACTGCACTTCGGCCCGGCGCCCAAAGGCCTGGATCCTGCCCGGGAGGAGTCCGGAAGCTGCCTGGTCATGGTCGACGCCGTGGCGCCGTACCACGCGGCGTTCGTCGCGGCGATGCGCCGGGTCCACGGCAAAATGCTGAGTTCAGGCCTGCCACGGATCACCCGCTACCGGCCAGGCTCGTCCCGATTCACGCTGATCGACCCGTCCGGGAACTCAATCCTCTTCATCCAGCGCAACGAGCCCGCCGAACTGGAGTACGGCGGCTCGAAGAAGCTGATGGGCCTGGCCAAGGCGCTCGACAACGCCCGGATACTGCGCGAGTTCAAGAACGATGACCTGCAGGCCTTCCGCGCGCTCAAGTCCGCGATGCGCAGGCACGGCGCAGACGCCTCGCCGGCCGAGCGAGCCATCGCCCTGTGCCACCTCATCGACCTAGCCATGGTCCTCGGCGAGCCCACCGATCCATGGCTCGCCGATCTGCGTGGCCTGGATCTCACGACTGACGACAGGCAGCGTATCGAGTCGGAGGTCGGGCATCTCCCCGGACTTCAGGAGTGGCTCTCCTGAAAAAGGCAGACGCCACTTTGTGATCGGTCGCTCACCGCTGCGTCGAGCGGATCGTTAGCGTCAAGGACGAGCCCCTGACGCTCCACGGAATCACGACGGCGGAGGCTCTTAGTACTCCAGCCGCATTTAGTGATCGATGATTCGTCGCTGTCGCTGGTAATGGCAGCGGCGGGCGCGGGCTTGATGCCGACGTCGCCACTGTGA
>NZ_JBFAOH010000118.1:0-1000 GCF_040675175.1 Nonomuraea sp. NPDC049649
TGAACGCCTTCGCCATCACCTTCGAAGGCCGCCTGACCCCGACCACCCGATAGAACTAATTCAAGATCGAGTTACACCGTTTACTGGACACACCCCTATCCGGCCCCCAGGCTTTCCAGATAATCCAGGCGATCTTGTGGTTCCCGGTCGCTGATCTCCTGGAGCCTGCGGTCGATCTCCTTCGTGACTGCGTCGGTGGGGTGTGTGGTGCCGCGCTCGTAGGCGTCGATGACACCGATGGCGACCTCTTGCAGGCCGGTGCGCACCAGCGACTCGGCCGCGTGGTAGATAAGGTCCGGTACCACCCGCACCGGTGTACTGGGGATCTTGGTGGCGAACGAATCACGCAGGCGGACGAGATCGGCCACGATGCTGTGGCGCCGGCGGGACTCTTCTGCCGGTGGGGTCAGGTCGCGGCCGTCGCCCATGGCCTGCAGGATCCGGTGCAGCGTCTCGTAGCCGGCCGTCACCTCACGCCAGGAATCGGCATCCCGCCAGAAGGCGATCGCCTGCTCGGCCGTATCCTGTTCGACTCTGCGCTGAGCCAGGAAGCCCTCATAGGCGGTGCGGTTCTCCTCCTGGGCGAGGCGGTGACGCAGGCGGGCCCAGGCAAGGAGGAAGTGGGCGTACTGCTCTGTGGCGTTGCGGCCTTCGTGAGTGACGGTGCGGCTCAGGTCGTGCAGGTCGCGGCCTTCGGCGTCGTCCAGAGGAAGTGGGAGTTCTTCCAGGGCGATGCCAAACACCCGGGCCAGTGCGATGGCCTCGTCCACGCTGATGGCGCGGCGGCTGCCGTCGGGCTTGGGGTTGACGATTTTGGAGATGGCTGACTGATGGGTCGGGCATCCGGCGTTGGTGAGTTCCTGGGCCATGCGCTCTTGTGACCAGCCGCGGCGGCGCATCTCCCATGAGGTTCCCCCTGTAGCACGGACACCTGAGGTGAGGTCACTCGACGGTGTCTGAGGGCCGGTGGAGGCTCTCGTACATGACAGGGCTGTGCATT